>JAFLDU010000132.1 GCA_017309145.1 Zoogloea sp. | reverse complement strand
TCCTTGCGTGCCCGGTCGGCGGCTGCCTGTTCGGCGCGGGCCTTGCCCTCGCGCTCGCGCTGGACCCGGGCGGTCTCCTTGTCGGACAACTGGCGCAGCCGGGACTCGGTGTCGGCACGCGCCCGCGCCTCCTGCTCGGAACGTTCGACAGCCTTCTGCGGCGCCATCTCGACGGCCTCGGCCTGGCGCTCGGCATAAACCCGGTTCTTCTCGGCGAGCTCGATGCGGCCAGCCTCGACATCCATCTCGCGGGCCTTGCGCACATCCGCCACCCGACGCTCCCGCGCCTGATCGATGCAGCGGTTGACCAGGAAGCGCTGGTAGCAGGCGGCCTCTTCCTCGGCAAAGCGGGCCTCTGCTGACTTGCGCAGCGTGGACGCCTCGTCCTTCAGCACCTTGGCACGGGCGACTTCGGCGGCAGGATCGACCACCGGGGCCTCCTCGGCGGACGCCGGCAGGGCGGTGAAACACAGGGAAGACAGACAGACGGCGAGGGTCAGGGGGCGCAGACGCATGGGACGGCAGGGCGGTGGACTTCGGGACCGCTTACAATACCGGATTTCCAGCCCGCTTACCTGCGCTTCCTCTGCCGTGATCCAGTTTCGCAACCTCCGCCTCGCCCGGGGCGTCAAGACTCTCATCGAAGGCGCCAGCCTGCAGATCCACCCCGGCTGGAAGGTCGGCCTCACCGGTGCCAACGGCTGCGGCAAGTCCAGCCTGTTCGGCCTGCTGCGCGGTGAGCTGCACCAGGACTCCGGCGATCTGGAGATCCCCGCCGCCTGGGTGATCGCCCACGTGGCCCAGGAAACCCCTGCCCTGTCCCGCCCGGCCATCGAATACGCCCTAGACGGCGATGCCGAGCTGCGTCGCATCGAAACCGCCCTCGCCGAGGCGGAAGCCGCCCACAACGGCGAGGAGATCGGCCATCTGCACGGACGCCTGCAGGAGATCGGCGGCTACGCCGCGCGCGCCCGCGCCGCCGCCCTGCTGAGTGGCCTGGGCTTCAGCGCCGCCGACCTGGAGCGCCCGGTGTCCGACTTCTCGGGGGGCTGGCGCATGCGCCTCAACCTCGCCCAGGCGCTGATGTGCCGCTCCGACCTGCTGCTCCTGGATGAACCGACCAACCACCTCGACCTGGACGCGGTCATCTGGCTCGAGCAGTGGCTCACCGACTACCGGGGCACCCTGGTGCTGATCTCCCACGACAGGGACTTCCTCGACGCGGTGGTCAACCAGATCGCCCACATCGAGAACCAGCAGCTCACCCTGTTCACCGGCGGCTACTCCAACTTCGAGCGCCAGCGCGCCGAGCGCCTGTCCCAGCAGCAGGCCTTGTTCGAAAAGCAGCAGCGTGAGCGCGCCCATCTGCAGAAGTACGTGGACCGCTTCCGCGCCCAGGCCACCAAGGCCCGCCAGGCCCAGAGCCGCATCAAGGCCCTGGAGCGGATGGAACTGATCGCCGCCGCCCATATCGACACCCCGTTCAGCTTCAGCTTCCGGGAATGCACCGCCGCCCCCGACCCGCTGCTGCAGATCGAGGATGCTGCCGCCGGCTACGCGGACAAACCCATCCTGTCGGGCATGAAGCTGACCATTCGCCCCGGCGAACGCATCGGCCTGCTCGGTCGCAATGGGGCCGGCAAGTCCACCCTCATCAAGCTGCTGTCCGGCGGCCTCCAGCCCACCGCCGGGGTACGCCGCGAAGGCAAGGGCCTGCAGCTCGGCTACTTCGCCCAGCACGCCCTGGAAAGCCTGCGCCCGGACGAATCGGCCCTGCAGCACATGCTGCGCATCGCCCCCCAGACCCGCGAGCAGGACCTGCGCAACTACCTGGGTGGCTTCGACTTCAACGGCGACATGGCCACCACCCCTTGCGGCCCCTTCTCCGGCGGCGAGAAATCCCGCCTGGCCCTGGCCATCCTGATCTGGAACCAGCCCAATCTGCTGCTGCTCGACGAACCGACCAACCACCTCGACCTAGAGATGCGCCACGCCCTCACCCTGGCCCTGCAGGACTACGAGGGCGGCATGGTGATCGTGTCCCACGACCGGGCCCTGCTGCGCGCCACCTGCGACCGCTTCCTGCTAGTGGATGGCGGGCGCCTGACCCCCTTCGACGGCGACCTGGACGACTACAAGAGCTGGCTGGCCCAGCAACGCGCCGCCGATGCGGCCGCCGGCCAGTGCCCGGACAAGGCTGCCGACAAGGCCAGCCGCAAGGCCGACCGGGAAGCCGCCGCCGCCGACCGCCAGGCCCGCCTGGCCGCCCGCCGTCCACTGGTCAAGGAGCTCGAACAGCTCGACAAGAAGCTCGGCCCCTGGAATGCCGAGAAGGCCCAGCTCGACGAGCGCCTTGCCGACCCGGACCTGTACACCGGCCCCGATGCCGGCGAGGTGCCCAAGCTGCTCAAGCGCCAGGCCGAGCTGACCGAGAAGATCGACGAGGCCGAGCTGCGCTGGCTCGAGCTGCACGAAGCCCTGGAGGCCATACCGGCCGATTGAGACTGCGTAGACCTGTAGGGGCGTTGTCGGAGCGGCTTCAGCCGCCCCTACCCCCCTGCCGGCGTTCAAGCAATTCCCTCAAGCCGTCACGGTCTCTTTGCTAGAATCGCGAATTACCCGAAATCAACCGTCGTAACCTGGAGCTTTCCGCCGTGCAACTCGTCTGTCTCGACCTTGAAGGTGTTCTCGTCCCCGAAATCTGGATCGAATTCGCGGAACGCACCGGCATTCCCGAACTCCGTCGCACCACCCGCGAGGAGCCGGACTACGACAAGCTCATGAAGTACCGCCTGGACCTGCTCAAGCAGCACAAGCTGGGCCTGCCGGACATCCAGAAAGTGATCGCCGAGATGGGCCCCGAGCCCGGCGCCAAGGACTTCCTCGACGCCCTGCGCCAGGACTTCCAGGTCATCATCCTGTCCGACACCTTCTACGAGTTCGCCATGCCGCTGATGAAGCAGCTCGGCATGCCCACCCTGTTCTGCCACAAGCTCGAGGCCGACGCCGAGGGCTTCCTGGTGAACTACCACCTGCGCATGGCCAACCAGAAGAAGGAAGCCGTCCAGCGCTTCAAGGAAATCAACTTCAAGGTCATCGCCGCCGGCGACTCCTACAACGACACCGCGATGCTCAAGGAAGCCCACGCCGGCATCCTGTTCCGCGCACCGGACAACGTCATCGCCGAGCTCCCGCAGTTCCCCGTCGAGCGCGAGTACAGCGGCCTGATGGCCCAGATCCGCGCCGCCTCCGCCCGCATCTGACCCTTGCCGCGCCGGCCGCCCCGCGGCCGGCAGCCTCCGCCGCCATGCATCGCGAACGCTTCTACACCCTCTCCGCCTCCTGCCCCGACCGCACCGGCATCGTCGCCAAGGTCTCCAGCTTCATCGCCGAGCACAAGGGCTGGATCCTCGAGACCGCCCTGCACGCCGAACCCGCCGAGGACGCCGACAGCCGCGGGCGCTACTTCATGCGCATCGAGATCCGGGCGGATTCACTGCCTTTCATGCTCACCGAGTTCCGCGAGCGCTTCCGGCCCATCGCCGAAGAACTCAACATGGACTGGAAGATCACCGATTCGGCGGTCAAGAAACGCGTGGTGATCCTGGTATCCAAGCAGGAGCACTGCCTCTACGATCTGCTCGCCCGCTGGCAGTCGAAGGAGCTGGACATCGAGATCCCCTGCGTGATCTCCAACCACGAGACCTTCCGCGGCTTCGTCGAGTGGCACGGCATCCCCTTCCACCATGTGCCGGTGACCGCCGACAACAAGCCCCAGGCCTACGCCGAGGTGCAGCGCCTGTTCGAGGAGTCCCACGGTGACACCATGGTGCTGGCCCGCTACATGCAGATCCTGTCGCCGGAGTTGTGTGCCGCCCACCCGGGCAAGATCATCAACATCCACCACAGCTTCCTGCCCAGCTTCGTCGGCGCCAAGCCCTACCACCAGGCCTACGAGCGTGGCGTCAAGCTGATCGGCGCCACCTGCCACTACGTGACGGCCGACCTGGACCAGGGCCCGATCATCGAACAGGACGTGATCCGCATCGACCACTCCGATTCGGTCGAGGACATGGTCCGCTACGGCAAGGACATCGAGAAGGCCGTGCTCGCCCGCGGCCTGCGCTACCACTTGGAAGATCGGGTGCTGGTGCATGGCAACAAGACGGTGGTGTTCCGCTGAGGGCGCCCCCTCCCCGCACCATCAGCCGGCCCGCGAGGCCGGCTTTTTATTGCGTCGCCCGCCCTCCCATGGGGCACGCCTGTATGGGCCGTATAAGGGCGGCTTCAGCCGCCCGCAGGTGCTTGATCGGCGTCCGCGGGCGGCTGAAGCCGCCCCTACACCGCGCCTACGGGGGATGTCGACGAGCCCCCCCCCAGAAAAGACAACGGGCGCCGAAGCGCCCGTTGCCATACTGCGAAGGACTACCGATCTTACTGGTGGTAGGCGCTTTCGCCGTGGGAGGTGATGTCCAGACCTTCCCGCTCTTCGTCTTCCGGTACCCGCAGGCCGATGAACATATCCACCAGCTTGTAGGCGATGAAGGCAACCACGGCAGACCAGACGACGGTCACGCCCACCGCGGTGGCCTGGATGATGACCTGGTCGCTGATGGAATAGCCGTCGGCAACCTTGTTGCCCACGTAGTCCCACACACCGGCGCCGCCCAGGGACGGGGAAGCGAACACGCCGGTCAGGATGGCACCCAGGATGCCGCCAACGCCATGCACGCCGAACACATCGAGGGAGTCATCGGCGCCAAGCATGCGCTTCAGGCCATTGACACCCCACAGGCAGACCACGCCGGCCAACAGGCCCATCACGATCGCACCGACCACACCGACCACGCCAGCCGCCGGGGTGATCGCCACCAGGCCGGCCACTGCGCCGGACGCAGCGCCCAGGCCGGACGGCTTGCCCTTGATGATCCACTCGGCGAACAGCCAGGAGAGGGCCGCGGCAGCGGTGGCCACCCAGGTGTTCACCATGGCCAGGGCGGCTACGCCGTTGGCTTCCAGGGCGGAACCGGCGTTGAAGCCGAACCAGCCCACCCACAGCAGCGAGGCACCGACGATGGTCAGGGTCAGGCTGTGCGGTGCGAAGGACTCACGACCGTAACCGATGCGCTTGCCCACCATGAAGGCACCCACCAGGCCGGCGATGGCGGCGTTGATGTGCACCACGGTGCCGCCGGCGAAGTCGAGGGCGCCCTTCTGGAACAGGAAGCCGGCGGTCGCGTTGGCCGCATCAGCCGCTTCGGCGGACGTGTAGGCATCCGGGCCCGCCCAGTACCAGACCATGTGGGCCATCGGCAGGTAGCTGAAGGTGAACCACAGCACCGAGAACAGCAGCACCGCCGAGAACTTGATCCGCTCCGCGAAGGCGCCGACGATCAGGGCCACGGTGATGGCTGCGAAGGCGCCCTGGAAGATCACGTAGATGAACTCGGAGATCACCACGCCCTTGGTCCAGGTGGCCGCAACGGAATCCGGCGTGATGCCCTTCAGCAGAACCTTGTCCAGGCCGCCGAAGAAGGCGCTGCCCTCAGTGAAGGCCACGGAGTAGCCGTACAGCACCCACAGGAAGCTGATCAGCGAGAACACCGCGAACACCTGCAGGAGCACCGACAGCATGTTCTTGGCACGTACCAGGCCGCCGTAGAACAGGGCCAGGCCGGGGATGGACATCATGATCACGATCGCCGCGGCGACGATGATCCAGGCGTTGTCACCCTTGTTGGGGACCGGAGCCGGGGCCGCAGCCTCGGCGGGGGCCGCAGCAGCCTCGGCCTTGGCTTCGGCTACCGGGGCAGCCACCGGCGCTTCGGCCGGCTTCGCTTCGGCCGCGGCCGGAGCGGTGACGGCAGCTGCGGCGGCCGGGGCGACAGGGGCTTCCTTGTCGTCGGCCAGCGCACTGCCCGCAAAGCTGACCGCCAGGGTGGTCAGCAGGGCTGTGACGATTTTTCTCATGATTACGGGCTCCCTTTATAGCGCTTCGGTCCCGGACTCGCCGGTACGGATGCGAATGGCTTGCTCCAGATCGAACACGAAGATCTTGCCGTCGCCGATCTTGCCGGTGCTGGCAGACTTCTCGATGGCTTCAATGACCTGATCGAGGATCTCGGTCTTCACGGCGGCCTCGATCTTCACCTTGGGCAGAAAATCGACCACGTATTCGGCGCCGCGGTACAGCTCCGTATGCCCCTTCTGGCGGCCGAAGCCCTTGACTTCGGTCACGGTGATGCCTTGCACGCCAATGGCGGAAAGGGCTTCACGCACTTCGTCGAGTTTGAAGGGCTTGATGATGGCAGTAACGAGTTTCATGGCTTGGTTCCTCAGACCGACGGCCTGACGGCCGCCGTGCGGTTAAGGGAATTAGAAAGTACGGGTAATCGACAGGACCACACGGTCCTTGCCCAGATCCTTGCCAAAGGCATTGGTGTACCAGGCGGCCGAGGCATTGGTGTTCACATAGCTCAGGCCCACCACGGTGCCGCTGAAATCCTTGGTCACGCCGAGCTTGTAGTCGGTGTAGGAGGCACCGCTGCTGTCGCCGCGGACCTTCTGACGCCCCACGTGAGCCACCAGATTGACGGTCGGCACCAGCTCGTAGTTGGCGGTGAGATCCAGGTAACCGGAGCCCTTGGAGTCAGCCCAGCCGAACAGATCGCTGAAGGAGTGGGAGTACTTCAGGGTCAGGATGCTGTAGGTACCGGCCACATAGCCCTCAATGGTGTTCGGGTTGTTGCCGTAGCCGGAGCCCGGGTAGAAGTACTGCAGCAGGCCCACGTCGTAGGCAAAATCGCCGACGGTGTTCTTGAAGCCACCGTAGAAGTCCATCTCGATGCTGTTGCTGACCGTGGAGCTGCCGTCGCTCAGCCAGGACACGTTGGACGCCCAGGTGCCGACATAGAGGCCGCTGGAGTGCGCGTAATCGAAGCCGCCCTGCACCGCCGGCTTGCGGTTGGTCTGGCCGATGCCGCGATAGATGTACTCCGAGGCGAAGCCGATGTTGCTGGTGAAGGTGTGCTCGGGAGCCGGCGCGGCCTCTTCAGCGTGGGCCATGGTCGGCAGGATGACGCTGGCGGCGATCAGAGCGGAGGCGATGACGGTCTTGCGCATGATGGAGATTCTCCTGGTAATCAAAGTTGGCGAATCACATCTAGCAATCGATGTGCCAGTTTGAAAAAACAAATTTTTTCAAATACATGCACAGGAATCGGGAGCTCTGCTGCGATGCAGGAAAATTGATGCACGCACCAAGTTGGCATCATGCACCAATAAAGGGCGCCGAATTGGTGCGCGTGCGACGGGCGCCCATCCTCCAAGCCGGTGCTAAACTTTCATGCACACGGGGCCTCCCTGCGGCCCACTCAAGACTCCCCCCATCCAAGAGGTATACCGCCATGGCCAACCCCAAGATCCTCGACGAACTCGGTGCCAAAGTATCCGAACTGCTCGCCAGCAGCCCCGCCAAGGACATCGAGAAGAACGCGAAAGCCCTGCTTGCCAGCGGCTTCTCCAAGCTCGATCTGGTCACCCGGGAGGAATTCGAAGTGCAGAAGGAAGTACTGACCCGCACCCGCGAGAAGCTTGCCGAACTCGAGCAACGGGTGACCCGCCTGGAGGCGGAACTGGCCTCCCGCACGCCCGTAACCGGGGTCTGAACCACCCGGCCACCCGACGGTCAGTACAGGGGCGCCCCGGCGCCCCTTTTTTGTTTGCACCCCGCCCACCCGCGCTCATCCCCCTGCCCCAAGGAGTACCGCTTGAAACAGATCCTCGCCCTGCTGGCCGTATGCGCCACCCCGGCCCTGGCGGCCCCCGTCGGCTACACCATCGACAGCAACCACACCTTCCCGCTCTTCGAGACGGACCATCTGGGCTTTTCCACCCAGCGCGGCCGCTTCAACAAGACCAGCGGCAAGATCGTCCTCGACAACGCCGCCCGCAAGGGGTCGGTGGAAGTGAGCATCGACGCGACCTCCATCGACATGGGCTTTGCCAAGTGGAACGAGAACATGCGTGGTGAAGGTTTCTTCAACACCGCCGAGTTTCCGGTGATCAGCTTCAAGTCCGACCAACTCCGCTTCGAGGGCGACAAGCCGGTGGCCGCCGAAGGCACCCTGACCCTGCTCGGCGTCAGCAAACCGGTGACCCTGACCCTGGCCCGCTTCCACTGTGCGCCCCACCCCCTCAACAAGCGCGAGACCTGCGGCGCCGACATCACGGCACGTATCAAGCGCTCGGAGTTCGGCATGACCAAGAACATTCCGTCGGTGAGCGACGAGGTCCGCCTGCTGATCGCTGTCGAGGCTTTCCGCGACGCCCCCTGAGCTCATGACAAGTTGATACCATCGGGCGTCGCGCCCGGCTAAACTCTCGGCTTTACCCATTATGGGAAACACCGTGAGCCTGGCCCTCCTGACAAGCCGCGCCCTGGTCGGCCTCCTCGCCCCGGAGGTCACCGTCGAAGTCCATCTGGCCAACGGCCTGCCGGCCTTCACCCTGGTCGGGCTCCCCGACGTGGAGGTGCGCGAGGCCCGCGATCGGGTGCGGGCGGCCCTGCAGACCACCTGCTTCGAGTTCCCCCAGCGGCGTATCACGGTCAACCTGGCCCCGGCCGACCTGCCCAAGGAAGGCACTCCGAAATTTCGGTATTTGTTACTGACCTCCGATATTTGTTAGCAAACCACGCTATCTGCGAAGGGGTGCGCCATGCATGAGCCCCAAGTTCAGCATGAAAGCGTTACCCTCCCGGGGTATTGGAGAGTGACTAGCTTTGGCCGTCTGACGACAAATCCGCTGATTGCTAGCACCAACAGTTGCATCAGCACCTACCTGATGCCCCTTCCCGGTCCGGACCGAACGTACCCTGTGGGCGCACGTGGCAGCACAAACGTTCATCAGATGCTTCTACCCATCGGCGAGATACCGCGGGTGCACTTGAATGCGGTGCTAAAGGATGGCTTCCTTGTAAGACAGGCAAGCTCACTACTGCCGTTCGAGAAAGCCGATACTCGAGCGGTCGACTGCAGCCGATCCAACATTCAAGTCATTCGGCGGGAAGACCTCGACCACAGGGGGGTAAAAATAATTCCTGTGCGAGAGAGCTGGGAGCATCAAGCCTCGACCACCGAGCAGCAGAGCCTCTTCATCGCCATCGGCTCCCAGGAAGATCCCTACGCGACGATCATTCCTGCCATCGAGGTGTTCAGGTTCTTCTACGCCACCTCTGATGTACTGGCAAAGGCCGTGATCAAAGGTCATTTTCTAGACCCAAACACCCACCTTTGGAATGTAGACAAATCCACACTCCACCCTGACGGGCGGGCCGTTCTCTGGCTTCGCCGGCTCATGCTTGATGCGGACGCCCGCTTCCTCGCAAGATTTGCATTTGATCAATATGCGCTACAGCAAGCGCAACAGATCTTCCTGTTTGCCGCCGCACAAATGGACAGCAGCCATGATCGTCTGATACGGGCACTCCCTCCCTTCGAGGGCCCTTGCACCCTCAAGTTTCGTGCTGTCGATTTAGGCCGCCATGTTCCAAATAGAGTTCTCGTAACACGACTAGTGAGTTGTGACTGGACCCCGGCGTTTACTCACCTTGAGTGGGATCGCGACAACGATGGCCGATCTAGCCCGGGCCACGACGAAGAGAGTGATCCACCAGATACGAAGCCCAAGTTCTATAACGTACCTTCCAGCAGCACCCCGAATAGCTCCGTACTGCTCTCCAGCTCCGCTCCGTCCACGCAAAGCCCACCAACTCATCTACATGAGCGTGAAATCAGCGAACGCTTTCCCGAACTAGCGCTGATTCCGGCACACAAGCTGCCACAAGAGGAAGGGAAGACTCCGAAGCAAAAACAGCGCTGGAAGCCCATATGGCAAAGCAAATACAAAGGATCAGTGGTCGAAGGTCGTTCATCATCAGACTACATCGGCCGCATGATCATCGAGGGCTTAAACGCTCTTCCAGAGAAGCCCTCCCGTGAGGTCCACGATGTAGACGCCACCAAGGGTCAAGAGGGCTACCTGCAGGTGCTCAGACATTTGCGTACGCTGGCAGAGCACGGTCTCTGCAAGGTTGACTTCCGAGCCGTACTTGACGACACAACGGTGCAGCACGGCACGCAACTCAACGTATTTCCAGAGGAAGTCGACGGAAAACGGAAAGCTTGGCTTTTCATCGACAAAGAAAGGAATCTTCGCAGAATGGTGCTGGTCGCAGAGATTATGCTGGAGCGCCAAGTCCGTTACATCATCGAGCTCCAGGATAGGCAACAAAAGCGATGCGCCACGCTTGTCACATGGAACAAGAATGAGAAACCTGTCCCGTCAGGCCTGCTTGGCGTACTCGTGATGGACTGCGCCAAAGAAGAGGGGACAACCCTATCCAGCGCAAACTACCTGAATATGCAATGGAAGCGTGTTCATCACACTGATGACGAAGATGTCGTTAAGGGCGCAAAGAACTTCTTGGCTAGAGTCTTTACAGATCGCTCCCCTGGAAAGGCCGACGAAGATCTTCCACCGAGCGACCAGCCCACCATCTAGGGCTACGATTGAACGGCACGCGTGGTTCGGAGTGCCTAAGACGCCCTCTCGGCACGCGAATTTTCTGATGCAGAATCTATCCTGAGAGATCAGACCACACTGCAGCAGAGGCAGCCTTGGAAGGAACCACAGTGACCAAACATGCAAAGAGCTTCTATCTGGCCTCCCCAGCGGAGCGCGTTCGGCTCATTCGTGATCAAGTCCCCGCATCGCGCCTCAAGGATCTCGCCAGCGAGATGCATATCTCCCAGGAGCACCTACTAGCTATGCTCAAGCTCCCCCATGCATCAGTACGACGCAAGAGCCGTCAAGGCGCTACGCTGACCACAGAGCAAGGGGAACGTGTGATCGGTCTGGAGTGCCTCATTGGCCAAGTCGCAATCATGGTGGAGGAGTCCGGCAACACGATCGGTTTTGATGCGGCCCGATGGGTCGGATGGTGGCTCGACCAGCCTATCCCAGCTCTCGGCGGAGCCTCACCCTCTGACTTCGTGGGAATACTGACTGGGCAGAGACTGCTGTCTCAGGTGCTACTACAATCCCAGGCTGGAGTATTTGTGTGACAAGGCTCTAACAACTGCCACAAAGCGCTTGATGAGCACCAAAGGCCCTCCAGTCCTGCTCTTCAAAGCCGGAAGCGCCTGAGCACTCTTGCAAGCTCGTGACTAGGGAGACAATTCACCCGGGAAACGACGGGCCACAGAGTCAAGGCATCGATCAAAATTCAGCTACCGACAGGCCGGCAGCACATCGGTAGGCTTCGGATCGTCGAGCACCTCCAAGACATAATTACTCGCTAAGACGGATTGAGGAAGGTGGAATTACCGGACAGTTACGCATTTACTCCAGTCCCACACAGTTCTTCGGGGGCGATGCCTCAAAGCTCCTCAAGCGCTGTTTGAAAACCTCGTTTGCGGGCGCGAGAGAAATGGCATCTTTGGCGGCCGCTATCGCTGATACAAAGTCCCCCTTCCGTGCGTGCGCGCACCCCAGCGTATCCAGACTATTAGCATCTGTTTCAATAGAGACGGCACGCAGTGCATTGTCGACGGCTTCACTCGCCTCAGCAGGATCGTCAAACTGGGCTCGCGTCGCAAGAAGCCATGCCAAGTTGTTCGGCGCCCAAGGTGACTGCGGATACATTTTCGCAGCTACCCGGTAATCAGTTGCAGCCTCGGCGTTACGCCCAGCTTTCTGCTGAAGGAGACCACGTAGTCCTCGTGTATAGCCAAGGACCTCGACACGCGACATTGTGCGCCCCTGCCACGCAGGTTGATTAGGGGGCGTGGTGCACTGCACTCGTCCGTTCGTATCCCAATCGATAGTTTGACCTGTAGGGGGTAACCAGCGCAGGTAGTTGTGGCCAGAGCCGGAACGTAGCTTAATCTCAACCATACTCACCGGGAGCCCAAGGACCTCGGCGGTGGACATATACAAGAGAGAGCCCGTGTCACAGTCAGCTATATGCTTGCCATCACCGTCTAATTGTCGATTGGCGAGTGCATCGCCAAGAGTCTCTGTCGGAATATAGAGCTGAAAGCCTGCGTCAACGAGCACCTGCCCCATGGTCTCGAAGAAATGAACGCCTCCCTTCCAGTCAGCATCGCCGCTGGAAGCCTGCTTGTACCTCTGTCGTCCCATTTCGATCAATGAGTCCAGTAACTCGAAGGTTGAATCGGAAACAAAACAAACTTCGGACTCTTCCATAAGGACTTCGTGTCCAATGGTCTGAAACTTAGGTTTATACATGCGGGTTGAGGGTACAGGACAGTCCCTGGGCTTCACTGAACCGGCAGGGTTTGCGATTGGCGGCGCATAATCAGTGCCACATTCCGATAAACCACGCGGCAACGGATTAGCCATCAACGCGCCGGCCGATGCCGAATTACACGCCGCTTCGCTAGCCAATGCGATTGCAACCATTATCAACTCGATCTTCATGCTCCCTCCCTGGTTCTAAGGAATGGCCTACCCTTGGCCGACATGAACACGGCGCCAAAGTGCTCTGAGAGCTCTCAACACAATCTACGCAGAACTGATTCGTCGAAACCAACGTGAGCAAGGTCCGGCTTCTGATTTGGATGTTCGCAACTCTCTTCCAGACCTGACACTTGGCCAACGTTACGTGACCGCTTTGACGACTGCAACTGGCCACGCAAAGCGAGCTCAAGTCGTAACATCTAGCGACTGCAACTGCTGCACAGCTAGCCTCCTCATTGGAGAACTCAAGGTTGGCAACGAACTCTGTCTAGTCGCGCCAACAACCTATCAAATTCAGATGTGCGCCACAAATGACTTTGTCTTTTCAACGTAGGCTATTATCATATAAATCGCAACATAAAAAACATACAAGGGTGCCAGCTTGCGATCATGTCGGCTGCCGGGGTCTTCGGGTGGCCCTTCCGCCGCCACGCGCGGGTGAGCAGTTGGCGGGCGGCCTGATTCTCACCCAGTGTCGCATCGGTGATGAGCAGATCCACGGACAGGCCGCTCCGGCTCTCAATCAGCGCTTGGCAGCCATAACTGTGTTTGGCTGGCTGGCTATTGCCTTTCCTCATGACTTTCGCTTCGAGATCGGTAGTGCTCTAGTGGGTGGCGTTGGGGCGCTTCTCACCCTTGAAATCCACCATGCCGTCGTCGGGCTTGGGCGGATCAATGCCATCCCTGCGCATGAAGCCCTAGAAGAACGCCCAAGCGTCGATCAAAAGGTGCCATCCACGGCAAAGTGATCGGAGGAGAGCAGCCTGTCCTTTCGGGCCAGGCATACCACTTCTTCGAAGAAACGTCGGACTATGTCGGTTTCTACTAGGTTTTCGCCCAGGCGGCTTAAGTTCGATTGATTGAACCCATCCGACTACAGGTCCAGATCGATAGACCAGCAAAAGAGCAGTTTGTAATCGAGTTGCTCGCAGAACAGTCGATCCGAGCGCATGGAGTACAAGGCGATCAGCAATTGGGCCTTGAACAGAAGGAATCGAAGGGCGCCCCGTCTTGGCGTACAGACCATCAAACTCACCTAAAATGGCCGGCAGCGCCGTATCGGCCAGCTTCTTCACTCGACGTAGCGGATGATCCGCCGGAACCCGGGACTCGACCGAGAAATAGTGGAACATCGAGGGCGGAGGATTCCCCCGCGCGCATCTGTGCTGTGCCTGGGGTTCGGAGGATGCGGTTAGGATAGGTGGATGGCCGGATCGTTCACTAGGCTTTGCATCGATCTGCTAGGCTGTGTAACCCCACTGGGCACGCCGGTGCTTAGATACCATTGACGCCTCTTGGCTATGGCATCAAGGTGTTAACCTATTTTTCAGCCAAAAAAAAGCCCTGCACATGGCAGAGCTCATCAGAAAAACACTTTTTACTTATATCGAGCGATCAAACTCTCGACACGATCTCGGACGTACAAGTCCTGCAAATCTTTTGCCACAGACACGTTTTTTTCTTGTAAACGAGCAAACGCTTCACTAAAGGAATAAACCCGGCACGAATTAGTTTGTTCGTGACTCGCATCAAGCTCAAGCTCAAGCTCAAGCTGCATTGGCACCAGGAATTCTTTCTCCATCATCATCTCTCTTTCTCTTTTTTGTCGATCTTCGATAGAGATGAAGCATCCGTTGTCAAGAGTTCACGATTCAGAAAGGTAAGTAATTGCGTGTACGCCTGGTCTTTGGTAAAAT
>JAFLDU010000131.1 GCA_017309145.1 Zoogloea sp. | reverse complement strand
GCAGGGTGCCATCGTGATCGACGTGGGGATCAACCGTCTGGCCGATGGAAAGATCGTCGGCGACGTGGATTTCGAAGGGGTGAAGCAGAAGGCCAGCTGGATCACGCCGGTGCCGGGCGGCGTGGGCCCGATGACGGTGACGATGCTGATCGAGAACACCCTGCGCTCGGCCGAACGGGCCCTGCGCATGCGCCAGACCGACGACTACCAGGAGTGGGAAGCCCCGCTCCTCAAAGGACACTGAGGGCCCTGACCATGGACCATGACTGCCTCATCCGCCTCGATGGACTGTCCCTGCAAGCCTCCATCGGCATCTATGCCCATGAGATCGCTGCGCCGCAGCCCCTCGAGATCGACCTGAGCCTGGCCATCGATGGCACCCTGGCCGCCCGCAGCGACGACATCCGCCACACGGTGGACTATGACCAGGTCGTCGAGGCCCTGGAAGAGTTGCTTGCCGGGCGCCACTTCAACCTGCTCGAACACCTGAGCCAGGCCATGCTCGACCTGCTTGGCGAGCGCTTCCCGATCAAGCGCGCCGAGATCACCCTGGCCAAGCCGCTGGCCGTACCCAAGGCCCGCCGGGTCTCGGTGAGCCGTGCGGCGGAGTGGAAGCGCGAGGCGATCAAGGCGGTCGCGCTGTAGGGCGGCGTCGGCGGGGGAGGGGGCGTCTGGATTCTTTGTGCCCCCGGGACTACCATTCCCCCCTTTATGACGGCGGATCACGGCGGCGATGGCCCACAATAATGCAGCGCTGATGCTTCGCCGGCTGCGACGGGGCTTCCTGCTGGGAAGCGTGATGTTCTTCCTGGTCGTGGCCGCCTGGCTCTGGCGCACCTGGCAGGAAGCCCGGGACTACGAGCTGAGCCACCTGGCGACCATTGCCGAGATCACCGGCAACTCCCTGGACAATTACTTCTCCGGCCACGAGAACCGGATGCGGGCCTTCGGACGAAGGCTGACACCCGAGGACATCCGGCACGGTCGCATCAGCCCCCTCCTCAAGGCCTTCAAGGACTCGGACCCCGAGTATCTCTTCGTCACCCTGTCCCATGCCGAGGGCGGGGTCTTTGCCACGGACCAGACCGACAGGCCGGAGCAGATCCCCAACACGCGGGATGTCCCCGGTCGTCAGGTGGCATTCGAAGAGATCGCCGTGCAGGACCGCCTCAACGTGGGCCGCCCGGCCGAGGGCCGCGTCATCAAGGACTGGATCATGCCGCTGCGCCTCGGCATCCGGGACGCGGATGGACACCTGCAGTACGTCATGAACGCCACGCTGCCGCTGTCCCGGCAGCAGTCCTTCTGGCACAACCTGGGCCTGCCGCCGGGCTCGGCGCTGGGCCTGCTGCGCGACGATGCCTTCCTGGTCAGCCGCTATCCGGTGCCGCCCAGCGGAGATCTGAACAAGACCTACGGCACGCCGCGTGATGGTGCGCTGGTCGTGCATTTGCGTGAGCACGGCTTTCCCGTCAGGGGGACGCTCAGCGGTCACAACAGCGTCACCGGCAAGGAGGCCTTGTTCGCTTTCCGCCGGCTCGAGCACTATCCCTTGACGGTGTTCGTGTCCACGCCGGTCGATGGTGCGATCCAGCGCTGGCGCGCCCAGCTCGGCCTGCCCCTGTTCCTGACCGTGATCGCACTGGCGGCCGGCATCCTGGTGTTCCGCAGCATCTCCCGCTGGATCCAGGCATCGGACGAGCTCCGGATCTACCAGTTCCATCTGGAGGAGCAGGTGGGCCAGCGCACCGCCCAGCTGGAGGCCGCCAAGAAGGCCGCCGAAGCGGCCAGCCGGGCCAAGAGCACCTTTCTGGCCAACATGAGCCATGAGCTGCGCACACCACTCAGCGGGATCGTCGGGATGATCCGCCTGGCGCGGGTCCGGATGGCCGACCCGCAGGGGCGGGACCAGCTGGACAAGGCCAATCTCGCTGCCGACCACCTGCTCTCGGTGATCAACGACATCCTGGACATCTCCAAGATCGAAGCCGATCAACTGGTGCTCGAGCGGAGCGACTTCCAGCTCCAGGGCATCCTGGACAGCGTGTCGAGCATCGTCGGCCTCAAGGCCCGCGAGAAAGGGCTGACCCTCCACTTCGATGTGCCCGCCGCCCTGGCCGGGCGCTATCTCCAGGGTGACGCCCTGCGTCTGCGCCAGATCCTGCTCAACCTGACGAGCAATTCGGTCAAGTTCACCGAGCAAGGGGGTGTCACCGTGCGGGTGGTGGCGTTGGCACTGGGCGATCAGGAAGCCGTGTTGCGTTTCGAGGTGGCCGACAGCGGCATCGGCATCGGGCCGGACGACCAGGCGCGCCTGTTCTCCGCCTTCGAACAGGCCGACAACTCGATGACCCGCAAGTACGGCGGCACCGGCCTCGGCCTGGCGATCAGCAAGCGCCTGGTCGCCCTGATGGGCGGGCGCATCGGCGTGGATAGCAGCCCCGGTCGCGGCAGCCTGTTCTGGTTCGAGATCGCCCTGCCCCTGTCGAGTGAGCCGGCGCCCACGGAGGAAGGCAGTGATGCCGACGCGCTGGCCGAGATGATCCGCAGCCGCCATGCCGGAAGGCGTGTGCTGGTGGCCGAGGATGAGCCGATCAACCAGGAGGTGGCGCGGGTCATGCTCGAGGACGTCGGGCTGCAGGTGGACATCGCCGACGATGGTGAGCAGGCCGTGCGCCTCGCCGCGGCCAATGACTACGCGCTGATCCTGATGGACATGCAGATGCCGGTCATGAATGGTCTCGAAGCGACGCAGGCGATCTGCGCCGGTGACCGCAACCCGCAGACACCCATCCTCGCCATGACGGCCAATGCCTTCGTCGAAGACCGGGAGCGCTGCCTCGCCGCCGGCATGCGCGCGCATATTGCCAAGCCGGTCATTCCCGAGAACCTCTACGCGATGGTGCTCAAGTGGCTGCAATGAACTGAAGGCGGTCCGCCTGCCACGCGTCCCGCTGAGGCCTGCTGGATGCACCTATCCCGTTTTGGGTTATGCTGCCAATTGAACAGGTGGACGTGCGTTGGAGGGGGCTGACAGGCCCCGGGTGGCGTCCCTGGCGAATGCACGGAGCGTATGCCGGGCGTTCGCATTCGTTTCGAGGGGAGTTGCATGGACGAGGCGAAGATGGGAGCGTGGCGCGATTTGAGCGTTTGGCCCCGACTCGCCTGTTTGCTGCTTTTGCTGCTTTTGCTGATGGCCCCGCCGGTGCGGGCGGGGGCGCTGGATGCCGGGAAGCTCCTGGTCCTGCACTCCCAGCACCGCGGTTTTCTGGTGGACAGCATTTCGGTGGGTATCCTCAATGCGGTGCGTGAGCAGGGGCTCAGCGCCAGCGATGTGTACATCGAGTACCTGGATCTGGTGCGCCACCCGGAGCCAGAAGATCGGCGTTTCATGGCGGAACTGCTGCAGCGCAAGCTGGAAGGCAAGGAAGTCCGCATCATCGTGGTGGAAGGCAAGCCGGCGCTGGATTTCATGACCCGGGAAGGCCGCGACCTGTTTCCCGGCGCAACCATCCTCAGCACCGCGCGGGAGCGCATCAATCCGGCACCGTTCAGCCCGCGCAAGATCATCCAGATGCCGGTGCGGGCCGATTACAAGCGGGGCGTCCAGACCCTGCTGGAGGCCCTGCCCGGCCTCCGCCGGGTGCTTGTCGTCGCCGGCGCGAGCGCCAGTGACCTGCCCTATGTGAAGGACGTGCGTGCGGCTGCCGAACCCTGGAGCGGCAAGGTCGTCTTCGAGTACACCGATCAACTCGACCACGATGCCATGCTCGCCAGGGTTGCCCAGGCGGGCAGGGACACGGCGATCTTCTGCTACGGTTACTTCGGCGACATCAAGGGCAAGTCCTACGTATCGGTAGAAGTGGTTGACGAGGTCGTGAAGGCGGCGCAGGTGCCGGTCTTCAGTGCCTCGGTGGGGTTCCTGGGCAGGGGTATCGTCGGTGGCGTGCTCTTCGACACCGAGGCCTTCGGCCAGCAGCAGGTCGGACGGCTGGTGATGAACTACCTGAAGGGGAATGTGATCCTGGACTCGCCCCTGACCTACATCGAGTCTGCCAGCTATCCGATGTACGACTGGAACCAGATCGAACGCTGGCATATCGACACCGACCGCCTGCCCCCCGACAGCACCTTCATCAACCGGCCGCCCAAGCTGTGGGATCACTACCGCTACCAGCTGATCGGGGTGGCTGTCATGTTCCTGGCCATGAGCGTCTCCCTGGTGGCCCTGTCCATGCAGAGCCGCCGCCGCCGGCTGGCGGAACTGGCGGCCAGCGAGAGCGAGGAGCGCTTCCGGATGTTGATCGAAGCCGCGCCCGAGGCCATCTTCGTGTTCGACGTGGACCTCCGGCGGGTGATCACCGCCAATGCCAGGGCGGCCTCCCTGTTCGGCTGCAGCCTGGAAACCTTCCTGGAGGGTGGGCCGGAGCGCTTCTATCGGCCTGAACAGCCGGATGGCCGGGATATCCGCGAGTCCATGGCCGAGCATAACGATCGGGCTATGTCCGGGGAAGAGCCTGTCTTCGAGCGGGTCATCGTCCGGGCCAATGACGGCGAGGAGGTCTGCACCGAGGTGCGCCTCACCCGGCTACCCTATAGCAACAAGCGCCTGCTGCGGGCCACCTGCACGGATGTGACGGAGCGCAAGGCCATCGAGTCGGCCCTGTATTTCGTGGCCAGCCATGGTGCGGGCGCAGAGCATCGTGCCGGCTTTGTGGCGGACTTGCTGGCCTTCCTGTGCACCCAGCTCAAGTCCGACTATGCAATCCTGGCCCGCCTGATCGGCAATGATCAGGCCGAGACCCTGGGTTTCCGGTCGAATGGCAAGCTGGCTCCCAACTTCGTCTTCGATGTGCGGGGGAGCGCCTGCGAGTACATGGCGCAGAGCAGGAACATCGTGCTCTTCGAGCATTCCGTGCGGAGCCACTTCCCGGACAGCTTCTTTCTCCAGAAGGGGGAGTGCGAGAGCTATGCCGGTGCTTCATTGTGGGACTCTCAGGGCGTGGTCATCGGCTTCCTGGCAGTGGCCAGCCGGCGGCCCCAGCAGTATCCGGCCTGGGCCAATGCGCTGATGCAGATCGTCGCCATGCGGGCCGCCCAGGAGCTTGAAGCACTCTACAACGAGGAGGAGGCCCTGCGTCAGCAGGGGGCGCTGGAGAACCAGGTCCAGGCGCGCACGGCCGAGCTTGCCCGGGCCAACGATGCGCTGGCCCAGGCTCGGGATGTGGCCGAGGCGGCGACCCGCGCAAAGAGCGAGTTCCTGGCCAACATGAGCCATGAGATCCGCACGCCGATGAATGCCATCCTCGGCATGACCGACCTGACCCTGCGCACCGATCTGGACGCCAGGCAGGCGGACTACCTGCGCAAGACGCGCATGGCGGCGGAGTCCCTGCTGGGGCTGATCAACGACATCCTCGACTTCTCGAAGATCGAGGCCGGCAAGCTCGACATGGAGCGACGTGAGTTCAGGCTCAATGACGTGCTCGACAAAATGGCCTCGATCATCGGCCTGCGGGCCCAGGAAAAGGGCTTGGAGATGGTCATCGACCTGGCTCCGGACTTGCCGCAGAGCCTGATCGGCGACCCTCTCCGCTTGCATCAGATCCTGGTCAACCTGTGTGGCAACGCGGTCAAGTTCACCCGTGAAGGCGAGATCGTCCTCGTCGTCACCCAGGCGGCACCCGCCGCCGATGCGGATGGCGATGACGTCGTGCTGAAATTCTCGGTTCGGGACTCCGGCATCGGCATGAGCGCGGATCAGATCCAACGCCTGTTCCAGCCTTTCTCCCAGGTCGACTCCTCCCACGCCCGCAAGTACGGCGGCACCGGCCTGGGGCTGGCGATCAGCCGTCAGCTGGTGGACATGATGGGCGGCGAGATCAGCGTGACGAGCGATCTTGGTCGGGGTAGCGACTTCCACTTCACGGCCCGCTTCGGGCGGGTACAGGATGGCGGCCAGACCTTGCCCGCCATACCACCCAGGCGGGTGCTGGTGGCGGATGGCAGCGCCGATGGCCGTCAGGCGCTGGCCCACCTGCTGACCCGCCTGGCGCAGCCCTGCGATTCGGCCGCCTCGATCGCGGAGGCGGTGGAGGCGGTGACCCGCGCCGAAGCAGACGGACTGCCCTATAGCCTGGTCCTGCTGGACTGGCGCCTGCCCGATGGGGGCGGCGCGGAGGCTGCACGCCAGATCATGCGCAGTACCGAGGCCGCGCCCGCGCTGGTGCTTGTCGGGCCCGTCGGCCAGGAGTCCATCGAGGCGGCGGTCCGTGAGCGTCTGCTGACCGACACCCTGGCCAAGCCCGTGATGCCCACCGCCCTGCAGAGCCTGCTGGTCTCCCTGTCCGGCGAGGGGGGGATGGACAATTCGATGGGCAGCTTGGCGGTGCATGATGACGGCCTGGCGGCGCTCTGCGCCCGGTTGCGCGGGGCGCATGTTCTGCTGGTGGAGGATAACGAAGTCAACCAGCTGGTGGCGGAAGGGCTGTTGACCAGCGTCGCCGGTGTGCGGGTGACGATTGCCAGCAATGGCCATGATGCCCTCCGCGCCCTTCGGGAGGGGCATTTCGACGCAGTCCTGATGGACATCCAGATGCCGGAGATGGATGGCTATGAGGCGACTGCCCGGATTCGCGCCGAAGCTTGCTGGCAGAGTCTCCCGATCATCGCGATGACAGCCCATGCGATGGTTCAGAACCGGGATCGCTGTCTGGCTGCCGGGATGAACGGCTTCGTCAGCAAGCCCTTCGAGCTGCGCGAGCTGTGTGAGACCCTGGCTCGCTGGATCGACCCGTCCGGGGGGAGCGTCGCCGAGCGTCCAGCCCTGCCTGAGCCCGCTGCGGCCGGCCTCGCGCCCGACTCTGCAGGGGCGGGCGTGCTGGACCGGGTGGTCGGCCTGAGGAACGTGTCGCAGCGTACCGAGCTGTATGGCAAGTTGCTGGATGTCTTCATCGATGCCAACGCCGATCTGCCTGCCGCCCTTCGCCAGGCCCGCGCCCGGTCTGACACGCAGACCGCCAGCCGCATTGCGCACACCCTGAAGTCAGAGGCGGGGACCATCGGTGCCCTGAATCTGGCCCGCCTCGCTGAAGAACTCGAGCGCGACATCGACGCCGGCAACGCGCGCGATGAGCAGGTCGATCGCCTGGAGCTCGCCCTGGACGCGGTGATCGAGGAGATCCGGGGCGATCTGCGCCGGGCGCGTGGGGCCTGAGCGCTTCTGTCAGGACTGCTGGCGAATCGCCTTGAACAGGCGTCCGTCAGCCAGGAGTGGCGGCGAGTCGCTGTGGGGTGCGGGGAGGCGGCTCCGGATAGCTATTGATCAGGCTATTGATCATTTTTCGATAAGCCATTCGGATTTTGTTGGAGAGGGGATAGCCCCAAGTGCTGGAGAGGCTCGCCGCAGGCGGGTCAGTCCTTCGCCCGGAAATAGCGGGCTGCGCCGTTAACCTGCATCTCGAGGCCGCTCTCGGCCTTCAGCGCGTCGGTCAGCGTGGCGTGGCCCGAATCCTTGATGGTCCAGCCAAGGGCCTTGAGCTGCTGGCCGATGGCGGTGATCGGCGCCCAGCCACTGGGGGCGGTGGCGAGCTGCACCGAGCGGCGCAGTGCCTCACCGCAGGTCATGGGCGCGCGCGCGGCGCTGGTGGCTGTCGTGTAAGGGGAGGCTGGCTCGGCGGCGCGCTGGCCGGTGCCGAGGGGCAGGGGGTCGGCGTCGTGTAGCGGGCTGTTGGCGGCGGTGACATCCAGCGGCGAGACGATCAGATCCTCGACATGAACGAAGCGGTCGCAGGCGCTGATGAAGGTGCCGGGCGCTTGCTTGCGGCCGAAGCCGAACACCATCAGGCCGTCTTCGCGCAGGCGGGTGGCCAGGCGGGTGAAGTCGCTGTTGCCGCTGACCAGGCAGAAGCCATTGAAGCGCCGGGTGTGGAGCAGATCCATCGCATCGATGATCAGCGCGCTGTCGCTGGTGCTGTGGCCCGTGCTGCTGGCGTATTGCTGGATCGGCTGGATGGCGTGTTCGGCGAGCATGTCGCGCCAGCCGGCCAGTTGTGGTGAGGTGAAGTCGCCGTAGATCCGCCTGACGAGGATTCGGCCACGTCGGCTGATGTCGGTGAGGATGGGGGCGATGGATTTGAGCGTGCCGCCATCTGCATCGATCAGGACGGCGAAGCTGGGTTGGTCGAGCTTCATCGGGTACAGGCGCGTGACGCCAGTCAGAGATCCTTGATGCCGTGCATGGTGCCACCTGGGCCTGCGGATGGGGTAGTGGAGGGGGCACTGCGGGGGTGTGAGATATTTCCTTGGTGGGCACTCCCGCCGAGGCCGCCGGGCCGTCCGTCGGCCCCGCTCAGTCGCAGCCCATCAGCGCCCGGGTGAGGGCTTCCGCGCCGATCTCCCTGCAGCCCAGTGCATTCTGGCCGCACCACAGGGGGCTGAAGTCACTGCGCCCGGCCTGCTCGGCCGCGCTGCGCAGGGGGGCCACCGCCGAGGTGGCGAGGGGGAAGGGCGGCGCGACGGGGCTGAGGGGGCCTTGTTCCTGCATCAAGCGATTGACGATGCCCCGGGCCGGGCGGCCGGTGAACAGGTTGGTCAGGGCCGTGTGGTCCGCCGCCGGGCTCTTCAGGGCGGCCCGGTGGAGCGGGCTGGTGGTGGCTTCCGGGCACAGCAGGTAGGCGCTGCCCACCTGCACGCCGGCTGCGCCTAGGGCCCACGCGGCCTGCACGCCATGGCGGTCGGCGATGCCGCCGGCGGCGATCACCGGCAGGCGGGTGGCCTGGACGATGCGCGGCAGCAGGGCGAAGGTGCCGACCTGGGTGCTCAGGTCGTCGCTCAGGAACATGCCCCGGTGCCCGCCGGCCTCCAGGCCCTGGGCGATGATCGCGTCGGCGCCGTGGGCCTCCAGCCACAGGGCTTCCTCGACCGTGGTGGCGGAGGAGAGCACCCGGGCGCCCCAACGCTTCACACGGGCCAGCAGCGCCGGCTCGGGCAGGCCGAAGTGGAAGCTCACCACCGGCGGGCGGAAGGGTTCGACCAGGTCGGCGATCTCCGTGCTGAACGGCGCGCGTCCCGGTCCCGCGGGGATGCTGGCGGGGTCGATCCCGTATTCCGCGTAGTAGGGCGCCAGGGTGCTCCGCCAGGCGGCCTCCACGTCATGGTCGGCCTCGGGAGGCCGGTGGCAGAAGAAATTGAGGTTGAAGGGGCGCTCCGTGCCCGCGCGGAGGGCCTGAAGTTCCTGCGTGAGCTGGGCGGGGGTGAGCATGGCGCAGGGCAGCGAGCCGAGTCCGCCGGCCCGGCATACCGCCAGGGCCAGGGCACTGCCCTGCACGCCGGCCATCGGCGCCTGGATGAGGGGCAGATCGATCGAGAGGAGGTCGGAAAGTGTCATGGCGTCGCGTGGCATCCCGCACCCGTCTAGCGTACGCAGGTGGGTCCGCGTGAAATATGAAAAGGTGTTGGATAATGCCGGGTGTTAGCGTGTACTGACAACGTGGGCCGATGGGCCCGACTCCGGCCCAGGGCTCATGGCATCCGACAAGACCGTTACTTTCCCTGTCACCGAGCAGCGGACACGTCCCCGCGAGGCGCCGCGTCTCGATCCGGCGTCCCGCGAGGGGAGTCAGGACGCGCAGCGCCGGCGACGTGCCTGGGGGGCGCTGATCGGCCTGTGGGCGGCGCTGGGGGTGCTGGGGGCGTGGATCATCAATGATGTTGTGTCGGGCTACCGCGAGGCCGATGCCCGGGTGCGCAGCCAGGCTCAGGTGTATGCCAAGATGGTGGCGTCCCACGACCGTTTCGAGCTCGAGATGGCCGACCAGATCATCAAGAGCCTGCTCGTACACATGGACGACAGCCTGTTCAACGGCCAGGTGTCGGACGCCCGTCGTGCCGCTTTCGAGGCCCTGCTGGCGGAGCACCGGGCGCGCCTGCCAGGTATCGCCTCCTTCACGGTGGTGGGGGAGGACGGCATCCGGCGCTTCGGGGTGGTCGGCAAGAACTTCACCGACCTCAGCGAGCGGGGCTACTACAAGGCGCTCAAGGCAGGCCAGGACAGTTTCGTCAGCCCCGCGGAGTCGGGGCTTGCGTCCGGCAAGGCCGGCATCCACGTGGCCCGAGCCTTCCGCCGGGCGGATGGGTCCTTCGGCGGGCTGGTGGTGATCAACCTGGCCGTGCAGGACATCTTCCGTCCCTTCTATGCGTCACTCGGGCTAGAGGGCGCGCGGGTCCAGCTACGCTCGGCAGACCGGGTGCTGATCGCCTATCCGGCCTCCGAAGAGCTGGCGCCGATGACGCCGCTGGCCGATGCGCTGACGCCCCTGCTGGCCCAGGGGCAGGAGCGGGGCATCGTGGATGACGGCGAGTGGGTGTCGGCCTTCGAGCGCCTCCAGTCCTCGTCCGTCTATGCCGAAGCCAGCCTGTCCAGGGCCCTCTTTCATCACGAACCCGACCGGGCCGCCCTGCTGGCCCTGTCCGCGCTGTTCGCCGCGGTGCTCGCGGGCGCCGCCCTGACCCGTGCCATCGCCGGCGGTCTGCGGGCCCATACCGAGCTGGCCGTGGCCTACATCGATCAGCGGCAGATGACCTTGCGCGACAAGCTCACCGGCTTGCACAACCGGCACTACATCGACGATCAGTTCGTCGAGTCGCGCGATGCGGCGGTGGCCAGCGGACACAGTCTGGCGCTGATCTTCGTCGATCTGGACCGTTTCAAGGCGGTGAATGACGGCCTCGGCCACCAGGCCGGCGATGTGCTGCTGCGCGAGGTGGCGCGCCGTCTGCGCATGGCGGGCGGCGATGAGAGCACGGTGGTCCGGCTGGGGGGCGACGAGTTCGTGCTGCTGGTGGACCTGGGCCCCGCCGGGGATGACGAGGTCGCCCGCGTCAGCGCCATCTGCCAGCGCATCCTGGACATCTTCGGTCCGGTCTTCGATCTGCCCGGCGGCCCGGTGCCCGGGTCGGCCAGTGTGGGGGTGGCACGCATGCCGGCCGACGGCCTGGAGTGGGACGATCTGGCCCACAAGGCCGACGTGGCCATGTACTACTCCAAGCGCACTGGCCGCAGCCGCTACACGGTCTATCACGCCGCGCTCGAGGCCTCCCTCGACATGCCCGGCTGAGCCTTTCAAGCGTGGGGCGTCGCGCTCCACTCCGCCACGAACACCTCCCGGAATTCCCGCAGCCAGGCCAGGCGCGCTTCGCCCAGGCGGCGGGCTGCCGGCGTGTTCATGCTGGCCGGCAGGGTCGCCAGCTTGACCTCGATGTGGTCCAGCGACCAGGCCTGGTCATTCCGTTCCCGGTGCAACGCCAGGGGATCGTCGGGATGGGCCAGGGACCAGCCCATGCGGCCGGCGGTGTAGAACATCCGCGCCAGCCCCACCGCGCCGAGGGCGTCCATGCGGTCGGCGTCCTGCACGATCATCGCCTCCAGGGTGGTCGGCGCAATGCCCGCCGAGAAACTGTGGGCCTCGATGGCGTGGGCCACGGCGTCCAGCCGCTCCGCCGGAAAGCCTTCGCCCTGCAGGACGTCGCGGGCCTTGAGGGCCGCCAGGCGCGAGGCCTCGGCGCGCTGGGGGTGATTCTTGGGCAGATTGACCAGATCGTGCAGGTAGCAGGCGGCCAGCACGACCAGCGCGTCGGCCTCCGGGTGTTCGTCGAGGAGTTGCCGGGCGATGCGCCAGACCCGCTGCAGGTGCTGCAGGTCGTGGGCGCCATCACCGTCGGCGGCGGCGCTGGCTAGGGCGGCAAGACGCGCTTGCCAGGTGTTCAGTTCGGCGTTCATGGGGGGCAGGGGCGGGGGTCGATGGCGGCGAGATGATAGCCCGCCAGGGTGGTGCAATGCACCATCGCGGCTCGCTGCCGGATGCCCATGCGCCCTCCCGGTGCGCGGCGTCCGCCCTGTGGAGGCTGCCGGGCCCGTGGTGGCGCGGCCTGGCGGGCGTGTCCTGGATGGCATGGAACTCGCTATCCGAAAACTGACCATATGGTCAGGTTTTCAGGAGCGAATCATGGCGTCCCATATCGTTCTCACCTCCCATCCCCGGGCCTCCGGCGGCCGTCAGACCGCCGCGGTGAACTGGGGCGCCGCCACCGCCGCGGCGCGTGGGCCGCTGGTGGCGGGCCTGGCCGAACCGGCCTTGCGCAACGTCATCGGCACCCACTCCGGGGCCTACTCGGTGTATCGGGCCCTGGCCGTGGCCGCCGGCAACCTGCAGCGGGACCACCGCCCCGACCTGACCAACACCGTGCCGGCCGCTCACATCGGCCCCCATCCCCAGTGGAGCGACCCGGGGCGCATCGTCTCCCTGGACCCCTGGGGCCACCGGGTGGCCCAGGAGTTTGCCGCCGAGATCGCCGCCGGCATGGACATCCGCCCGACCATCGCCATCACCACCGCCCACATCAACATGCCGGAGCTGCGCGAGGCCATCGAGGCCGGACGCCTGGTACCCGACGGCGACATCCTCGAAGCCAGTGGCGACGTGCGGGTCACCAAGGCGGCCATCGATCCGGTGTGGTACCTGCCGGGCGTGGCGGAGCGCTTCGGCATCGCCGAGCACGCCCTGCGGCGCGCCCTCTTCGAGCAGACCGGCGGCATGTTCCCCGAGCTGGTGACGCGGCCCGACCTCAAGGTCTTCCTGCCTCCCATCGGTGGCATGACCCTCTACTTCTTCGGCGACGTCAGCCGCCTCGGCCGCCCGGAGACCCGCGTCGCCTGCCGGGTGCACGATGAATGCAATGGCTCCGACGTGTTCGGCTCCGACATCTGCACCTGCCGGCCCTATCTGGCCCACGGCATCGAGGTGTGCGTCGACATGGCCCAGCAGGGCGGCGTCGGCGTGGTCATCTACAACCGCAAGGAGGGGCGCGCCCTCGGCGAGGTGACCAAGTTCCTGGTCTATAACGCCCGCAAGCGCCAGCGCGGCGGCGACCGGGCCGAGACCTACTTCGAGCGCACCGAATGCGTGGCCGGCGTGCAGGACATGCGCTTCCAGGAGCTGATGCCCGACGTCTTCCACTGGCTCGGCATCACCCGCATCGACCGCTGGGCGTCGATGAGCAACATGAAGCACGGCGCCCTCACCGCCGCCGGCATCCAGGTGGTGGAGCAGGTGGCGATCCCCGACGCCCTGATCCCCGCCGACGCCCGGGTCGAGATGGACGCCAAGGTCGCCGCCGGCTACTTCACCCCCGTCGCGCCCCCCAGCATCACCGAACTGGCCCTCGCCAAGGGGCGGGGATTGCACGCATGACATCGTCAGGCTGGCATACCCCCGTCTCCATCGGCCATCCGGCCGAGCCGCTGCTGCGGCCGGGCGCGGTGCGCAGTCGCTGCCGCATCGTCATGGCCCGCTGCCTGGCGGGTCTGTCGCCCTTCTTCACCTGGGACGAGCGGGCCCTGCCCGTCTGCGCCGACTACGTGGCCCAGACCATCCGCCTCAACTATCCGGATCTGCGGGTGCCCTATCACAGCCGTTGGCGCCACTTCGAAGCCGGCGGTGTCGATCGCTGGGGTGCCCTGGTGGCCCGCGCGGGGCTGGACGGCGACCCGCTGGAGCGGGCCCGGACGGCCATCGATCTGGTGATCCCCAGTGTGCTGCTCGATGCCGGCGCCGGCCCCGAGTGGCGCTTCCTCGACGGTGCCGGCGGGCCACCGCTGGCCCGTTCGGAAGGCCTCGGCGTGGCCAGCCTGGCCCTGTTTGCTAGTGGCGCCCTGTCGACGGATCGGGCGCAGCCCCTGCGCTGCGATGCCGAGGCCCTGGCCAGCCTCGGCCGCGACACCCTGGCGACGGCCTTCCAGGTCGGCCCGGCCAATCCCCTGGTCGGGCTCGATGGGCGCCTCGCCCTGCTGCAACGCCTCGGCGAGGTGATGGCCGCCACGCCTGCGGTGTTCGGCACCCCGGCCCGGGCCGGGCATCTGCTCGACTACCTGCTGGCGCGGGCACCCGACGGACGCATCGCCGCCGGCCTGGTGCTGGAGACCCTGCTGCGTGCCCTGGGGCCCGTGTGGCCCGGTCGCCTGCGCCTGCAGGGCGTGCCCCTGGGCGACTGCTGGGCGCACCCGGCCATGGAGGATGGCCTGCTGCCCTTCCACAAGCTGACCCAATGGCTCACCTATTCGCTGCTCGAACCGCTGGAGTGGGCCGGCCTCACGGTCACCGGGCTGGAGGAACTCACCGGCCTGCCCGAGTATCGTAACGGTGGCCTGCTGCTCGA
>JAFLDU010000130.1 GCA_017309145.1 Zoogloea sp. | reverse complement strand
GGTGGGCTATAGTCCGGGCATGGACATCGTGATCATTGGCTTCCTGCTCATCCCGCTGGCGCTGGCCACCGGAAGCCTCGTGGTGTGGGGCCTCATCGCGCTGGCGTTCGCGTCGCCCTTCATCAGCCTGCTGCTGGGGCCCATCCTGCGGCCCCGGCGCTAGCGCTTCTTGCTGGCTTCCTTCATCGCGTTTTCAAAGGTCCGCCAGGGGTAGCTCCACGCATCGGCGTGGCCAGCCAGGCGAATCAAGCTACTGACGGCGCGCTCGAGCTCTCCGACGGGATCGCCGCCGCCACTGTCAGCAGCCCGGCGCGCAGAGCGAAAAAATCCTCGTTGATCTCCCGTGCCACTGCCACGACTTCACGCAACCGGCTCGGCCCCAGCGACTCCACCTGGGTAGCGGTCAGGCTGGTCAGCCGCATCACGTCCTGCAGGCTCACGTCGCGCAACAGCATCACGTCCACCACATCCACCGCATCGGATTGCGACTGCACGTCCTTCAACCAGGCGCGGATCTCGCCCACCGTCAGCTCGCGGACGGTGACGGCGAGAGGGGCGTCGCTCCCCTCGCCGAGGATGAGGCTGCGGGCTACGGCCAGGCCGCTCATGCCGGCACGCCCAGGTAGGTCATACGGCCGAACTGGCCGAACTCACCGTCCTCGGTCTTGCTGGTATCGGCCAGCAGGCTGATGGTCACCTTGGGCTTGGCCACATCAGCAGAGATCAGATCGGTCTTGTCGGCCTGGCCGAACTTGGCGCGCCAGAACTCGTACAGGTAGCGCGCGTTGTTGGCCTTGGACACACCCTCGAAGCGCAGCACGTACTCTTCATCTGCGGCGCTGAGCAGAGTGGCCCGGCTCTGGGCGCCATAGCTGTAGTCCGCTTTGAGAGGCCCCACGAACGGGCCGCCCGTGGTGATATCGACGATGTCGAGCGAGCCGAAGACGCCACCATCCCGGAGGTTGTAATTGACCCCGGCGACCAGCGTCTTAGGCGAGCCCGTCGAATCCTTGATGACCACGCTGGTAGCAAGGCCGCGGCGCAGGGTCAGGATGTCACCAACGGCAGGCAGAGCGGCCGAAATCACTTCGGCGGTGGCCGTGCTGGCTGCGACCTCGCTCACCCGGGCGCTGAACATCAGGCGGGCATTGGCCTTGTTGATGTCCGACATCTCGGTCTCGATCGTGCCGCCCTTCTTGTTCACCCAGGTCGCGTCGAGCAGCGAGTTGATCGTCTCGCTCTCATAGTGCTCACCCTTCTCGGTGGTCAGGCCAAACGAGAAGCTCTCCAGGTTGGAGAGGGTGACAAACGCGCCCGGAACACCGTTGACCAGCTTGGCCACCATGGCCCGGCCACGGCCGGCAATGTAGTCCTTCATGTGATGCGCTCCTGCTTACTCGGGCTGGGCCGGAGTGGGGTTGAGGGTGGGCGGTACTTGAACGGCCTTCTTCAGGCCAATCAGCCAGGCCGCCGAATCCAGATCCAGCTTGTGCAAGGCCAGGTTGAGCCGGGCGCCGGTCGGGTAGGTGCGGCCGGCATGCTCGTGGGGCTCCAGCAGCTCGATCTCCTCGAGCGGGGCCGGCGCGGTTGCAGGTACGGCGGCTGCCAGGGCCGGCGCGGTGGTCTCTTTGGTACCCACGTGGGTGTCCTCCGGGTTATGCCCAGGCCTCGGGCCGGGACGTGTAGAAACTGGTCAAGAAGTCGTCCTGCCACCACTGCACGCCGGCCTCGAACTTGAGCAGGCGGCCGCGGGCAAAACGCAGGGGCTCGGCGCCGCCGAAGGGCTCCCAGCCCACCAGGCGATCGAACAGAAGCCCTCGGAAGGACGCCAGGTCAGCCGCCGCTGCAGCGCCGGCCGCGTCACGCACGTTGCGCACGCACAGGATCACGCCGTACATCCGCGCGACCAGCTGCAGGCCAGACGTGAATGGCTCTTTCGTGACGGCGTCGTCGCCCAGGTGCAGGACGAACGCGCAAGGCGCGGGCGGGGCCGAGTCGGCCAGCGCGCCGAATTCAGCGGCGCCGCCCACTTGGCGGAATGAGGGATCGGCGAGACGATCGATCAGGGCCTGGGTGCTCATCAGTAGCGCTCCAGCAGATCGTCAGAAAACACCCGGTCACGGCTCCGAAAACGCACGCCGGCTGAAGCCGGGGTGGTGCTCGCGGGCTCGATTCCGAGTGTCAGCCGGCCGGCCGCAATGTCCTTCAGGCGGCTGACTGCGTCCTCGTAGCGCTGACGCACCACGTCCGGCACGGCATCGTCGTAGAGGCGGTACCGGGCAATGTCGCAGGCAATCGGTACCAGGACGGGCGGCACCGGCGCAGGCAGAGGGAGGGAGTACCGCGCACCCACAAAGCCGTCGATCTCGGCATCGGCGTCGGCGATCGCCCGGTCAAGCACGGCTTCGACGACAGCGCCGGTGTACGGCTGGAACTTGTCGGTCCGCTGGATCAGTTCATCCAGGCCGAAACGCTCTTCCAGGAGGGGGCGGGTGGTGTAGGGCATGCCCCATCATCGCGTGTGCGCGATGATGGGGAGAGGGGGATGGGAGTCCCCGGTTGGGGTATGACGACGATTAATATTCGGGGATTACAGATCAGACAGCCATCTGCGCAATTGTCTGGAAGACCTGCTCTGCGCCGATATCCGCGAAGAAGTCGATACCTGGGCCGTCAAGGTGCTGTCCGTCAGACGACATGTAGTAATCCCGATTTCCAGCTCCGGCTGGCGCCGTAATGCTGCCAGTACCAGTAATCCACGGCACTGTCACATTGTCGATGTACGCGACACGATCAGATCTGCTGGCGACAGCATCGAATGCAGCTTTTGTGAATGCCGAGCCTGAGGAAAGCACGTTGCCAATTCCGACAATCAGCGCGTCCGGCTTTGCCGTCAAAATAGTCTCGAGAGATGCTTCGATGGCCGCTTGCAGCGCTGCATTCTGAGTATCGTTCTGCGAGCCAACAAACAGATAAATGTCGCCATTGAGTGCGATCAGATCGGCAATTCGGCGCGGGTCAGACCATTTCAGGTTGTTTCCGTTGTTGGTATTCCAACCCGTTCCCCCTTGCGCGCTAATTGCATAGCTGTCACCCAGCCCCAGGCGATGCGCTATACGTGTTGCCATGTTCCCAAAGGCGGACTTGAGGTAGGTTCCCGCGCTTTGACTGTCTCCGCACACAACCAACCTTGGAAGGTGCTTAGGGATGTCCCAAGGGAGCACGATAGAGTTTGTATCTACGTTGATCCCGCGAAAACGGACGCCGCCCTTGATGTACATCTCCAACTTCCGCATCTTGCGAGAAGTGTGCGTAGAGCCCCACTGCACGCTCGTGATCTGGAATCCCGTCCCCGCACCCGTAGTCGAGTCCTGCGTGATCGTCCCGGTCGGACGGGTGCTATAGGCCCCACGGGTCTTCACATAGCAGTTAGATACCGCGCCACCGCCACCAACCCCCGTCACAGTGACAACAGCTTTAGTCCCGACGCCCCCGGCCAGCGTGATCTCATCGCCAATCACATAGCCAGTACCGCCTGCCGAGGGGGTGAGCGCTTGCACCAACTCAAAACCTTGAGTGTCATTGCCAAAATCGAACTTTACGTACCGAGTTCCGGCGGAAGTGGGCAGCACCGCGGGGGTATCGACATAGCCGACCTCGCCGTTGACCAGCAGATTGAGGTCCACAAATTGGCTATACGCTGTTGCCAATTCAACAGCCGGCGCATCCGTCATAAATCGAGCTCGGATGACAGATTGCGACCCCTTGCTGTTGTCGCCAAACGTGATCGCGCCTGCGACACCGACGCCAGCGGCGTACTCAATCAATCCCTCCAGGCCCCACACAACACCGCCCCCATCCCAGGCATGCGAACACAGTCCGGCAGCCAAGCCGTTGACCGTCGGGGCTGTCGTAATGCTCACACTCGGAGCCGCCGCCATCATCTTGGGGAGCGGCAGGATGCCGGTCATTCCAGACAGCCAGCGCAGCACTCGAGTATTCACGCCGCGCTCACCAGCGCGCAGCTGGACTTTCTCAATCCCCTGATCCGAGGAGATTGCCTCGACGTAGGTGCGAGCCTTCCCACCCGACCCCGTATCGACCGTTTCCCGTACCACATCACCAGGAACAGTCGGCATGGCCGGCAACGCCCCCGCCTGCGCCTGAATCGCCCCGATCGCCAATAGCGGCGCCGCATATTCATCAGACAGCGCCACCGGCGTGCCAGCAGCAAAATCATTGCCACTGTGTTTGATCGCTCGCAGCGTGACATAGCGGGAAACGGCCATGGGAGTTCCTTGATGGGTTACAGGCGCTCAGCGGCCTGGATGGGGTTGAGCAGCTGGAATTGGGCCTCGGTCACGTCGAGCTCGTCGCCCGCCAGCTCGCCGGGCCCGTAGCGCACACCGTCGTGCTCGATGACGCGCAGTACTCGGACGCGGAGGTGGCCGGCTACCGGGGGCTGGGCGGTCATCTCGACGCCCAGGACTTCATGGGCGGAGTCGGCCAGGGGCAGAAGCGGATCGGGCTCGGAGCCAAGCACATCACCACCAGGTGCAACCTGGCTGGCCGTCGAGTCCTGTGCAGCTTCCACAGGCGGCACCGTGGCAGGCAGAGCCTCGACAGCCAGGGCTTGGGCAGCGG
>JAFLDU010000129.1 GCA_017309145.1 Zoogloea sp. | reverse complement strand
GAGTTCCTGATCATTCCCGGGGCACGCTGCCCCGGGGTTTGTCGGTGCGGCTACGGTTGGCTCCCGTCAGGCAGAGCGAGGGCTAAGCCGCCATCGCCCACCCCGCCTGACGATCATCACCCTCGGGGGGGAGGTATCAGGCCACAGCGTTCTGGAACAGGAAGCCCACGTCCTTCGCGCAGATGATCTCTTTCACCGACTCGCCGGAGCGGACGCGGACGGCGCCGCGCAGGCCGGTCTTCTGCTCGGCGATCTCGCCAGCCACCCAGCCGCCCCACTGCGCAGTGAAGCCGAACGTGACGCCGCCCGCATTGCTGGCCGAGCGGTCGCGGAAGAAGAAGGAGGCGTGCTTGCCCCAAGTGCGCTGCATGTTGACCGGTTGCCCCTTCTTGGCCAGGTTGATGTTGCTCTGGCCGACCAGCACTTCCTGGAGCTCGAAGAGATCCGCGAACTCCTGGCGCGACACCATGCCGGCAACGGTCGTGCCGCCCTTGATGGCGTTCACCAGCTTGGGGTTGCGGCGCAGCTTGGTCCAGGTGACCTGGCCGAAGGTGGCGACGTTGGGCCGGATGATGGTCGAGTCGAGCGCATCGCCGATGGCTGCCACCGGGTCGGAATTCGGGTCGCTCCACTGGCTGGTGCCGGAGAGCGGCAGCACGTTCGCGGCGGCGTAGTTGGCAGCGTTGAACACCAGGTCGGCCACCCGCTTTTCCCGGCCCAGGTGTACCAGACCGGTGAGGTACTCGACAGCACGGCCGCGCGGATCCACGCCCCGGTTGTCAGCGGCGATGTCGCGGTTGGGGATGATGTCATCCAGGCCGTAGTCCTGCACCTTGGCTTGGCGCTCGGTACCCGAGAAGTCCACCTCGTTCGGTACCGACTTGCGGCCGACCTGGGTGTCCGGAATCGTGAAGCCCTGCGCCAGGTCGTACTCCATCCAGCTGAAGGACCCGTCGGTATCGATGCGCGGCAGCACCTGGTCGGCGATCAGCGCCACGTCCGGGTTACGGTAGGCAATGGCGATGGCCGTGAGAGTGGGGTTGGTGGGGAACGGCGTGGTGGAGCCAAGCACCATCAGGCCAAGGTGGTCGACCTGAAAATGCACCAGGCCGCAGGCCAGGGCCATGCCGTAGAGAAGGGCGAGGCACCCGAATACCGCAAGGGTGCGGCGATTGATGACAGAACGCATGGTGACTCCTTTGCTCATTAATTAATGTGTTGGGTGCAGGTCAGCCCTGCATCAGGCCGGGGGCGATCAGGGCGGGGCCGATGTCGCCCGCGACGGCCGACACCTCGGCAAAGCCGATGATCCGCACGTTGGCCCCAGCAGCCGGCGCAGCCTCCACTGCCTTACCGTTGGCGTCGCTGGTGATCGGCTTCCCCCGGGTCACTGCACCGCCGTACTCCACATCGGCGATGCCCGCCTTCACGATGTCGCAGCGCTCGCCAGCTGCCACGGGCAGCGACTCATAGACGCCCATGAGGTAGTCCGTTGCGGCCGCAGCCTGGGCCACCTCGCCATCGTTCGCCCCCGGCTTGGCGATGCGGTAAGGCGACGCCGCTGCAGGCGACGTGTAGTTCTTGATCAGCGTGGGGTTGCTCATCTACTTGCTCCTGGTGGTTTCGACGTGGCGGACCGCGTCGGAGGTAGAAACGTGAATACCCCGCTCGGCCTGCTCGGTCTGGTAGGCCACCGCGGCATGGGCGATGGAGGTGCTATCGGCGAAGTCCACCACGCCGTTGGCCGCCCGATCCTTGGTGGCCACCTCCTCGGAGAACTCAGGCACCACCGGCAACCCTTCCAGGAAGGCCTTGAAGGCATCGGCCAGAGGCGCCTTGTCGTCCCCCTCGCCAAACTCAAGCACCTCGGCTTGGCTACCCATGAAGTCGAGCATGGCCACAGCCATACCTTGGTGGGCCGGCGCCAGGCGGCCGCTGGCCATCAGGCCTTCGGCAAAGGCCACATTGCCCTGGTGGCGGGTGGCGGCATCGGACGCGGCGAGCTGCGCGCGCAGCCGGGCGTTCTCCGCCTCGAGGGCGGCTTTCTCTTCGGGGGTCACAGAGGTCTCCTGTGCAGGGTCGGAAAAGGCCGGCGCCAGGGGCGCGGCCGCAGGGGGATCTTCGGCGAGGGATTCGTCCAGCTCGCGCTGGGCACTGCGCCCCAGGCCATCAACCAGGTAAGACGGCACGACCTGGTCGGCATCGGCCAGGCCGAACTTGGCGATGACCCACTCGCGCATCCGGCGCCACAGGCCGGCGTTGTCGACGTCATCCCATTCGGAGAACTCGACAATGCCGTCGGCTGAGTCACCAAACTCGGGCGTACGCAGGCCCTTGATGGAAGGTGGCACGGCACCAAGGAATCCGACATGGCGCAGGTAATAGACGCCCGGCACCGGATTGCCGGGTGCATCCGGCGCCCAGAAGGACGCGGAGATGTTGGCAAAGCGCTTCGCATTGACCATCTCGGCGAACGCGGGCTCAACGTCTGCGGGATCTGCCTCAAGCCCGATAGGTAGCGAGGCCAGCTTGTCGACCCAGCCGTAGGCCGGAGCGTTGGTCTTGGGGTGGCCCACCACCAACGGCGCGCGCCACTTGGCGGGGTCGTAAGCGGCGGCACTTGCGTCCAGGTGAGAGGCAGTGAACTCGATCGGTTGGCCGACCATCGGCTTGTGCCGACCAGGCCGGAAAATATGCAGGGGTTTGGGCGTGGAGTTCATGCCCGCAGTGTGGCGGGCGAGGAGGTGAAGCGAGAGGGGGATGGGCGTCCCCGGGGGACGCACTGCGAAAGCTTTGCGGGTATGACGACTCAAAGCGCCCGTTTAGGCGCTTTGATCTAAAGAAGGCTTCGAACGGATCTATGCAAAGCCACGATATTCGAAGTGATCTGGTACGGTCACATGCAGTGAATCAATCTCAATGCCAACAAAACCCTCGTTAAGCTGCTCGTACGGCCCAAGCAGCTCAAACTGCCTTGGATCCCCATCCATAAGTGGAAGAGCAGACGCAAAATCAAGCGTTACGTCGGCCTCGACAGGACTCCCCAAAGGAAACGTTTGCCGCGGACTGTTTCTTGCCGGATTAACTACATCAATCGCACTAATTTCACAAGACACTCTGCATCTGATCTTAACTTTTACTCTCGCCAAAATGCCGTTTACTCCAGCCCACTCCTGTTCGCTGAGCACATTAGTTACGCTAACAGGAAGACCAAAATTCCCAAACGGAACCAACTCATAGCCCAGTAGTTCATCAATAAGAATTCGTGGGTTTTGAGGAAAGCTTGGCTTGGTTATCGCCGGCCAAGGCTGTTGCGCATGAGAGTAAGGGCGATTGATGAACCTAACCAACCGATCCATCAACTTTTGAAGACGCTCACCGTGCAAATCACGCGATGCGGCAACACTCAGCTCGCGACGTTGCTCAATCATCTCCTTGGCGTCGAAGGCACCAAGAGCACTTTGAACGTCTCGAAACGCCAGCAGCTTTTCTGCCTTTATACAGTGCCCATAAGCACCTATGTCCTTGGTCGCGACCACAACTACATGCAGATCGTTGTCTTCGGCGAACTTGCTAAGAGAATGAAGCGCAAAAGCATCAGGAAACTCGTTTTTCTTAGAGCCGGACTCTTCAAATGGGAGATGGCTTTCGAAGTACCAATCTAGCACTGTGGCTGCACTGTCATTCGGAAGGCTGACGACGACTGCATTTGTTTCGGAAGCAAACTGATCCCAAAGGGAATTTATTGTCTCCGTCACATCCACTTCCGCGGCCACCGTCCGGAGAGCTTTGACGGCGGAAGTTACCTCTTGGCTGCGAAGTGGCGACACGTCTCGCTCCGATAGGCTTAATGCCTTACCTTTAGCAATCTCAAGGCGGGAGCGGAGATGCTTCTTGATCTCACGCTCCCAAACATGCGGAATTAGGTGCAGAAAGTGCCCATTCCCGTTGACGAGCTTTAGCCGAAATGGAACATCCAGAGTTCCGCGCCCCGTATTGATGTAGAAATTCGTGTCGATGGCAAGCCCGAGCTTTCGACCCTGCTCTAGTAACTCCTGTACATCCCGCGTTGCCTGAGCATCTTGACTCGAATTCGAATGTTCACTGTTATTCGCCATCTACACATTCATCCTTGAACTAGTTTTTGTCAGAACACATCTGGTGGATGTCAAAAAGCCCGACCAGCCGGTTTATAAACCGCCAGGCAGGGCGAACAGGATGCAGGACAGGGAAAGGGACATCCCCACCCCCAAAACGCGCCAGAGGCTACTTGGCGTAGCACTCCGAAAAGTGGGCGGCCTCGTACTCCTTGCGCCGACGATCCGCGTCATCCCGGAACGGCTGGGTGCGGTACATCTCACGCTCTGCGACGGCGTTGCGCGCACCTCGTTCGTACCCGGCGCACTTCGCGTTGTGAGAGGCCTCCGCCGAGGCGCGCTGAGACCGTTCGACACGCCGCTCTGACTCGAGACGGGCCTGTTCGTAGTCCACCACGGCCGCATCGCGTCGGTCGACAGCTGCACGCTGCCGGGCCAGGGCTCGCTCGCGGGCATCTGGCTGATGCACGTTCAGTTCCACCGTCTTTGGCTTCTCGCCACAGGGGCGCTCTGAATAGGTGGTCACTCCATTCACCGCGCACTTGAACACCTGGGCGCTGGCTGATGCGGAGACGGCCAACAGCAATAGGAACAACACGCCACGCATCATCGACCTCCAACAAACACATTCACGATCTTGGGGCTGGGCATCAGGGCCACCCCGAGAATCAGCGCCAAGAAGCTCCAGAGAACAATGACGATCGCCACCGCCCCCGCACCGACGATCAGGAAGCCGATGAGGCGCCCCAGCCACCCGTACCGGTCTACCCATGCTCGGCCAGCCTCCAGCACATTCACCCCATGGGAATGCAGCCGGCTGTGAAACTGTGTCCGACGTGCCGCAACTGAGCGCAAGGCCTCCCGTTGTTGCTTCACGGCTGGGTCGAACTTGGAATAGATCACACCGCAGCGAGGACAAACATCAGACGCGCCTTTGTCGTCTTGCCTACGCGTGTAATTGCACTGAGGGCACTGCACCTACTCATCTCCCACATCGCTGAACTCGAAGGCGATCCGACTCACCTGTAGCGATACCCCGACCAACTCCACACGCATGTTCCCTCGGCCAGCTGATGTCGGCCGTTCCGCAGCCCTGTCTCCGTCTGCCGCAAGAGCCTCGGCCAACACACGCGCAAGTACTGCAGAAACCTCATCCCTCATCATTGCAGCATCCCCCATGGCCTGCGGCCCATGCTAGGCATATTGAGTAATGAGCGAAGTGAACTGGTTCACTTGACCTGCCGGAGCTGCTCCATGACTGAGGATTCGGTCACGTTCATACCTGCCCGTTGCCAGGCCATGACGGCATCCACTACCGCAAAAATCCGCGCGGCAGGGAGCGTCCGCTTGGCTTCATACAGGGCATCCAGGACAAGCGTCATGACCTCTTGCTGAGTCAGGCCCGCGTTCTCGCTTGTCGGCATCGGAACTACGGTACCTCGGGCGTACTGGATCTGGTCCTGATCGTGAATTGAAGTCAGTGCTGACTCACTTCCTTGGGCAAGCGAGGCCCCCTGCAGGGCTTCGGCAATCGCCCTCCCATCCTGTACCGGGTCACCGGTCAGGCACAGCTTGAGTCCTTCCCGCTCCCGCTCGGGCAGTGGAAGGGCATCGACGATCCGCCCAGTTGCGTTGATCGCCTGCATCCGGCTGATGAACTGATCCTGAGATTCGGTCTGCCGGTATTCCTGATCCCCCTCGCCTTGAAACATGGGCTCCTGCCCGTCCAACAGGTATCCCGCCCGGACGTTGAGTTTCTTCACCAGAGCGTCACCTTCTTCTCGGGTGAGTTTTTGCACTCGACCAGATGTGAGGCTCTTCACTCGATGCAACGGGACACCAAGCACCTCAGCCAAGTCCTTCTGCTGGATGTTGAGCTCCGCCATCAGCCCCTTTAAAAGTCGAGAAATCACACTTTTCCCTTTACAGGTCGAAATATTGCACCTAACATTCACAACACAAACACAGTCAATTCACCGGCGGACCCTGACCGATCCACCGGCGAAGCCAACCACCTGGAGTCCGCTATGACCCCGTCTGCTTTCAAAACCCAACTGCGCCAGCAAGGCAAGACCATCCGCCAATGGGCGGACGAACACGGCTTTCCGCAGCGCGCTGTCTATCGCGTCCTCAACGGCCTGGATAAGGCCCACTTCGGCCGCGCCCACGACATCGCTGTCGCGGCCGGTATCAAGGCCCAGGCGCCGCAGCAGCTCGCTGCCTGAGGGCGCAACGCTCACCGCTCAGTGTATGAGCCCCGGCAAGAGTGGCATGAGTCAAGGAAAGCTCAACTTTTAAACCAAAGTTTAATTTTCCTGAAGTTTAGCCACGCAAAAGGCCTTTTAGCCCCATCGAATCGGGAATTTGTTCAGAAATCCTCAACACCGCTCCCTTCCAATGACCACCCGCCACTCTCCCTCAGTGCCAACCAGCCTGCGCCAGGCCTTCGAACTGGACAAGGCGCACGCCGCCAAGCACCGCCGCCTGTCCATCGAGCGCCTGGCCGAGCTGATGGGCACCACACCGGCCACGCTCTACAAGTGGATCGAAACCGATGCCATGCCCGCCCGCGCGCTGCTTGCCTGGCAACACCTTACCGGCGCCAACAACGTGGCGCGCTACCTGGCCTCGGCCGAAGGCGGCGTGCTCATCAAGATCCCGACCGGCAAGGCGCCGACCGCCGACGACGTGCACCTGCTGCAGACCACCCTCAATGCCGCCGTGGGTGCGCTGCTCGGCTTCATGACCGGAGAGACGGACCAGGCCACCACCCTCGGCAAGCTGGGCGCGGGGCTCGAAGCCCTGGCCTGGCACCGGGCCAACGTCGCCAAGGCCGACCAGCCCGAGCTGGAGTTCTGAGCCATGGCCAACCCGACCTACGACAACGCCAGCCAGCAACGAATCCTGCGCCTGCTGCTGATTCTGGCCGGCCACGAGCAGCACGGCCTGGCCCCTAAGGACCTGGCGGACTCTCTCTCCGTCTCGGCGGGGACCATCACCCGTGACCTGCACAACCTGCGGGAGATGGGTCTGGCTGAAGTGATCCAGGAGACCGGCCGCGTACGCCTGGGGCCCAAGGTCGTCCAGGTCGCCATAGCTCACATGACCGCCATGGACCGAGCCACCACGCAGCTCAACGAAATCAAGAACCGCTACTCCAGGGAGCCCTGACCATGGGACGCAAACCCGCACCCCGCACCGATACAACCCCCTTCGCCCTCGCCAATGAGGAGGCCGTGGCCGAGGGCCATGCCGCCTTGACCGAGGTGGCCACCCTCGAACGGGAGCACGAAGCCGCTGTACGCCAGCTGGCCCTGCGAGTGGGCTACGAGCTGCCAGCCGGTTGCACCGACCCTGACCTGATTCAACGGGACATCGCTGCCAACATGCGCCGCAGCGTGGAGGCCTGCCTGGAGGTTGGGCGAGGGCTGGCGGTGCTCAAGGAAGCCTGCGAGCACGGGCAGTTCATACCTCGCCTCAACGCTCTAGGAATTGAAGCAAGCATCGCTCAGCGCTTCATGCAGGCTGCGATCAAGTTCTCAAATGCTGCGACGTCGCAGCATTTCACCAAGGCAATCGGCACCCAATCCAAACTCTTCGAACTCCTCGTCCTCGACGACGAGCAGGTGGACGAGCTGCAACAGACCGGCCAGACGGGCAGCCTAGCCCTCGACGACGTGGCCAGCATGTCAGTGAAGGAGCTGCGCGAAGCCCTGCGCAAGGAGCGCGAGACCCGCAAAGCCGAGAAGGACAAGCTCGAATCCAGCCACAAGGCCGACCTGCAGGCCAAGGACCGCCTGATGGCCGGGGTGCGCGAACGCGCCAACAAGGCCGAAGAAAAGCTGGCCCAGCTTGAAACCCGCGGCGTCCCCACCGACGAGCGCCTCAACGAGCTGACCGGCGACATCCACAACCTGGGCAAGAAGGCCGACGACGCCTTGATCCTGGTGGAGCGGATCCTGGAAGCGATCGACCAGGTGGTGACCGACATCTTTGACCGGCCCGAGCACGAGCGCCCCGACACCAAGGGAGCGGTTGCTCTGGTGCAACGCGCCCGGGACCAGGGCTTCCGCCTCGCCTCCACGGTGGGCCGTATCCAGGCCATCGTGGACAACTGCCTGCTGCCGCAGATCGAAGCGCGGGAGATGTACCAGCCCTATACGGCCGAAGACGGCCGGGCGCTGGGCGACGAGCTTGTGGGCTGAGGAGCCGGTGATGGGATCCCTGCAACCCTGCTCCATGGAAGCCATGCGCGACCTGGCCCGCCGCCTGGAGGCCGCCGGCCACGGCGCGCGCACCACGCTGATTGCCGAAGCCGCGGGCCACTACGGCATCAGCCAGCAAACCCTCTATCGCAAGCTGGGCGAGGTGGGCTGGACCAGCGGCCGCAAGGCCCGCGCCGACAAGGGCACCACCAGCGTGAGCGAGAGCGCCCTGGTGGCCTTGGCCGGCATGCAGAAGGTGGCCGTGCGCGACAACGGCAAGCAGACCCTGCATACCCCGCTGGCGGTGAGCCTGGCAGAGACCAGCCACATCGATGTCCCTGTGTCTTCCGCCCAGGTCAACCGCCTGCTGCGGGCCCGAAAGCAGGATGTGAAGAGCCAGCAGATGGAGCGGCCTGTGACCGACCTGCGTGCCCCGTACCCCAACCACACCCACCAGGTAGATCCCAGCCTGTGCCTGGTTTACTACCTGCGTGGCCACCAGTACATCATGGAAGAGCGCAAGTTCTACAAGAACAAGCTGGAGAACTTCGCCAAGGTAAAGCTCAAGGTGTGGCGCTATACCGGCTACGAGAAGGCAAGTGGCATCGTCGGAGTGCGCTACTTCGAAGCCGCGGGGGAGAACCAGCGCAACCTCTTCGACTTTCTGACCTGGCTGTGGAGCAAGAAGCCGGAGATCAGCTGGTGGGGTGTGCCCAAGGTGCTGCTGTGGGACAAGGGCAGCGCCAACTCCGCGGGCGCGATCCAGAACTTCCTGCAGGCCCTGGAAGTAAATGCCATCGCCCATGAGGCCGGCAACTCCCGCGCCAAAGGGGGCGTGGAGAACGCCAACAACCTGGTCGAGACTCAGTTCGAGAGCCGCCTGCGCTTTGACCCGGTGGATAGCGTGGAAGAGCTCAACGCTGCCGCCACGCTCTGGCAAGAGGCCTACAACGCCAACAACCTGCCGCGGCTCGATACCCGCATTCGACGGGAAGGCATCCCGCCCGCAGCCCGCTATGCCCTGTGGCAGAAGATCCGGGCCGAGCAGCTCCGCGAGCTGCCGGACATCGAGCTCTGCCGGGCCTACCTGCTGGGCAAGGAAGACACGCGCAAGGTCCGCCCGAACCTCACCATCACCTTCCGCCACC
>JAFLDU010000128.1 GCA_017309145.1 Zoogloea sp. | reverse complement strand
CGCCTTCGGTGAAGGTGTCGCCCAGGTGGATGGTGCCGTGGTTGGGGATGCCGATGATGTCGCCGGCCCAGGCTTCGTCGGTGGTGTTGCGGTCCTGCGCCATGAAGGTGATGGCGTTGTTGATGGCCAGGCTCTTGCCGGTGGATACCTGCTTGAGTTTGCCGCCGCGCTCGAAGCGGCCGGCGCAGACACGGATGAAGGCGATGCGGTCGCGGTGCTTCGGGTCCATGTTGGCCTGGATCTTGAACACGAAGCCGGAGAACTTGTCCTCGTCGGGCAGCACCTGGCGGGTCTTGGCCGGGCGGGCGAGAGGGGCGGGGGAGAGGTCCACCACGGCGTCGAGGAGGCTCTGCACGCCGAAGTTGTTGACCGCCGAGCCGAAGAACACCGGGCACTGCTTGCCGCCCAGGTAGGCTTCCCGGTCGAAGGTATGGGACGCGCCGCGGACCAGCTCGATGTCCATGCGCAGCTCTTCGGCCTGGTCGCCGATCACTTCGTCGAGGCGTGGGTTGTCGAGCCCCTGGATGATCTCGGAGGTGCCCTTCTCGGCCTGCGGGTCGAAGAACTGGATGGTGTCGTTGTGCAGGTGATATACCCCGCGGAAGCGCTTGCCCATGCCGATCGGCCAGGTCATCGGGGCGCACTGGATGCCCAGCACGGATTCGATCTCGTCGAGCAGTTCGATGGGCTCGCGGCCTTCCCGGTCGAGCTTGTTGATGAAGGTGACGATGGGCGTGTCACGCAGGCGGCAGACGTTGAGCAGCTTGATGGTCTGGGCTTCCACGCCGTTGACCGAGTCGATGACCATGACGGCCGAATCCACCGCGGTGAGGGTGCGGTAGGTGTCCTCGGAGAAGTCCTCGTGGCCCGGGGTGTCGAGCAGGTTGATGACGCAGTCCCGGTAGGGGAACTGCATCACCGACGAGGTGACCGAGATGCCACGCTGCTTCTCCAGCTCCATCCAGTCGGAAGTGGCGTGGCGCGCGGCCTTGCGGGCGCGGATCTCGCCGGCGACCTGGATGGCGCCGCCGAACCACAGGAGCTTTTCGGTGAGTGTGGTCTTGCCCGCGTCGGGGTGGGAGATGATGGCAAAGGTGCGACGGCGGGCGATTTCCTGGGTGGCGGCCATGGTGCGGTGCGTAAAGCTGAAAAGCCCACGATTATACAAGGCCTTGCGTGTTCGCCCCAGCCTGATGGCGCGTCTTGTGGAATGCCGTGATGGCGTTCAGAACTCCAGCAGCATCAGGCGCCGGCCGCCGGCCTCGCGCTTGCCCATCAGGCGGAAGCCGAGCCGGGCGAAGCGCCGGCTGCGAGCCGTGGATACGAGCAGCCGCCCGCTGCCGAAGGTCTCCATGACCCAGGCGATCCGTGCGTTGATGAGGGCACGGGCGATGCCCTGGCCCCGGGCGTGCTCGGCGACCGCCGACAGGTACAGGATGTGGGTGTCGCTGGCCCAGTCGGCGGCTTTCACTCCGCCGATGCCCACCACCTCGCCTGCCCGCCGGGCAACGAAGAAGCGGCGGTAGAAGGGCAGGTCGGCGGGCTGGAGCTGTGACAGGATGCGTGCCTTGCCGTAACGCTCCGGGTCGTTGAAGGCGGCCTCCAGGATGGAGACAGCACTTGCCAGAGCGGCCTCGTCGAGGACGTCCAGGGGGGTGATGGTGAATGTGTCGGTAATGCCGGCCTCCCGTCCGGCCACCTGGCCGGTTCGGACAGCATTCAACCCGCCCCGTGTTGCAGGCGTGTGGCGGAAGGCGCGTGGGAGGCAGGGGCGGGTGGGCCCTCAGGGCACTACGAAGAAGCGGTACTTGCGTGGCAGGTTGGCCCGTACCTGGATGCTGCCGCCAGCCATGCGACCCGCGGCCGCAGGATCCCGCGTGAAGACCTTGACCCGGGCCGAGGGAGTGGCCAGCAGCTTGTCGGCATCGCAGAGGATCACGCCACCCTGCATCTGGCGGCTCACGCAGTGGGAAAGCCAGCCCGGACCCTGAAGAGGGGGCTCGGGGGGCGCTTCCTCGACGATGACCTCCACGTCCTTGCCGCCGGATCGGATGGTGGTTGTGTTGGGCGGGGTGCCAGGTCGGGTGTCTTTATCGCTGCGCGGGGAGCGTGGCTTTGCTGCCTGCCCCGCGGGGGCGGAGGGTTGTGTCGGGCGGCTTCCCGAGGTGTCTTCCTGGGTTGCCGGGGCGACGGGCGGACTGGTCTCGGGTGTGGTCGCCACCTTCCCGGTGGCGCAGGCGGCCAGTACCGAGGCCGCTGCGATGGGCGTCAGGATGGAGCGCGCGCGGAGGAGATGGAAAACGGACATGGCTGCAATCGCTTTGAATCGTCGCGATCTTATCACGCCCGCCCGGCGCCTCCGCCGCCGCCGGTCGGTTTGCAGTTACTGCAGCCAGACCATGTAATACAGGTCGGAAAAACTCGAGATGCTGTCCACGTCCATCTTGCCGTCATTGTTGGTATCGGTCTCGAGCCGGACCATGCCCGGGCCCAGATAACTGACGTACTGGGTGCTGTTGCGGCCGTTGATCAGCAGCTTGCCCCCGAAGATGCGTCCCGACGTGTCGGCAAGCAGGGTTTGGGTGGTACTCAGCGCGACCTTGCCCTGGGCTGCCGGGAAGTCGAGCGTCATGTTCTGGCTAATGGTGTAGGCAAAGCCGTCGCTACGGGTGCTGTAGCCCAGGTCGAGGTCGAGGGTGGTGAGGCTGGCACGCTTGCCCGAGACGTTGAAGCTGTGGGTCAGACTGTTGGTGCGCAGCCAGCCGGTTTCCGGCTGGCCGGGGCTGCGGGACTGGAAGAAGCGAGCTTCGCCCTGGGTGGAGACCAGGTTGTCAGGCAGTCCGGAGCGCAGGTCTACGTAGCGGAGGGTGGCGCTCAGCGTACCGTTCGTGGCCGGGTCGCCGGTGATCTCTCCCACATCGAGGCTTATCACACCGTTGAGGGGGTCGTTGCGGCCGACGCAGTTGGTGTAGCCCAGGTCGAGGCGGTCGCCGGCGGTGTAGGTGCCGGGCTTGGCGACGGTGGCGATGATGTCGATGGAGCCACTTACCGCGCAGCTGATCTTCCCCCGGTAGGAGCCGGCCGGCTGATCCGCCGCGGCGCTGGAGAGTGCCTGGGCATGGGCCAGGGCCTCCCGGGCCAGGATGCCCAGCTGAGCACCACCCTGGGCGGGTTGGGAAAGCTGCTCGTCTATCGCGTCGGCGGAGCTGCGTGCGTCGCGCAGCATGCTGGTGGTGGAGTCCACCGAGACCAACGAGAGGATGGCTGCGGCCTTGGTGTTGCCGATCGTGAAGCCCAGGAGGTCGCTGCCGGCGGAAGGGTTCGTGTTGTCGCCCTTGCTGTCACCCCCACCGCCGCCGCCGCCGCAGGCACTGACAAGCAGGGTGAGGAGCAGCGGAGCCCAAAGGGGGCGGCGTGGGAGTGGGAAGCGCATCGTCATGAGGGAGCCGGGGAAAGGTGAATGCGATGCGATTATAGGGGGGGCGCTCCAGGCTGCCTGTTGGCAAGTTCATTGTCATCGTTCGCATTTTGTGCTTGGAGGCTGTGGAATCACCAGATCAAGACCAGGCCCAGGCCGGCGGACCAGCGTCGGGTCTCGGGCTGGTTGATCGTGCCCGCCGGCAGGCCGCCATTGCTGTAGGGGCGGGAGGCGCTGCGTGGGGTATGGAGGTATTCAAGGACAGGGCGCCACGCCAGGTGCACAGCCTGGGTGCTACCGCTGAGGGGGAATTGGCCCCGAAGATGCAGTCCCCGCCCGTCGCCGGACGGGAAGGTTACGGTGTCGATCGCGCCGCGGGACGAAACTGACTGGGAGCCATCCAGGCCGAGCAGCACTTCGGCCTGGATGGCTCCCCACGTCGCATCGTGACGAATGCCGAACGTGGCGTAGTCGTGGCGATAGTCTTCGTCCAGGCCTAGCACGGCACCTCGCCCAGAGATCCGGCGCTCGCGCTTCTCTTCATGCCAGCCGGCGAGGACGGTCAGGTGCGAATTCCATGGATAGGCGTAGGACACCGAGTGACGAAGGATGCGCTGACGCGTCGTGCTCGCGAAGGGGAGTCCGCGCTGGGTCTGGCCATCGTAATCGAGTTCGCCGCTGGAGCCGGACAGGGCGAGGTTCAGGGTGCCGTACGGCAGGGGGACCCTGACGTGCCCGGCGAGCGAAGGGATGGTGCCCCGCTCCTCAACGAGTGTGCGTCCTCGGCTGCTTTCACTGAGGGTCTGGTGCTCGGCGAGCAGAATGAGTTCGAAGCGGGCTGGGGACGTACCGGCCTGGAGAGTCGGGGGGGCGAGCAACCCGAAGCATCCGACAAGGATGAGGGTGCGGCTTGTCTGCGGCCTGCGCCCGTCGGGAGGAGGCGTTGTGGAGCTGTGTGGATGCGTCACGATTCAGAAGGCGCATGCCGGCTCGAGACACGGGTTGGTGCCTCGAGCCGGCTCTGGATTACCAGAGGGAGTCGGTAAGGGCGTCGTAGGTGGTCGTGGTCTGCATCTCGTAATTGTCGTCGTTGTTGGTGTCGGGCTGGTACTGCACCAGAGGGGTGCTGTTGGAGGAAGGCTGTAGATAGCTCAGTTTGAGCTTGCTGTTTGCACCCGCGAGGTTGACGGCGCCCCTCTCGATGAATCCGTTCGAGTTCTGGACAAGGGGTATGGCCGTGGTGACTGCAAACCGGCCCTTGAGCTTCGGGAAGTTGGCGGATGCCGTCTGTGTGATGGTGTAGATGGTTTGGAAACTGTCGTCCTTGAAGGTGACTTCCAGACCGGTAGATTTGAGAACGCTCTTCACCTCACCGCGCTGGATGTCGTAGGTGAAGCCGTCGGACCTGACCCAGCCATTGCCCCTGGAGAGACTGCTTGCCTTGCGGTAGGCCTGTACCGTCCCGTTCATGGATGTGCTGACGGACTCGTAGCTGTAACGCAGGTTGGAGACGGTCGTGGTGGCCTTGATCGCCCGCTCGCTTTCGGCGAAGCCACTGGCTTCACTGATGACGATGTTGATGGTGCCCGTGATGTTGACGCCCTGTTCAACGCAGTTGTTGTATCGGATGCTGGACTTGTCGCCGGGTGAGATGTTGATGGGGTGGGCGGCCTCGCCGGAGATGGTGTAGCTCCCTGACTCGCTGCAGTTCACGGTTTCGCTGTCGGTGAAGGCGCCGACCGGGGTGGTGCTGGCGGACGTGCGGGAAGGGCGGCGGAGAGCCCGATCAATGGCGCTGAAGGTGAGTTCGACGAGGCTGGGGACGCGCGCGCCTTGACTGGTGGACACCTCAGCGCCGACCAGCGTTTCGCCAGTCAGCATGCTCAGGCTGAGTCCGTTACCCACGATCAGATGTCCCAGGCTTGCGACCTGGGTCGTGTTGTCGTTGGTGATGGCGATCTCGGTTTCGGAGGGGGCGGGTGCCTGGGGTGTGCCGGTTCCGGCTGCGCTTGTTCCGCCACCACCGCCGCCGCCTCCACAGGCGCTGAGCATTGCGCAGGTGAGCGCACCGATGGCAAAGGGGATTCGGTTGATGTACATGTCATGGCCTCCTTTTTGGATGCCAGATAGTACATTCGGGTATGTGTTTTAAATATTCTTAAGGCATTTTTCTTGGGTTAAATGTTGTGCCCTGCTGGCGCCAGTTTCCATTAGAACGCCCGCTCAAGCCTCTTCGATGCCTTCGGGTCCCGGAAGATCAATGGGTGGCTGTTGTGCTGACGCTCGGCGGTGGCGAGAGCGGTTTCGATCAGGGCGTGGTCGGGGGATTTGGGGCAGACCGGGTCGGTGGCGTCCGGGTTGCCTGTGAGCATGTAGGCTTGGCAGCGGCAGCCGCCGTGGTCCTTGTCCTTGTCTTCGCAGGTCTGGCAGGTATCGGGGAGCCAGGCGGTGCCGCGGAAGCGGTTGAAGAGCGGGGAGTCGTGCCAGATCCAGTCCAGGGCATGCTCCCGCACGTCGGGGAAGTCGAGGCCGGGCAGCATGCGGGCGGTATGGCAGGGCAGGGCGAGGCCGTCGGGGGTGACCGAGAGGAAGACTTCGCCCCAGCCGTTCATGCACTTCTTGGGTTTCTTCGACTGATAGTCGGGGGTGACGAAGAGGATGCGCATCTTCTTGCCGAGCTTCTGGCGCCAGCGCTCGGTGACGGCTTCTGCCTGGGCCAGCTGGGCGGCGCTGGGCATCAGGGCTTCGCGGTTGAGGAAGGCCCAGCCGTGGTACTGGGTGTTGGCCAGTTCCAGGTATTCAGCGCCGATCTCGGCGGCCATTTCGATGATGCGGTCGAGGTGGTCGATGTTGCTGCGGTGGAGCACGCAGTTGATCACCGTGGGGTAGCCGGCGGCCTTGGTGAGGGCGGCCACCTTGCGCTTGAGGTCGAAGGTGCGCGTGTTGGTGATGAGGTCGTTGGCCTCCCGGGTGGCGTCCTGGAAGGAGAGCTGGATGTGGTCCAGGCCAGCCTCCTTGAGCGCCGCCAGGCGGGCTTCGGTGAGGCCCACGCCGGAGGTGATGAGGTTGGTGTAGAAGCCCAGGCGGCGGGCTTCCGCCACCAGGGCCTCGATGTCGTCACGGAGCAGCGGTTCGCCGCCGGAGATGCCGAACTGGGCAGCACCCATGGCGCGGGCCTGGCGGATCACCGACAGCCAGTCGTCGGTGGACAGCTCGGGGCCGGCGGCGGCGAAGTCCACCGGGTTGTAGCAGAAGGCACAGTGCAGGGGGCAGCGGTAGGTGACTTCCGCCAGCAGCCATAGGGGGCCAGGGCGGCGGGCTGTCGGCTGCAAGGCTTCGGGCGGGACGAGGAGGGTGTCCATCAGGCCTCCGTCCAGTCGATCCAGTTCTGTTCTTCGGCCATGGCCAGAAAGGCTTCCACGTCGGCGGTGAGCCCGGTGGCGTTGAAGCTGGCTTCCAGGTCGGCCACGATGGCCGGCAGGTCGCGTGTGCCGTCACAGCGTTTGAGGATTTCGCCGGCGCTCTGGTTGAGCTTGACCATGCCCTCCGGGTAGAGCAGCACGTGGGCCTGCTGGGCGGGCTCCCACTGGAAGCGGAACAGGCGGTTGATGCGGGGGCAGGCGCCGGCGGGGATCACTTGGGGCCGCCTTCCAGGCCGTAGCGCAGGGCCATGGCGTCGTTCATGGCCCACAGGATGTCGAGCTTGAACTTGAGGATGTCCAGGGCCTTTTCCTGCTGGGGACGGGTGTCGAAGTAGGCGAGGGTGACCGCCAGGCCTTGCTCCACGTCGCGGCGGGCCTGGGTGACCCGGTTGCGGAAGTACTGCAGGCCCTCGGATTCGATCCACGGGTAGTGCTCGGGCCAGTTGGCCAGGCGCTGCTTGTGGATGGTGGGGGCGAACAGTTCGGTGAGGCTGGAGCACACCGATTCCTGCCACGGGCGCTGGCGGCAGAAGTTGAGATAGGCGTCGCAGGCGAAGCGCACGGCCGGGATCACGTGGCGCTGGTCGACGATCTCCTCGCGGCTCAGGCCCACGGCCTGGCCGAGGCGCAGCCAGGCCTCGATGCCGCCGGCGTCGTCGCCGTGGCCGTCGTGGTCGAGGATGCGCTGGATCCACTCCCGCCGCACCTCCCGGTCGGGGCAGTTGGAGAGCACTGCGCCGTCCTTCTGGGGAATGATGATCTGGTAGTAGTAGCGGTTGGCCACCCAGCCCTGGATCTGCTCCCGCGTGGCCTTGCCGGTGTTGAGCATGACGTTGAAGGGGTGGTGGATGTGATAGGCCGCGCCTTTGTCGCGCAGCTGGGCTTCGAATTCTTCCGGGGTCCAGGGGCGCTGGGTGCTGGCGTTCATAGGGTGATCTCCATGCCGTCGAAAGCCACCTCGATGCCGGCGGCGGCCAGGATGGCGCGCTCCGCGGAGCTGTCGTCGAGGATGGGGTTGGTGTTGTTGATGTGGATGAGCACCCGGCGCACATGGCGGGGCAGGCGGGCGAGCTGTTCGATCATGCCGCCGGGGCCGCTCTGGGCCAGGTGGCCGATGTCCCGGGCGCGCTTGCTCGACAGACCGAGGGCGATCATCTCGTCGTCGGTCCAGAAGGTGCCGTCCACCATCACGCAGTCGGAGCCGGCCATGGCGTCGAACACGGCGTCGTCCACTTCAGCGAGGCCGGGGGCATAGAACACGCGCTTGCCGCTGGCCGGATCGCGGATCAGCAGGCCGACGTTGTCGCCGGATACCGGGTTGTTGCGGTGGGGGGAATATGGGGGGGCCGCGGACAGCAGTGGCAGGGCGCGCCAGTCGAGGCTTTCCGAACCCTCGGGGTGAAAGCTGGCGCCGTTGCCGGGCAGGTCGCGCCGGCTCACGCCGCAGTAGTGTTCGAGCAGGTGCAGGATGGGGTTGCCGCGGGTCAGGTCTTCAAACACCGGGTCGGTGCACCAGACGGGCCAGGGACTGCCCTTCTCCCGCAGCATGTAGAGGCCGGTGGTGTGGTCGATCTGGGCGTCCACCAGCACGATCGATTCGATGCCGCAGCCGCGCAGGCCTTCCTTCGGCCAGGTGCCGGGAAACTGCTGGAACTGCTGCAGGATGTCGGGGGAGGCATTGACCAGGGTCCAGCGCAGGCCGTCGGCGCTGACGGCGATGGAAGATTGGGTGCGGCGCTGGTGGTGGGGGCTGCCGGCACGGACCTGCCGGCAATTGGGGCAGTTGCAGTTCCACTGGGGAAAGCCACCGCCGGCGGCGGAGCCGAGGACGCGGATGTGCATGGTCTGAGGGGCGGACGGCGGCCTGTCGGGGGACCTGGCCGCCGTCACCGGCCTTTCTTACTTGGCGGCGATGTACATGGTGATTTCGAAGCCGAAACGCAGATCGCAAGCTTGGGGGGTGGTCCAGGTCATGATGAGTCTCCAGATTATTGGGTTGTTGGATCCGGCCCGCCGGTGGCAGTACCGTGGAGCGCAGTGTGGCAAAGGGCGGCATACTCCCGCCTCACGAAAATCTTGATTCGCAGCCTCGCCCATGTCCGAACCTTCCTCCTTCCTGTTGCCCGTGGGCGACGGCCACCGGCTCTACGTGGAGACTTCCGGCAACCCGGCGGGCGAGCCCGTGGTGGTGCTCCATGGCGGCCCCGGCAGCGGCTGCTCGCCGCGCCTGCGCGAGTTGTACGACCCGGAGCGGCATTTCCTGGTGGCCTTCGATCAGCGGGGCGCCGGGCGCTCGGAGCCGAGCGGAGAGACCCGCGCCAACACCACGGCCCACCTGGTGGCCGATCTGGAGCGTTTGCGCGGCCACCTGGGCATTGCCCGCTGGCGGGTGACCGGCGGTTCGTGGGGAGCGACCCTCGCCCTGGCCTATGCCATGGCCCACCGCCAGGCCGTGTCGGGCCTGGTGCTGCGCAGCAGCTTTCTGCCCGGGCGGGGGAATGTGGAGCACTTCTTCGCCGGCCTGGCCGGTGAGCTTCCGGCGGCATGGCAGGCCCTGTCGACGGCACTGCCGGAGGCCGGCGGCAGGGATCTGCTGGCGGCGCTGACGACGCGCCTGTCGGAGCCCGAACCGGCCATCGCCGAGGTCGCAGCCCTGGCCTGGCTGGCTTATGAGCAGGCAGTCTCCAGCCCCGGTGCGTCGGCCGCAAAGCCGGATGCCGGGCAACGGGCCGCCTTGGTGCGCAAGTACCGGCTTCAGGCCCATTACCTGCAGGCCGGCTGCTTTCTCGACGCAGCGGCTTTCCTGGCCGGCTGTGAAGCGCTGGCCGGTCTGCCCACCGTGTTGATCCACGGCCGCGAGGATCGGGTCTGCCCGCCTGCCAATGCGGTGTGCCTGCAGGCCCATATCCCCGGCAGCCGACTGATCTGGGTCGATGGCTGCGGCCATGATCCCTTCCACCCCGCCATGGCGGAGGCCTGGCGCAGCGCCCTGGCCGTGCCGCCCGGCCCCTGATCGCCATGCCCATCCCATTGCTTTACCTGATCGTCTTCATCGAAGGCTTCTGCTCCCTCGGGGCCGAGGTGATTGCCCTGCGCCGGCTGGTGCCCCATGTGGGCAGCGCCATCGTCGTCACCGCGCCGACCATCGGCTTGTTCCTGCTGGCCCTGGCCCTTGGCTATGCGGCAGGAGGACGGGTGGCGGAGCGCTTCATGGCGGTGGTGGCCCGCAATTTCCTGGTGTCGGCGGCGCTGGTGGGGATCGGCCTGTCGCGGGTGGTGGTGGATGGCCTGTTCGCCCATCTGCAGCCGGCCGGAGTGGCCTACCTGCTCTTCGTCGGCGGGGTGCTGTGCCCGGTGGCCTGGCTGCTGGGGCAGACGGTGCCAGTGCTCACCAACCTGATGAAGCACATGCGCACCGGCGAGGCCAGCGGCCATGCCTTGTACTGGTCCACCTTGGGCTCCTTCCTGGGGTCGGTGAGCCTCGCGCTGGGGGTGATGCAGTGGCTCGGCGTGTCGGCGGCGGTGCTGGTCTGCGCGCTGTTGCTGGCGGTAGGCGGGCTGCTGCTGGGCGGACGCGGCTGGGGCAAGTCGATGGCCGCCGTGGCGGCCGCTGGTGCAGCGGTGGCGATCAACCTCTTTCCACCCACGGAGGTGAGCGATACCGCCTATGCCGACTACGCGGTGCGCCCGGTGGCCGTGCAGGATCGCGTTGATCCACGGGCCTTCTTCGTCAACAACTCCCTTGCGTCCTTGGTCGACACCGGTGAGCCGCCGCACTATGCCCGCTACGTGCAGCACCTGCGCCACATTCTGCTGGACGAGCTGGGCTTCAAGGACAGGGACATCCTGGTGCTGGGGGCCGGCGGTTTCACCTTGTCGCACCGGGAACCGGCCAACCGCTACACCTATGTGGACATCGACCCCGAGATCCGCGCCATCGCCGAGACGCGCTTCCTGCGGGCGCCGATCCGGGGTGAGTTCATCGTGGACGATGCCCGCCGCCACGTGCGCGAAACCCCGCGCCGCTACGACGCAGTGGTGGTGGATGTGTTCAGCAGCCACACCTCCATCCCCGGCCACCTGGTGACCCGTGAGTTCTGGCGTGATGCCCGCCGCGCCCTCAAACCCGACGGCCTGCTGCTGGCAAACCTGATCCTCGATGGGCGCCTGGAAACACCCTACGCCCGCAACCTGCTGGCCACCATCGAAGCGGAGTACGGCCGCTGCGGGGTGGACGTGCTACACCGCGGCAAGCCCTTGTCTAACGTCATCGTGAGCTGCCACGCGTCGGGGTTGCCGGGTAGGGGCGAGGTCTATACGGATGAGGTGAACCGGGCCGATGTGGATCTGGCCCGGTCGAGGTAGGTGCAGCCCCGTTGGCCTCAGGGCGCGGTGTTGCCGTCGGTCTTGTAGCGCGGTGAGCGGGGGCCATAGAGAATGCCGTTGGGCATGCCCGCGGTCAGCAGGCGCTGGCTGGTGATGCCGGCGATCGGATGCGAGCGGTTGGAAGAGCTTTCGACGATCTGATGCACCACGGCAGAGACCAGCAGGCCAACCAGGCCGCCGCTGGAACTCCTTCCCTCTGCACTGGAGGCCGACGCCGCGCCCTTCCAAAGCAGCTGCCCTGATCTCAGGTCCACCAGCCGGGCTTCGGCCGTGACCCGGCTTTCGCTGGCAATCAGTGAATACGAGGTGCCGTACTGCTTGATGTCCATGTAGAGCGCGGCGTCTGCGCCAAAGATCTCCCGCAGCTTGGGCAGGGGCACCTCATGCATGTCGGGCGGATTGCTCATGCCGTTCTGGCGGAAAGTCTCGTCCACCAGGCTCACCGGGAATACGTAGTAGCCCGACTCGGCCAGGGGGAGGGTGACCTGGGAGAGCATGCTGTAGGTGGCGGCGACATCGGGGGAACTGTTGACCGGAGGCAACACCAGGATGGATGCCGGGCGGCTTTCCTTGAACGCACTGTAGTCGTGGCGGGCCGTGGTGGCGCAGCCGGTGGTCATCGCCGCCGCCAGCACGGTGAGGGCGCTGGCCCGCAGGGCCGGGGCTGGGAGTTTGATTCGCATGGGGAGCCTCTCTTATTGCGGTCGAGGGAATTTGCGCAGCAGGAAATCGATGTAGGCGCCGCTTTCCGGATAGAGGGCCTTCTCGGCTTCGAAGTACTTGAGCATCTGGTCGGGGTGTTCGACCTGGGCGTGGAGGATGCCCAGATGGGCCAGGTAGCCAGGGGGGACCTGCCTGCCCTGGGCGCGGGCTTCCTCCAGGCCGCCTTCGAGTTTGGCGATCTGCTCATCCGGGCTGGTGCTGCGGGCCAGGTGACCATACAGATGGGCCTGGTAGTCACCCCAGTGATAGAGCGGCTTGGGCTTGCTTGCGCAGCCGGAGGCCAGGAGGGTCGCGGTGATGCACAGGCCGCAGGCGAGACGGAGGGGGAGATGGTTCATACGCTTGGGTCCTCGTCTGCTTGTCAGCGGCCGGGCTGCCAGGCGCCGGAATGAATGCCATCCACCAGCCGATTGACGGCTTCGCGCATGGCCAGGTCCAGCACCTTGCCGTTGAGGGTGGAGTCGTAGCTGGAGGTTCCGCCAAAGCCGATCACCTCCCGGCTATCCAGACTGTATTCGCCGGCCCCCTGGGCCGAGAAGATCACCTCGGAAGTCTGCACATCCACCACGTTGAGGTTGACCTTGGCGTAGGCCACCTGGGACTTGCCTCGGCCGAGCAATCCGAACAGCTGCTTGTCGCCGGTCTCCTTGCGGCCAAACTCGGTGACATCGCCGGTGATCACATAGGTGGCCCCGCGGATCGACTGGCTGGCCTTCGAATAAGCAGCCTCCTGCTTGATCTCGGAAATGTTGTCCCGGTCTAGCACGTTGAAGCGGCCGGTCTGCTGGAGATGGGTGATCAGGATGGTCTTGGCCTGACTGCCCAGCCTGTCGACCCCATCGGTGAAGATGCCGCGCATGAAGCTGGAGCGGTTGTCGAACTTGCCCACCGAGATGGGGTTGCGCACGCCGGTGTAAGCGGTGCCTGCGGAGGTCACCTTGGCGATCTCAAGGCTGCGGGACTGCTCGGTGGCACAGCCACCAAGGAGCAGGGCGCCGCCTACAAGGAGAGTGCCGGGGAGCAGCGTGAAGGTTCGGGCGAGGAACATAGTGATTACTCAAAATGGGTGTGGATTCTTGATTATGCACTATGGATTATTTTCGGCGCAACATCTCTGTGAAGCCAGGGCAAGCGGGTGTTTGTTGGGGGGCTGGAAGGCGGTGGCAGAGACGAAACTCCTCTATCAGGGATGGCTTCTCCACCTGACTCTTGCTTGGCCGGAGCCGGGTCTGTATCCGCTTCTCTTAGTCCCAAGGAGTGATCTCGGCTTGAGCGCAGCGATATGCTTTATGCCGAAAAGGATTTCATCCTCTTCTTTCAGCAGGTCAATGGGAGGTTTGGCTTAAGATCTCGGTAGCGAAAAGAATAAGAATGCACCCAAGAGAGATTCTACGAGTTTTGTCTCTGATCGCTTTGAGGAGTGAAAGTGTTTTGCCTTCTTTAAGTGGGCGTTCCTTGGAAAGTATCAGAAGGATCTCAATGAGGCATGATGAGAGGATGTGAGCTAGTAGCGGGATTGTTGTGAGAAATTGAAATGATTTCATTGGAATTGTTGAGCCGAGAATCTGCCTCTCAAATCTTGTGAATTTCGCTGGGGTCGGTTTTCTCCGTTTTAGCTATGGGCCGATAGAATGGCTCCAAAGTAAAATCCGAGCAGGAATAGGTTGATGTATGTGGCGTGAATTGCAAGCGAGAATGTTGTGTAGTCCGTTTGCTTGTCGCGTGCTTTAATTATTTCGGATAATGGTATGTTTTCTTTGGATTTCCATCCTAATTTCTTTTCGCATTCGGATCGGGTTATTGAGACTAATCCGCTCGTTATTATGATTGGGATGGATGCGGCAATAAATCCATTTCCGGTAGCCCACCATTTGCTGTCGTTAAGCATGAAGAGGGCGTTGGTAATCAGGCCTAAGATGGTTCCGCAATAAAGATAGATGAGGTGCGTGGGTTTGCTCATTGGCTTTCTTTGTCTGGGGGTGGTGACTTATTCTTGATTGAAAATATAGAACACTACGCTGATGAATATCAATTGGCTGATTTTTATAGTCTTGAGGTAGGGGTGATTTTCTTTTGGCCAAAGGCCGATGGAAAACGCGATCCTTGCGGTCCGAATGCCACTCATCTTTTTTTGAAGTTGGGTGGGGTTCTTCTGAGAAATTAAGTAAAGCCTTAAGAATAAATTGAGTCCCCCCCAGAGCGACGAGGGATAAGTAGGAGATGTAGTTCTTAAGGGCGTAGGGGTCTGCTGGCCTGTCATCCACCCAGATGAAAAGCAATGAGAGGGCAGCGAGAAATAGTGAAAATAAAATCAATGAGCCGAGATTGGCTTCAGGGCTATCGCACCTACACGACATAACCGCCCTCCGATAGTGTTCACAGTCATGCACTTGCGAAGCCCCTGTTCACAGCCCCGGAAATTGTGTAGTTTCCTCGTCTTTTGGGGTTCCCATGAAGAC
>JAFLDU010000127.1 GCA_017309145.1 Zoogloea sp. | reverse complement strand
CGAGACATTCGTTTTCCTTCTTAGGTGTTTGGTAGGCGCGATTGGACTCGAACCAACGACCCCCACCATGTCAAGGTGGTGCTCTAACCAGCTGAGCTACGCGCCTAAGAAGCCCGCATTATAGACGGTTCCCAGAACCTGTCAACTACTTTCTTCAAATTACTTTATCGAGGCCCGCTTCCGGCCAAGCGGCCAGGAAACGCTTCCAGTGATCGGCCTCCAGGCGCCCGAGGGTGTCCTTCACGAAAGTCAGCTCTGCTTCATAGTGCTCACGATCGATGGTGCCCCGCATCAGCTGAAAACGCAGGAACACCAGGTAGGTGTTGACCACGTCGGTCTCGCAGTAGTCGCGGATGTCGGCGATACGCCCATCGCAATACCCCTTCCACACCGCAGATCCATCCATACCCAGCTTGCCCGGAAAACCCATCAGCTTGGCCAGGTCATCCAGGGGCGCATTGGCGCGCGGCTGGTACAGGGCCAGCAGATCCATCAGGTCGAGGTGGCGCAGGTGGTAGCGGCCGATGTAGTTGTTCCACTTGAACTCGCGGGAGTCCACGTAATCGCCGTCGCCCAGATCCCAGTAACGCGGCGCGGATACGCCATGCAGCATGCCGCGGTAGTGAAGCACCGGCAGGTCGAACCCGCCACCGTTCCACGACACCAGTTGCGGCGTGAAGCGCTCGATGCCATCGAAGAAGCGCTGGATGATCTGCCCTTCCTGGCAATCCGGCTCGGACAGGGAGAAGACCCTGAACTGGGAGGCATCCCGCAGCGCACAGGAGATGGTGACCACCCGCTGCAGGTGGTGAGGCAGAAAATCGGTACCGGAGGCCGCCCGACGCAGCTGAAATGCGTACTCAGCCACCTCCTCGTCACCCAGGTCTGCCGGCAGGCCGTGCAGACTGCGAATCCCCGCCACATCGGGAATGGTCTCGATATCGAAGACGAGCGTGGTCGGCATGGTCATGGTCAGGCGGGAAAGACACCGGTGGACAGGTAGCGGTCACCGCGGTCGCAGACGATGGAGACGATCACCGCATTCTCGACCTGCTCGGCAAGGCGAAGCGCCACGTGCATGGCGCCACCGGAGGAGATGCCGGCAAAGATGCCCTCCTCCCTGGCCAGGCGGCGGGTCATCTCCTCGGCATCGGCCTGCGCCACGTACTCAAGCTGATCCACACGCGACTTGTCGTAGATGCGCGGCAGGTAGGCCTCCGGCCATTTGCGGATACCGGGGATCTGCGCTCCTTCCGTCGGCTGGCAGCCGATGATGCGGATGTCCGGGTTACGCGACTTGAGATAGGTGGACGCCCCCATGATGGTGCCGGTGGTCCCCATGCTGCTGATGAAGTGGGTGACGGTGCCGCCGGTCTGCTCCCAGATCTCGGGGCCGGTACCCTCGATATGGGCCCGTGGATTGTCCTGATTGGCAAACTGGTCGAGGATCACCCCCCGACCCTCGTCGCGCATGCGCTCCGCCACATCCCGCGCCAACTCCATCCCACCCTCCTTCGGCGTCAGCACCAGCTCGGCGCCGAAGGCGCGCATGGTCTGACGACGCTCGACGCTCTGGTTCTCGGGCATCACCAGGATCATGCCGTAGCCGCGGATCGCCGCAGCCATCGCCAGGGCGATGCCGGTGTTGCCGCTGGTGGCTTCGATCAGGGTGTTCCCGGGGCGGATGTCACCCCGCTCCTCGGCATGCAGGATCATGGACAGCGCAGGACGATCCTTGACCGAGCCTGCCGGGTTGTTGCCCTCCAGCTTGGCCAGAATGACGTTGTTGCGACCGGCCGTGATGCGTTTGAGGCGCACCAGGGGCGTCTGCCCCACGTAGTCCTCGAGAGTCTTGAATTCCATGGCGCTCACCAGAATCGGAAATTGGAGTTGGGGCAGATGATACCGAATGCAGCTGTCGAGGACGGCGGGGCCGCCCAGGGTTTTGTTGCAATACGATAACAACAAAGTGAAAAGAGGGCTTCCTGGGAAGCCCTCCGGGACATGCGGACCCCTGACGAATCAGGGACGGCCGATGCTCAGATAGGTCAGACCCGCTTCGCGGGGCAGCTTGGGATCGAAGAGGTTGCGGCCATCAAAGATGATCGGGGTCTTCAGCTTGGCCTTGATCGCGGCGAAGTCGGGACTGCGGAACTCCTTCCACTCGGTCACGATCAGCAGCGCATCCGCCCCATCCAGGGCCTGCATGGGCCGCTCGGCGTAACGCAGGCGCGGCTCATCCCCGAAGATGCGCGCGGTCTCGGTCATCGCCACCGGATCGTAGGCGGTGACGGTCGCCCCGCGCTTGAACAGCTCGGCGATGATCACCCGGCTCGGCGCTTCGCGCATGTCATCGGTGTTGGGCTTGAAGGCCAGCCCCCAGATGGCAAAGTGAAGACCGGAAAGATCCTCGCCAAAGCGGGCCACCACCTTGTTCACTAGCACCTGCTTCTGCGCATCGTTGGCCTCCTCGACGGCATTCAGCACGCGCAGCGCGTGCCCTTCGTCGGCACCGGTGCGGATCAGGGCCTTCACATCCTTGGGGAAGCAGGACCCACCATAGCCACAACCGGCATACAGGAAGTGGTAGCCGATGCGCGGATCGCTGCCGATCCCCTGGCGGACGAGCTCGATGTCGGCCCCCAGCGATTCGGCCAGCAGGGCCAGTTCGTTCATGAAGCTGATCCGGGTGGCCAGCATGGCGTTGGCCGCATACTTGGTGAGCTCCGCGCTGCGCAGATCCATGATCAACAGCTTCTCGTGATTACGCTGGAAAGGTGCGTACAGCGCCTTCATCAGGAAGATCGCCTGATCATCCTCGGCCCCCACGACGATGCGGTCGGGACGCATGAAGTCGTCCACCGCCGCCCCTTCCTTGAGAAACTCGGGGTTCGACACCACGCTATAGGGGATGGTCGCGCCACGGGCATCGAGTTCAGCCTGGACGGCCGCCTTGACCTTGTCCGCGGTACCGACGGGAACCGTGCTCTTGTCGACGATCACCTTGTAGTCGGTCATATGGCGGCCAATGGCGCGGGCGGCCGACAGCACATACTGCAGATCGGCGGAGCCGTCTTCGTCGGGCGGCGTACCCACGGCGATGAACTGGATGGTGCCGAACTGCACCGCTTCCTGCACATTGGTCGTGAAATGCAGGCGACCGGCCGCCACGTTGCGGGCGACCACCTGATCCAGCCCGGGCTCGTGGATGGGGATCCCCCCCTCCTCGAGGATCCGGATCTTCTCCGGATCCAGATCGAGGCACAGCACGTCGTTGCCCATTTCGGCCAGACAGGCTCCGGAAACGAGCCCCACATAACCCGTGCCAACCACCGTAATCTTCATATGAATGTTCCCGCGAGAATTCCAGGTGAAATTTCAGTCAAACCCCGGCACTCCGTCTCGTTCGCGTACAGCCCCTCCGCACCTCAGGGGGTCAGATCGAATTCCTCGGTACGCCGGGGCGGATAGGTTTCCCAACCACCGCAGGCCGGACAGCGCCAATAGAACTGGCGCGCCTTGAAACCACAGGCATCGCAGCGATAGCGCGCCACCCGACGGGTGTGGCCATGCACGAGCCCCTTGACCAGTTCGATGTCCATCCGCTGCTCGGCCGGAGCGGTCAGCAGCGCCGCTTCCAGCAGCTTGTCGAGGCCGAGCAGGGTCGGATTGCGCTGTAGTTCGTCACGCACCAAGTGATAGGCCGCCGACGCCCCCTCCTTCTGCAACTCCCACTGGAACAAGGCGTCCAGCAGGTCGAGGGACGGGTACTTCTCCAGATAGCTGCGCAGCAGTTGCATGCCTTGCTCGAGACTACCCAGACGCCGGTAGGCATCCATCAGCCGCTCCGCCACCAGCGCGAGATAGACTGGATTCTGGCTTTCCACCTTCTTCCAGGCTTCCAGCGCCTCCTGGTCATCCCCTTGCGCGGCATGCAGATCGCCGAGCAGCATACTGGCACGCACGGATTTCCGGTTCATGTCGAGAGCACGCCGCAATTCGGACAGCGCCTCGCTGAAGCGGGAGTTCGCCAGGTGGTCGGAGGCCAGCTCGCAGTGGAAGTTGGCCACTTCCTTCTCCCATAGGGCGCTCTCATGCCCCGGCATGGCTTCGGCGATGTCGATCGCCTTGCGCCAGTCCTTCTCTTGCTGATAGATGTCGAGCAGGTTCTTCAGGGCGAACTCATTCAGACGGGTGCCGCGCAGCTGCGAGAACACCGCCTCGGCCCTGTCCAGCAGGCCGGCCTTCAGGAAGTCGAGGCCGAGCTCGGAGGTGGCCTGCAGACGCTGATCGTCCGACAGGTCGTCGCGATCGATCAGGTTCTGGTGCATGCGGATCGCCCGGTCGGTTTCGCCGCGACGGCGGAACAGGCTACCCAAAGCAAAGTGCAGCTCGACGGTCTGGTTGTCGATCTTCACAGCCTCGATGAAGGCATCGATGGCCTTGTCGGGCTGCTCATTGAGCAGGAAGTTGAGACCGGTCAGATAGGTGCGCGGCAATGCCCGCGATTCCTTGACCAGATGCTTGATGTCAATCCGCGCCGCCAGCCATCCCAAGACAAAGAACAGGGGAAAGGCCAGCAGCCACCACAACTCGAATTCCATGGATTCAGTAGGTCTCAGGCAGATCCGGGCCGTCGGCCACGGGAGGGCGGACCCGGACATCCGGAGTGGCGGAACGGCCACTGCGGCGGAGATTGTCGATCTCCCGATGCTGTCGATAAAGGATGGAGAGCGTCGCCGTCACACCAACCAGCACGCCAACCACCACGAACAGAAGAATCACGAGCACCAGAGGCATCTGCCACTGCGCCCCGAAGAAGAACCGCAAGCTGACGACGTCGTCATTCTTGACGGCGAAGCCGAAGAGCAGGAGGAATAGGAACAGCCGGAGAATCCAGATTAGGGCGCGCATGGCCCAAATTATCCCCGACGTGGACAAAAAAAAGAAGGCGGCTTTCGCCGCCTTCCGTTTCAGGCTCGGGCTTCCGGACCGGAAACCGTCGGACGGGCTTCAACCCATCATATCGACGCGCTCCCGCAGTTCCTTGCCGGCCTTAAAATGCGGAACATACTTCTCCGGCACCTGGACTTTTTCCCCCGATTTCGGATTGCGTCCGACCCGGGGAGGCCGGTAATTCAAGGCAAAGCTGCCAAAACCGCGGATCTCGATACGATCACCCCGCGACAAGGCATCGGTCATCGCATCGAGAATCATCTTTACCGCGAATTCGGCGTCCTTCGCGACCAGCTGGGGAAAACGCTCCGCCAGCCGGGCGATGAGCTCCGACTTCGTCATGCCTGAACCGCTTACTTCTGCTCGTTGAGCTTGGCCTTCAGCAGCGCACCGAGGTTGGTGGTGCCGCTGGCAGCGGAGGCGCTGTCAGACGCCAGCTTGCTCATCGCTTCGCTTTGCTCGACCTGGTCCTTGGCACGGATGGAGAGGTTGATGCCACGGGTCTTGCGATCCACGTTGACGATCAGGGCCTCGACTTCCTCACCGACCTTCAGCAGCTGGGACAGATCGTCCACGCGGTCGCGGGAGAACTCGGACGCACGCAGGTAGCCTTCGACGTCGTTGTTCAGGGCGATCACAGCGCCACGGGCATCCACGGACTTCACGGTGCCGGTCACGAGGGTGTTCTTGTCGTGGGTGGCGATGAAGTTGGTGAAGGGGTCCCCATCGAGCTGCTTGATGCCGAGGGAGATGCGCTCCTTCTCGACGTCGATGTTCAGCACTACGGCCTCGACTTCGTCGCCCTTCTTGTACTGGCGGACGGCCTCTTCGCCGGTCAGGGACCAGGACAGGTCGGACAGATGCACCAGACCGTCGATGCCACCTTCCAGGCCGATGAACACGCCGAAGTCGGTCAGGGACTTGATCTGACCGCGGACCTTGTCGCCCTTCTTGTGGTTGATGGCGAAATCGTCCCACGGGTTGGACATGCACTGCTTCATGCCCAGGGAGATGCGGCGACGGTCTTCGTCGATCTCGAGGATCATCACTTCGACCTCGTCGCCCAGCTGGACAACCTTGGTCGGGTGGATGTTCTTGTTGGTCCAGTCCATTTCGGACACGTGAACCAGGCCCTCGATGCCCTGCTCGACTTCAACGAACGCACCGTAGTCGGTGATGTTGGTGACCTTGCCGAACAGGCGGGTGCCCTGCGGGTAACGACGGGAGATGCCGACCCACGGATCTTCGCCCAGCTGCTTGAGGCCCAGGGAGACACGGTTCTTCTCCTGGTCGAACTTGAGCACCTTGGCTTCCAGCTCGTCGCCCACGGCCAGCACTTCGGACGGGTGACGGACACGGCGCCAGGCCAGGTCGGTGATGTGCAGCAGACCGTCGATGCCACCCAGATCCACGAACGCGCCGTAGTCGGTGATGTTCTTGACGATGCCCTTGACGACGGTGCCTTCCTTGAGGGTTTCGAGGAGCTTCTGACGCTCTTCGCCCATGGAGGCTTCCAGCACGGCGCGACGGGACACGACCACGTTGTTGCGCTTGCGGTCGAGCTTGATCACGCGGAATTCGAATTCCTTGCCCTCGAACGGGGTGGTGTCCTTGACCGGACGCATGTCCACCAGGGAGCCCGGCAGGAACGCACGGATGCCGTTCACCATGACCGTCAGGCCACCCTTCACCTTGCCGGTGATCATGCCCTTCACGAGGATCGCGTCGTTCAGTGCCTTGTCGAGGTCGTTCCAGGCGGCGATGCGCTTGGCCTTGTCGCGGGACAGGCGGGTTTCGCCGTAACCGTCTTCGAGCTGCTCGATGGCGACCTGCACGTAGTCGCCGATTTCGGCCATCAGCTCGCCACGGTCGCTACGGAATTCCTCGATGGGAATGTAGCTCTCGGACTTGAGGCCGGCGTTGACGACGACGAAGTTCTGGTCGATGCGCACGACTTCGGCGGTGATAACTTCGCCGGCGCGCATTTCCTGACGATTGAGGGATTCCTCGAAGAGGGCGGCAAAGCTTTCCTCGAAGGAGACAGGGGTGGCAGTGGACATATGAAAAAAGAACCTTACAACCGTCGTGAGACGGCTCCTGGTTGAACAACCTTCCACTGCCCGGGCGGGCAGCGGAAGACCTTGACTACGAACTCAGCGGCGAAGACCCGCCGCGCGCTCCACCACGAAATCCACCGCCTGCTGGACGGTCAATTCGGAGGTATCGAGCAGGGCTGCATCCTCACACTGCTTCAAAGGCGCCACGGCGCGCTGGGAATCCCGCGCATCCCGTTCGTGGAGATCTTTGAGCAGATCAATCATACTAGCAGGCATTCCTTTACCGATCAACTGCTTATAGCGGCGTTCCGCGCGCGCCTCCACAGAGGCGGTGAGGAATATCTTGAGCTCCGCATCCGGGAACACCACCGATCCCATGTCGCGCCCTTCGGCGACGACACCCGCCCCGCTGCGATAGGCCCGCTGCCGCCAGAACAGGGCATCCCGGACCTGCGGCAGCACCGCGACCCGGGAGGCGCCCACGGAACAGGCCTCGCTGCGGATCTCGTCGGTCACGTCATCCCCCTCGAGGAGCACCCGCCCCCCTTCGAAACGGGCCGGCAGGCCGGCGGCGAGCGAAGCAACAGCGGCCTCGTCCTCCAGGCTCACGCCCTTGCGCATGGCCGACAAGGCCACGATCCGGTACAGGGCCCCGCTGTCGAGATGGGCGAAGCCCAGAGCCTCGGCCACCAACGCCGCCACCGTACCCTTGCCCGAAGCGGAGGGCCCATCGATCGCCACCACTGGCACGGGCTGCGCGATGCCGGCAAAGGTCTGGAAATACTCGGGAAAGGTCTTGTTGACGCACTTTGGATCATTGATCCGCAGGTAGGTGCCGCCGAGGGTCGCCAGCGAGAAGCACATGGCCACCCGGTGATCGTCGTAGGTATCGATGACCGCCGGCTGCAGGCGAGCCGGCGGGGTCACGCGGATGCTCTCTGGAAACTCCTCGACGGTCGCCCCGAGCTTGCGCAGCTCGGCGGCCATCGCAGCGATGCGGTCGGTCTCCTTGACTCGCCAGCTGCCGATGTTGCGCAGGGTGCTGGGGCCATCCGCGAACAGGGCGGCGACGGACAAGGTCATCGCTGCGTCAGGGATGTGGTTGAGATCGAGGTCGAAGGCCTTGAGGCGGCCCGAGGCCGGCGCCCGCGCCTCGATCCAGTCGTCGCCCCAGGTGATCTCGGCCCCCATCACGGCCAGGGCGTCGGCAAACTTCACGTCGCCCTGGATGCTGCGCCGCCCAGCCCCGACAACCCGCACCGGGCCACCGCCCAAGGCGCCCGCGGCCAGGAAATAGCTGGCCGTGGAGGCATCACCCTCGACCGCGATGCGCCCCGGCGAGCGGTAACCCTGCCCGGCCGCCACGGTGAAGCGATTCCAGCCCTCGCGCTGCACCTTGACCCCGAAGCGCTCCATCAGGTTGAGGGTGATTTCCACGTAGGGGCGGCTGATCAGCTCGCCCTCCACCTCGATGACCAGCGGCTTGTCGCGGGCAACCAGCGGCGCGGCCTGGAGCAGCCCGGTGAGGAACTGGCTCGAGACATTGCCCCGCACGCTGACCCGCTCGGCCTGCAGGCGGGCCGCCTTGAGGGCGAGCGGAGGGTAGCCCTCCTGCCCCAGCCACTCGACCCGGGCGCCAAGCTGCTTGAGCCCATCGACCAGATCACCGATGGGGCGCTCATGCATGCGCGGCACGCCGGACAGACGTACTTCCGCATCCTCGGCCGCACCCGACAGACTGGCCGCGATGGCAGGCACCAGGGTACGGATGCTGAGCCCGGAGTTACCGACGAAAAGATCAGCCTTGAGACCGGGGAAGCGGCCCGCGCAGCCCTTGACCCGCAGCGCGCCGCCCTCCTCCACCACCTCGACGCCCAGGGCCACGATGGCATTGCGCATCACACGGGTGTCATCGGAATCGAGCAGATCCTCGACGAGCGTCTCTCCCTCAGCCAGCGCAGCCAGCAGCAGCACCCGGTTCGAGATGCTCTTGGAGCCCGGCAGGCGCACCTGGCCCGCGGCCTTCCGCATCGGCGGCAGATCGATGAATTCCATGGAAAATCCTTGTATTACTCGCCCGAGGGCGTCGCAGGGAAAGCCTTGTCGGCCCATTCGTTGCGGGCCCGGCTGGCATCGGCGAAGACGGCCTCCAGCGAGGGACCGTTGCAATCCAGCAGGAGCGCCCGCAGATAGGCCAGTTCGGACAGATAGGCATCCAACTCGGCCAGCAGTGAATGCCGGTTGGCCAGACAGATGTCGCGCCACATTTCGGGATGACTGCCCGCTACCCGGGTGAAATCGCGAAAACCGCTTGCCGCATAGCTGAACAGCTGCTCGGCGTTGGCCCGGCCGGCCAGGTCGTGCACCAGGCCGAAGGCCAGGAGGTGCGGCAGATGGCTGACCGCGGCAAACACCCGGTCGTGCTCCTGCGGGCTCATCTCATGCAGCACCGCACCGCAGGCCGCCCACATGTCGCGCACCCGCGCCACAGCCTCGGGCGTGTTCTCAGGCAAGGGCGTGACGACCACCTTGCGGCCCCGGTAGAGTTCGGCCTGGGCGGCGGCCGGGCCGCTCTTCTCTGCCCCGGCGATGGGATGGGCCGGCACCACCGTGGCCAGATGCGCACCCAGATGGCGGTAGATAGCCTCGATCACATCGCGTTTGGTGCTGCCGGCATCGGTGACGATGGTGCCCGGCGCCAGGTGCGGAGCGATGGCAGCGGCCACTGCGTCCATCTGCCCGACGGGCATGGCCAGCAGCACCATGCTGGCACCATTGAGGGCATCGGCCCAGTCGGTGGCAATCTCGTCGATGACACCGAGCTGGCGGGCCATGACCAGCGGCTCAGGCCGCCGTCCGACGCCGACGATGCGATTGACCAACCGGGCCCGACGCAGCGCCAGCGCCACCGAGCCACCGATCAGGCCGACACCGCAGACGACGAGCTTGTCGATCTTGTCCACGCCCTGCTCCGCTCAGGCCAGCGCGGCCGGCAGGGCCTCGAGGAAACGTGCGTTCTCGCTCTCCAGGCCGATCGACACGCGCAGCCACTCAGGCATGCCATACGCCCCGATCGGACGCACGATCACGCCCTGGCGCAGCAGACCCGCATTGACCTTGGCACCATCCCCCACCTTGAAGGTGACGAAGTTGCCGGCGGAGGGGATCCAGTCCAGCCCCAGGCGGGTGAAGCCCTCGGTCAGCTGGGCCATGCCGGCCAGATTCATCTCGAAACTGCGCTGCAGGAAGTCATCGTCGAACAAGGCAGCCGCGGCGGCGGCCAGCCCCACGCTGGTCACGTTGAAGGGCTGACGGACCCGGTTCAGCAGATCGATCACCTCCGGGCTGCCCAGACCGTAACCCACCCGCAGGCCCGCCAGACCGTAGGCCTTGGAGAAGGTGCGGCTGATCAGGAGATTGGGAAAACGCTCGAGCCAGGCGATGGCATCGTAGCGCTGGGCCGGGGCCAGATACTCGGTGTAAGCCTCATCCAGAACCACCAGCACCTCGGCGGGGACACGGGCGAGGAAGGCCTCGAGCTCGGCGCCGGGCACGAAGGTGCCGGTCGGGTTGTTGGGGTTGGCGATGAAGATGACGCGGGTCGCCGGTGTGATGGCAGCCAGCATGGCATCCAGGTCGTGGCCGAAGTTCTTGGCCGGCACCTCGATGCCGCGCGCGCCGGCGGCCTGGGTCGCCAGGGGATACACGGCGAAGGCATGCTGAGCATAGACAGCATCCCGGTCCGGCCCCAGGAAGGCCCCGGCCGCCAGCTCGAGGATGTCGTTGGAACCATTGCCCAGGACGATCTGGTTCATCTTCACGCCATAGCGGCGACACAGGGCGTCCTTCAACTCGAAGCCATTTCCGTCAGGGTAGCGTGCGATGTCGGCCAGCGAGGCCTCGATGGCCGCGCGGGTACGCTCACCGATGCCCAGCGGATTCTCATTGGAAGCCAGTTTGACGATGGACGCCTCGGCCAGCCCCATTTCCCGGGCCAGCTCCGAGATGGGCTTGCCCGGCTGGTAAGGGGAAATCGCCCGGATGTGGGCAGGCGCCAGATCACACACACGCATGGAAAACTCCGGAATCAGTAAACAGCCTGGGGGTAGGAGCCCAGGACCTTGAGGTAAGCCGCACGCCCAGCGAGGTCATCCAGGGCGGCCTTGACCGCCGGATCATCCCGGTGACCTTCAATGTCCACGTAGAACACGTACTCCCACAGGGCGGCACGCGCCGGCCGGGACTCCAGGCGGTTCATGGACACGCCCGCCTGGGCAAAGGGTGCCAGCAGTTCATGCACGGCACCGGGCCGGTTGGCCGCGGAGAGGATCAGCGAGGTCTTGTCGGCGCCGGTGCGGCCGGCGTCATGACGGCCGAGCACCAGGAAGCGGGTGGTGTTGTTGGGCTCGTCCTCGATGCTCTCGACCAGGCGCGGCAGATCGTAGCGCTCTGAGGCAGCCTCGCCGGCGATCGCCGCAGCCCCCGGCTCGATGGAGGCCAGACGGGCCGCTTCGGCATTGCTGCCCACCGAGATACGCGGCACACCCGGCAGGGAACGGTTCAGCCACTCATGGCACTGAGCCAGCGACTGGGCGTGGGAGTAGACCTTGGTGATCTTGCCCAGCTCGGTCTCCCGGGTCATCAGATGCTGGTGGATGCGCAACACCACCTCACCACAGATCTTCAGCGAGGAGCCGAGCAGCAGGTCGAGGGTGCGCCCCACGGCGCCCTCGGTGGAGTTCTCCACCGGCGCCACCCCATAGTGGGCATGGCCAGCCTCGACCTCGCGGAACACGTCGTCGATGGTGCCCTGGGGCGCCAGGCGGGCGGCATGACCGAAATGCTTGACGGCCGCACTCTCCGAGAAGGTGCCGAGGGGTCCGAGGAAGGCGATGCCCAGCGGCGTCTCGAGGGACAGGCAGGCGGACATCACCTCGCGGAAGAAGAAGGTCACGCTCTCATTTGGCAGCGGCCCCTGGTTGAGGGACTGGATGCGCCGCAGCACCTGCGCCTCACGCTCCGGCCGGTAGATGTAACCGGCGTCACCATACTTGGCCTTGATCTCGCCTACGTGCTGGGCACACTTGGCGCGCTGGTTGAGCAGCGCCAGCATCTGGGCATCAATGGCGTCGATCTGCTCGCGCACCACGCCGAGCTCCTGCAGCATCCCTTCGTTCATTCCCGCTCCTGACAATGAAACCGCTCCGCTCAACCCTTGCGGGCGGCGAAATCCTGCATCAGCGCCACCAGCGCATCCACACCCTCGAGGCTCATGGCGTTATAGATCGACGCACGCATGCCTCCCACCGACTTGTGCCCCTTCAACCCGGACAGCCTCAGCGCATCGGCCTCCGCCAGGAAAGCTGCATCCAGGGCCGGATCGGCCAGGGTGAAGGGCACGTTCATCCGCGAGCGGCACGGCACATCCACCGGATTACGGTAAAAGCCGCCACTCGCCTCGATGGCATCGTAAAGCTTGCGAGCCTTGGCCACGTTGATCTTCTCGACCGCCGCCAGCCCACCCTGCGCCTTGAGATCCTTGAAGATCAGCCCAGCCAGATAGATGCCGAAGGTGGGCGGGGTGTTGAGCATGGAGCCATGCTCGGCCATCACGGCGTAGTTCATCACCCCCGGGGTGAGCGCCGACGCCTTGCCGAGCAGGTCTTCCCGCACGATCACGATGACCAGGCCGGCCGGGCCGATGTTCTTCTGGGCGCCGGCGTAGATCAGGCCGTAGCGGGACACGTCCATCGGACGCGACAGGATGTGGGAGCTCATGTCCGCCACCAGCGGCACGCCGACGGGCGCCTCCGGCACATCGAACATCTCGACGCCGTGGATGGTCTCGTTGGTACAGATATGCAGGTAAGCGGCTTGGGGGTCGAGCTTCAGCTCGTCCGCCCGGGGCAGCCGGGTGAAGGCATCGGCCTCCGTGCTCCCGGCCAGACGCACCGCGCCGAAGGGCTGGGCCTCCTTGTAGGCCTTCTTGGACCAGGAGCCGGTGACGATGTAGTCGGCCGAGCGCCCCGCCAGCAGGTTCATGGGAATCTGGGCGAACTGCTGGGTGGCCCCTCCCTGCAGGAAGAGCACCTTGTAGTTGGCGGGGATGCCCATCAGCTCGCGCAGATCGGCTTCCGTCTCGGCGATGACCCCGGAGAAATCCTTGCCCCGGTGGCTCATTTCCATGATGCCCATGCCACGACCACGCCAGTCGAGAAGCTCGTCGCGAACCTGCTCCAGCACAGTGGTGGGCAGGACGGCCGGACCGGCCGAGAAGTTGAATATCCGCATTATCCGAATCCTTGTTGCTCGTTCCGCTCAGGCCGCCGGCTGATCGCCCGCGGGGCCCTCGCCACCTTCGACCTCACCGGCATCCTGCTCTTCCTCCTCGCCTTCGAGGATCTTCTGCACGCCGGAGAGGGTGCTGCCCTCATCCACCGAGATCAGGGTGACGCCCTGGGTGGCCCGCCCCATCTCGCGAATCTCGGCAACACGGGTGCGCACCAGCACACCGCCGGTGGTGATGAGCATGATCTGGTCCTTCTCGGTCACCAGCGTGGCCGCCACCACCTTGCCGTTACGGTCGGAGGTCTGGATGGCGATCATGCCCTTGGTGCCACGACCGTGACGGGTGTACTCGCCGATCGGGGTGCGCTTGCCGTAGCCGTTCTCGGTGGCAGTGAGCACGCTCTGCGCCTCGTCGCTGGCCACCAGCATGGCGATCACGGTCTGACCATCCTCCAGCATCATGCCGCGCACACCACGGGCCTGACGGCCCATCGGACGCACATCGTTCTCGCTGAAACGCACGGCCTTGCCAGCGTCGGAGAACATCATCACGTCGTGCTGACCGTCGGTGATCGCCACGCCGACCAGGTAGTCCCCCTCGTCCAGGCCCACAGCGATGATGCCGGCCTTGCGCGGGTTGGAGAAGTCGGTGAGCGGCGTCTTCTTGACGGTGCCTTGGGCCGTGGCCATGAAGATGAAATGCCCTTCATCGAACACCTTGACCGGCAGCACGGCAGTGATCTTCTCTCCCTCAAGCAGCGGGAAGAGATTGACGATGGGCCGACCGCGGCTGTTGCGGGTGCCTTCCGGCACCTCGTACACCTTGAGCCAGTAAAGGCGTCCACGGTTGGAGAAGCACAGAATGTGGTCGTGGGTGTTGGCCACGAAGAGCTGGTCGACGAAGTCGTCGTCCTTCACTGCGGCGGCCTGCTTGCCACGCCCACCGCGCTTCTGCGCCCGGTAGTCGGTCAGCGGCTGGCGCTTGAAGTAGCCGGTATGGGACAAGGTCACAACCATGTCCTGGGGTGCGATCAGGTCCTCGATGTTGATGTCGGCGGTGTTCATCACCACCTCGGAGCGACGCGGGTCGCCGAACTGCTGCTTGATGAGGTTCAGCTCGTCCACAATGATCGCGGTGATGCGCTCGGGACGCGCCAGGATGTCGAGCAGGTCGGCGATGTTGTCCATCACTTCCTTGTACTCGGC
>JAFLDU010000126.1 GCA_017309145.1 Zoogloea sp. | reverse complement strand
ATTGCCCTGGCGCAAAAGATGGTCGCCGGTGAACTCGCCCTGTCGCCCGCCGCGAACCACATCCTCGAGCTGTCCGGCGTGGGCGCCGAGATCGATCACGCCGCCCTCCCCCTCGCCCCCCTGATTGCCGCCTGCGGCGATGCCGGCCTCGCCCTGCAGGCTTGCACCGCCGGTGGCGACGACTACGAGTTGCTGTTCTCGGCGCCACCGGACAGGCGTGACGCGCTGATCGCCGTGCAGAACAGCCTGCAGCTCCCTCTGCACCGCATCGGCCGGCTCACCGCCGACACCCGGCAGGTCAGCCTGCGCCATACCGACGGCCGCCTCGAAACACTGACCGCCAGCGGCTACGACCACTTCGGCCGCAGCCCATGAAGCCCACACCGCGCTTCCTGATGTCTGATCCGGCGCACTTCGTCGCGCTCGGCTTCGGCTCCGGGCTGTGGCCCAAGGGCCCGGGCACCGCCGGCACGCTGGCCGGATGGCTGCTCTACCCCCTGGTCAGTGCCTCCCTGAGCGACGGCCTGTTCGGCGGGCTGCTGCTGGCGTCCTTCCTGTTCGGCATCCTGGCCTGCGAAAAGACCGGCCGCGCCCTGGGCGTGGCCGACCACGGCAGCATCGTCTGGGATGAGATCGTCGCGATCTGGCTGGTGCTCTGGTTGAGCCCGGACAGCCTGGCCTGGCAGGCCACGGCTTTCGTCCTCTTCCGCTTCTTCGACATCGTCAAGCCACAGCCCATCCGCTGGGTGGATGAACACACCCGGGGCGGCTTCGGCGTGATGCTCGACGACCTGCTGGCCGCCGGCTATACCCTGCTGACGCTGGCCCTCCTCGTAAGGATCCTGGACTGATGGACGCCCAACTCGAAACCCTGTCGCGCATCGTCGGCGATCACCTGCAAAGCCGCGGCTGGCGCCTCGCCACCGCCGAATCCTGCACCGGTGGCTGGGTGGCCGAGGTGGTCACCGCCACCGCCGGCAGCTCGCACTGGTTCGACAGCGGCTTCATCACCTATTCCAACGATGCCAAGGTGGCCCTGCTGGGCGTCTCGCCCATGACCCTGGCACGTCATGGCGCAGTCAGCGAGAACACCACCGCCTCGATGGCCAAGGGCACCCTGGAACGCACCGAGGCCGATGTCGCCCTGTCGATCTCCGGCATCGCCGGCCCCGGCGGCGGATCGGCCGACAAGCCGGTCGGCACCGTCTGCTTCGGCTGGGCACGCACAGGGGAAGCCCCCCAGACGGCGACCTGCCACTTCGACGGCGACCGGGAGTCGGTACGCCGCCAGGCCGTCGTCTTCGCCCTCGAAGAGCTCCTCCGTCGCTATCGCTGAACAGCCATTTCCGGAGAACAGGGCCGCAAGGGTGGACCTCCCGCAATAACTGTATAAAATACCAGTTATGCGCAAGCATGCTTCGTACCCGGCATTGCGCGTCCACCCGCACGCAAACTCTGTGCCATAATCTCCAAAACCCTTTGAGCAAGGAATACGACACATGGATGACAACAAGGCCAAGGCCCTCGCCGCCGCGCTTTCGCAGATCGAAAAGCAGTTCGGCAAGGGCTCGATCATGCGCCTCGGCGACGGTGAGGTCGAAAGCGACATCCAGACCGTGTCCACGGGCTCCCTCGGCCTCGACATCGCCCTCGGCATCGGCGGCCTGCCCCGCGGCCGGGTCGTCGAGATCTACGGTCCTGAATCCTCCGGCAAGACCACCCTGACCCTCCAGGTCGTCGCCGAGATGCAGAAGCTCGGTGGCACCGCCGCCTTCATCGACGCAGAACACGCCCTCGACGTCACCTATGCCCAGAAGCTCGGCGTAAACATTGGCGACCTGCTGATCTCCCAGCCCGACACCGGCGAACAGGCCCTCGAGATCGCCGACATGCTGGTCCGCTCCGGCGGCGTGGATGTGGTCATCGTTGACTCTGTGGCCGCCCTCACCCCCAAGGCCGAAATCGAAGGCGAGATGGGCGACCAGCTCCCCGGCCTGCAGGCCCGCCTGATGTCCCAGGCCCTGCGCAAACTCACCGCCAACATCAAGCGGACCAACACTCTGGTGATCTTCATCAACCAGATCCGCATGAAGATCGGCGTGATGTTCGGCAGCCCCGAGACCACCACCGGCGGCAACGCCCTCAAGTTCTACGCGTCCGTGCGCATGGACATCCGGCGCATCGGCACGATCAAGAAGAACGACGAGGTGATCGGCTCCGAGACCAAGGTCAAGGTCGTCAAGAACAAGGTCGCCCCCCCGTTCCGGGAAACCCTCTTCGATATCCTCTACGGCGAGGGCACCTCGCGCGAGGGCGAGATCATCGACCTGGGCGTGATCCACAAGTTCGTGGACAAGTCCGGCGCCTGGTATGCCTACAATGGCGAAAAGATCGGCCAGGGCAAGGACAACGCCCGCGAGTTTCTGAAGGCCAACCCGCACATCGCCCGTGAGATCGAAAACAAGATCCGCGTGGCCTGCAACCTGCCCGAGATGGCCGTCATCGCACGCGCCCCCGCGGCAGCGGCCGCCGAGTAAGACCCCGGGCGATCCATGGCCGCCAGCCTGCACGAACGTGCCCTGCGTTGCCTGGCCCAGCGGGAGCACTCCCGCATGGAGCTGGCACGCAAACTGGGCAGCCTGGGCAGCGAGGACGAAGTCAATTCCGAGCTCGACCGTCTGGCCGAGCTCGGCCTGCTTTCCGACGCCCGCTTTGCGGACGCCTATGTAAGAGCCAAGGCAGACCGCTTCGGCGCCTCCCGCCTGCGCCTGGAGCTGTCCCGACGCGGTGTGGCGGCGGAATTGATCGGTGAGGCCATCGAGGACAACTGCGGCGACAGCGAGCTGGAACGGGCGCGGGATGTGGTCCGCCGCAAGTTCTCCAGCGCGCCGGCGGATCAGCGGGAATGGGCCCGTCAGGCGCGTTTCCTTCAAGGTCGTGGTTTTTCCACCGAAATAATACGTAGAGTCCTGAAAGAACATCCCGGCGATGAGCCTGCTTAAAGTCAGCAACCTGCGCAAGAAGTACAAGGCCCGTACGGTCGTCCATGATGTCTCCTTCGACGTCGGCAGCGGCGAAGTGGTGGGCCTGCTCGGCCCCAACGGCGCGGGCAAGACCACCTGCTTCTACATGATCGTCGGCCTGGTGGCCGCCGACGGTGGCGAGATCACCCTCGACGATCAGGTGCTGACCCATCGCCCCATTCATCAACGTGCGCGCCTGGGCCTGTCCTACCTGCCCCAGGAGATGAGCGTCTTCCGCAAGCTCACCGTCGCCGAGAACATCCAGGCTGTGCTCGAGCTGCAGAAGCTCGACAAGGCCCGCATGGCCCAGCGCCTGGACGAGCTGCTCGAAGAACTGGGCATCGACCACCTGCGCGACAGCACCGCCATCTCCCTGTCGGGTGGCGAGCGCCGACGCTGCGAGATCGCCCGGGCCCTGGCCACCGATCCCAGGCTGATCCTGCTCGACGAACCCTTTGCCGGCGTCGACCCGATCGCCGTGATCGACATCCAGAAGATCATCCGCTTCCTCAAGGAGAAAGGCATCGGCGTGCTGATCACCGACCACAATGTGCGCGAGACCCTGGGGATCTGCGACCGCGCTTTCATCATCAACGCCGGCGAAGTCCTGGCCAGCGGACGGCCCGACGAGATCGTTCACAACGAACAGGTTCGCCAGGTGTATCTCGGCGAGCACTTCCGGCTCTGACGGCCAAGACGACCCATGAAGCCAAGCCTTCAGCTCAAACTCTCCCAGCACCTTGCACTGACTCCGCAACTCCAGCAGTCGATCAAGCTGCTGCAGCTGTCCACGCTTGAGCTCAACCAGGAGATCGAGAAGATCCTTCTCGAAAATCCGATGCTCGAACGTGAGGAGCCCGAAGGTGACCTCGGTTCGAGCCGCATGGAGGCCCCTGCGCCCGTGGCACCGGCAGGCAGCGAGGCCGCCCAGGAGCGGGAACAGGAGCAATCCCGGGAGGCCGAGCGCGAACGCGAAGTCGACCCGGATTTCGACAACTCCGGCGAGGCCGGGGAATGGCAGGCCGCCGGCAGCGGCGGCCAGCGCGACGATGACGACGACACGGACTTCCAGGAGTTCCAGGCGGCCCTGCCATCCCTGCGCGACCACCTGGACGCGCAGATCGCCCTGACCCCGCTGTCCGACCGGGATCGCGCCCTCGTCCGCTTCCTGATCGAAGCCCTCGACGATGACGGCTACCTCGGCCAGGATCTCGAAGATCTGCTGCCCCTGCTGCCGCCCGAGCTCGAGATCGAGCTGGACGACCTCAAGATCGCCCTGTGCCAGATCCAGAGCCTGGACCCGGCCGGCATCGGCGCCACCGACGTGGCCCAATGCCTGGGCCTGCAGCTGCAGGCGCTCCCGCCCAGCGACGCCCGCGAACTCGCCCGGGCCATCGTCGCCAACCATCTGGAGCTGCTGGCAGCCCGTGACTTCCTCAAGCTCAAGCGCGCCCTGCGCTGCAACGACGAAGCCCTGCGCGAGGCCCATGCCCTGATCCTGAGCCTCAACCCCCGGCCGGGCGCCCAGTTCTCCCAGGCCGACACCCGGTACGTGGTGCCCGACGTGGTGGTGCGCAAGCTGCGCAACAACTGGGTCGTCAGCCTCAACCCGGACGCCATGCCACGGCTGCGCGTCAATCAGCTGTATGCCCAGATCCTGCGCGACAACCGGGGCGCCAGCGGCTCCCTGTCGAGCCACCTGCAGGAAGCCCGCTGGCTGATCAAGAACGTCCAGCAGCGTTTCGAGACCATCCAGCGCGTCTCGCAAGCGATCGTTGACCGCCAGCGCCAGTTCTTCGATTATGGCGATGTGGCAATGCGCCCGCTTACCCTGCGGGAGATCGCCGAGCAGCTGGATCTACACGAATCCACCGTCTCCCGGGTGACCACCCAAAAGTACATGGCCACGCCGCGGGGTATTTTCGAGTTCAAGTATTTTTTCGGCAGTCACGTCGCCACCGACAGTGGTGGAGCCGCTTCCTCGACAGCGATTCGGGCGCTGATTCGCCAGCTCGTGGGAGCGGAAGACAAGAAGAAGCCCTTGTCCGACGCGAAGATTGCCGAGTTGTTAGGCCAGCAGGGTATCGTGGTGGCTCGGCGGACCATTGCAAAATACCGCGAGTCCCTCGACATCCCGCCGGTCAGTCTGCGCAAATCCATCTGACAGAAAGGTAACAGTCATGAACCTCAACATCACGGGGCATCACGTCGAAGTCACGCCGGCCATCCGCGAGTACGTCTCTGCCAAGCTCGACCGCGTCATCCGGCATTTCGACAACGTCACCAGCGTCGGCGTGATCCTCTCGGTGGAGAAGCTGCGTCAGAAGGCAGAAGTCACCGTCCACGTCCGTGGCAAGGACATCCATGTCGAGAGCGAAGACTCCGACATGTACGCCGCCATCGACGCCCTGACCGACAAGCTGGACCGCCAGGTTCTGAAGTACAAGGACAAGACCGGCGACCACGGCCATGACTCGCTGAAGCAACACCTCGCCGAGTCCTGATCGTTCACGCGAGCAAGACCCTTTTCCCCGGGACCGTTGTGGCTATAATGCGCCCCAATTGACACACAACGGCCCCGGCGGCCCCCGCCTCCGGATCCCGGAATCGCACTCCACCGGAAACCTGTATCGGCCCCGCCGACTGCAGGAGAATCCATCAATGAATCTCATCGCCAAACTCCTGCCCTCGGCCAATGTGGTCGTCGGCCTTGAGGCGAGCAGCAAGAAGCGTGCTTTCGAGCAGGCCGGACTGCTGTTCGAGAACAACCACGGCATCGGCCGCAGTACGGTCTTCGACAGCCTGTTCGCCCGCGAAAAGCTGGGATCCACAGGCCTGGGCCAAGGCATCGCCATCCCGCACGGCCGCATCAAGGGCCTCAAGGATGCCCTCGGCGCCTTCATCCGGCTGGCCGAACCCGTCCCCTTCGATGCCCCGGACGGACGCCCGGTGAGCATGCTGTTCGTGCTGCTGGTCCCCGAACAGGCCAACGAACACCATCTGCAGCTTCTTTCCGAGCTGGCCCAGATGTTCAGTGACCGCCCCTTCCGCGAACAACTGATGAGCGCGCCGGACGCACTCGCAGCCCACGCCCTCTTCGCCAACTGGGGTAGCGATGCGCCAGACAACGGTAGCCCGGCTGTTTGACGACAATCTGGAACGCCTGAGGCTGCGGCATATCTGCGGCAGCCTCGATACCCGCATTTCGGTCTCGGAAGACCGCATCTGGCCCGCCGACATGGTCGGCCACCTCAACCTGATCCACCCCGACCGCCTGCAGATCCTGGGCTCCTCGGAGGTGGCCTGGGCACGCCGCCAGACCCGCGAAAAAGTCATTCACCACGTCAGGGAGATCCTCTCCTACGCTCCACCGGCACTCATCGTGGCCGACGACGAGGACATCCCCAGCATCATCCGCACCCTCTGCGCCAACGAGGATGTCGCCCTGTTCGCCAGCCCCCTGCCCTCGGCCAACGTGATCGACAACCTGCGCAGCTACCTCTCCCGCAAGCTGGCAGAGCGGGTGGCCCTGCACGGTGTGCTGATGGACGTGCTGGGGCTGGGCGTATTCATCACCGGCGATTCCGGTGCCGGCAAATCCGAGCTCGCCCTCGAACTGATCTCGCGGGGCCATGGCCTGGTCGCTGACGACATCGTCGAATTCTCGCGCATCGCACCCACCGTGCTCGAAGGGCGCTGCCCGGAGCTGCTCCAGGACGTGATCGAGGTCCGCGGCCTCGGCATCCTCAATATCCGCACCATCTTCGGCGAAACGGCCTGCCGCCGGAAGATGAAGCTCAAGCTGGTGGTGCATCTGCAACGGCGCCAGCCCGGACAGGAAGACCCGCTGCGCCTGAGCCACGACATGGAGCAGCAGAACATCGTGGGCGTACCGATCCGGCGGGTCGTGCTGCCGGTGGCAGCAGGCCGCAACCTGGCCGTGCTGCTCGAAGCGGCGGTGCGCTCGACCATCCTGCTGCTGCGCGGAATCGACTCCACCCAGGAGTTCGTCGATCGCCAACGACGGGCCATGGAGGAAGGGCTCTAGGCCACTCCCGCACGGTCTTCACACTATTTATCCGAAATCCGGCGCCCCTCCTCAGACCGGCGGTCAACGCCGTGAAGGATGCGCCGTTTATGATGCTGTAGCAGTTCCCCAAATCGCCCTTACGAGGAGTGGCCTGATGAAAAAACTGATCCTTGGCGTCGCCGCGACCCTGCTCTCCGCCAGCCTGGCACCCACGGCCTTCGCCGCCACCGAACAGCAGAACAAGATGAAGGAGTGCAACGCCTCCGCCGCCGACAAGAAGGGTGACGAGCGCAAGGCCTTCATGAAACAGTGCTTGTCTGCCAAGCCCGCCGCCAAACCGACCCAGCAGGACAAGATGAAATCCTGTAACAAGGAAGCCGGCGAGAAGGCCCTGAAGGGCGACGAGCGCAAAGCCTTCATGAGCAGCTGCCTCAAGGGCTAAGCCCCCACATCCAGCGCGCGCATCAGACACAACGGGCCGCAGATGCGGCCCGTTTGCGTGGACGGTGTGCTTGAGTCTTCAGGCCAGGGCGAAGGCCACCGCGTCGGACATGTTCTCGGCTGGCGAGAAACCGCAGCCGATATGCCCCTGCTCGCTCAGGATGAACTCCTCTCGCTTGATGCACAGCTCCGCCCGCCCCTGCTCGAGCAGATAGGTACCATTGGTGCTGGTATCCGCCAGGTAGAAGAGCCCTCCGCGCAACTCGATGCGGGCATGCTGGCGAGACACACGGGGATCCGGGATCACGATGTCGTTGCCCGTCTCCCGCCCGAAGAGCAGCGTAGGGTGCGCCGCATCGATGCACCAGCTGCGGCCGCGAAAGCTCACATTGAGGGTCTTGTGGGCCTGGATGGCATCGAGGCGCAGTTCGGCCGGCGTCGGCGGCGGAGCCTCGCCCAGTTCGAGCGCAGGAAAGGGCACATTACCGTCGTTGTCCCCCAGTCGCCCCAGCATGCGACGCATGGAAGGTGACAGAGCCTGGCCGAAGCCTTCCGACACGGCGATGGTATCGGGACTCTGACTGGACACCAGCCAGGCAGCCAGGGCTTCCGGCTTTTCGAGAGCGCTCTCCGCATCCGCCTCCAGCACCACGCCAGCCCGCAGCACCAGCTTGATGCCGCTCATCGGTGGCAGCGCCCGGACGCGCTCGCGCATCTCCCGGGCTGCCAGCAGGGCCGAATCGGCATCGAGGAAACGCGCGACCACCACGTCCGTCCGGACCTGCAGATCGGTGGCGGAATAAGCCTCGGCGCAACGGGACATGCGATTCAGGCAACGCTCGACGGCATAGCCTGCCTCTGCAGCTCCCAGACGGCCGGCCAGCCGGTCGCCTCCCGCGACATCGGCATACACGAGACTCGGGGCCTGGACACGCTCATTCATGCTTGCGAACTCCGGCAATACCTGGCGACTCGTCCGAGCCGGGACGAGTCATGGATGCTAGCCTTTCCAGATTCCGATCGGAATCGCATCGCCCACCACAACCTCGGTGGGCAGATCGGGGGCGTCGAAAACGATGTCACCCTGCTCGACATTTGTAGCACAGGAGACACCACGGAAGTCAAAGAGCTCGTTGTCTGCGAGGTGCGACGGCACCACGCTCCTGAGGGCATTGCCAATCGAGTTGATGCGCCCCGGGAAGCGGGCATCCCAGTCTCTCAGCATAGCCTTGATCTGCTTGCGCTGGGCATTCTCCTGGCTGCCACACAGGTTGCACGGGATGATGGGATATTCCATGCCCCGGGCAAAACGTTCGATATCCTTTTCGGAACAGTATGCCAGCGGACGGATGACCACGTTCTGGCGATCATCGCTGACCAGCTTGGGCGGCATCGACTTCATCTTGCCTGCGAAGAACATGTTCAGAAACAGGGTCTCGATCATGTCGTCACGGTGATGTCCCAGGGCGATCTTGGTGGCGCCGATCTCTTTTGCAGTGCGGTAAATGATGCCGCGGCGCAGCCTCGAACAGAGCGAACAAGTCGTCTTACCCTCGGGAATTTTTTCCTTGACGATCTTGTAGGTGTTCTCGGTCACGATCCGGTATTCGACCCCGAGGGACTCGAAATAGGCCGGCAGCACGTGATCCGGGAAGCCGGGCTGCTTCTGGTCCAGGTTCATCGCCACGATGCGGAAGTCGATCGGCGCCCGCTCCCGCAGAGCAAGGAGGATGGACAGCAGCGAAAAGGAATCCTTGCCGCCGGAGACGCAGACCATCACCACGTCGCCGTCCGAGATCATGTTGTAGTCCCCGATGGCCTCGCCCACCTTGCGCTCAAGGAACTTCTTGAGGCGCAGGAAGGTGTTTGAATGGCGCGACTCCTTTTCCGGGACGTCTGCGGTCAGGAGATCGGCAACTGCCACTGCATGTTCCATGTTGTTCCAGTATTCAAATATTATAGTTCGTCCGGGTATTGCCCCGTCCGACTCAAGTGTTAAAGAATCTATAGGTGGGCGCTGCGCCCGCCATCCACCGCCAGGATCTGTCCAGTGATGTAGGGCGCCTCCAGCAGCAGGAAGACCACGCTGCGGGCGATGTCTGCAGGCGACCCGACCCGACCCAGCAGGGTGTGCCGCACGATGGCGTCACGCTCCTCGGGCAGAAACTGGCCGTCGTCCGGCCATTCGATGGCTCCCGGCGACACCCCATTGACCCGCACCTCGGGCGCCAGCTCCACGGCCAGGGCACGGGTCAGTCCCAGCAGGCCCGCCTTGGCCGCGCAATACACGGGATAGCCCTTCAGCGGACGCTCCGCATGGATGTCCACGATATTGACGATCCCGCCACGGCTCGACCGCAAATAGGGTGCGGCAGCCTGGGACAGGAACAGCGGGGCCTTGAGGTTGGAGCCCATCAGGTCGAACCAGGCCGCCTCGTCGATCTCGCCCAGGGCGGTCGGAAAGAAACTCGAAGCATTGTTGACCAGCCCATCCAGCCGCCCGAACGCGGCGACAGCCTGCTCCACCAGCCCTGGCAGCACAACACTGTCGAGCAGGTCGGCCTGCAGGACCCGGGCCGAATCCGGCCGCTGGGCGTTGAAGCCCGCAGCCAGGGCCTCGGCCTCGGCACCGGAGCGACGACAATGCAGGACCACACGCGCCCCTGCGGCATGCAGGTGGCGCGCAATCTCGGCGCCGACACGACGGGCCGCACCGGTGACCAAGACGACGGGAGCAGAGGCTTCAGACTTCATCGGTTCAGAAATGGGACATCGGCTAAGGGATTGCAATGATACGGTGCGTCGGCCCCGCCGGGACACCTGGCTGGGCGGGTAGAATGCGGGCTTTTCCGCGCGGCCCATCCCATGAAGCTCCCCCAGCCCTCGCCTGAAGCCCTTGAACAGAGCGACCGCCTCGTCGCCCGGCTGCACTCGCTGATCGACGCCCAGGGAGGCTGGATCTCGTTCGCCACCTACATGGCGGAAGCCCTCTACGCCCCTGGTGTCGGTTACTACAGCGGGGGCGCCCGCAAATTCGGGCCCGGCGGCGACTTCATCACCGCCCCTGAGCTCACCCCGCTGTTCGGACAGGCGCTCGCCGCGCAGGTCGAACAGATCATGGCCTTGTCAGCCCCCCACCTCATCGAGGCCGGGGCCGGCACCGGCCTGTTGGCCGCCGACCTGCTGCTCGAACTTGAACACCGCGGCGCCCTGCCCGAAACCTATTCGATCCTCGAAGTATCCGGCGAGCTGCGGGAACGCCAGTTCGACACCCTGGCCCGGAAGGCCCCCCACCTGGCCAGCCGGGTGAAGTGGCTGGACGGCATGCCCGAGCACTTCTCAGGCGCACTGGTCGCCAATGAGGTGCTGGATGTGATGCCGGTCCACCTGATCGCCTGGCGCCCCGACGGCATCTTCGAGCGCGGCGTGGCCCGGGCCGAGTCGGGCGGCTTCGCCTGGGCCGACAAGCCCGCCGTCGGCCGCGTTGCCGAAGCCGCTGCGGCCCTGGAGATCCCCCTGCCCGAAGAGGGCGAGTACGTCAGCGAACTCAATCTGGCGGGCCGCGCCTGGATTGCCGAATGGGCCGCACGCCTGCAGAGCGGTGCATTGCTGCTGGTGGATTACGGCTACCCGCGGGCGGAGTACTACCTCAGCAGCCGCAGCACCGGCACCCTGCTGTGCTACTTCCGGCACCACGCCCACGGTGATCCCTTCCTGTGGCCGGGACTGAACGACATCACGGCCTTCGTGGACTTCACCGCGGTGGCTGAGGCCGGCTTCGAAGCGGGCCTGGATGTGCTGGGCTACGCCGACCAGGCCAATCTGCTGTTCAATTGCGGCATTCTGGAATGCCTGTCACGCCGCGCCCCGGAGGAAGGGGCCGACTACATCCGGGCCGCCAAGGCCGTGCAACGCCTCACCGGCCCGCATGAGATGGGGGAACTGTTCAAGGTCATCGCCCTGGGCCGGAACATCGATCAACCGCTGATCGGCTTCCTGCGCGGCGACCGGCTCCACACGCTGTAGCCCCCACTCAGCCCTGTGCCACAGCCCGTCATGGACGGGCCGCAGGGGGCTAGAGGGTCATTCCTGGAAGCGATAGACCGCGCTCAGGAAGGCATCCACGTCCGTCGGCACAAAGTGCCGCTCGGGCGCGCTTGCTGGAATCTCCTGCAGTCCAAGCGCCAGCTCGGGCGGCAGCGGGTTGGCATTGAGCACCTCATCGCCATAGGCCAGACCGGGCTCGTCTTCCCGGTCGAGATAGGTGCGGGCACCGCTTTCCATGTCCATGCAGATCACCATTTCGGCCTCCGTTCGGGGTTGGGGGAGCAGCCCCCTGTTTAGCTTAACGGCGGCAGCCTTCGAAGGTTGAAGGAAACTCGGCCGACGCTCCGGGGTGTGTCTCCCGGGAACCTGCCTTGCGCGTGATCCAAGCATGGTCCAGCCCGACACGCCGGGCAATGACGAACTTCACACCGGCAGGTCAATTACAGCAACATTACAGATCCAGAGTCTTCAGCCAGGCCACGATGGGATCGGCGGCCCGCTGCCAATCCGACTCCATCATCATGCCGTGCCCCAGCCCGGGCAGGATGAGGGCCTCCACCCCGTAGCGCTCGGCCGTCATGCGAACCTGGTCCGGCGGGATCAGCACGTCGTGTTCGGCCCCCATCACCAGCATCGGCGGCACCTGCATGCGCGACAGATAGGGCAGGTCGAACAGGGACATGTCCCAGATCGCCCGGTGGGACTCCGGCTGACAGAGGTGGTAGTAGCGCTGCAGCCGCTCCAGCTCGATGGCCTCATGGAAGAGCGCATGGCGCAAGGTTTCCATCTGGGGCTGGCCGCCGCCCATGATGCGGTTCAGGTCACCCAGCAGGCCCGGCTTGGAGAAGGCCAGGCCGAAGGCCGAGCCCAGCAGGCCCTGCGGCGGAACCGACGAGAGCAGTGCGACCGCCGGGGCCGAGTGCTTCTCCAGGTATTTCTGGACCACCATGCCGCCCATGGAATGACCGATGAGCACCGGCGCGACGGGCAGCTTGCCGGCCACCTCGGCCACATCATCGACGTAGTCCGCGATCGAGAAGCTGTCGAGGTAGGCCCGCCCACGACTGCCACCATGGCCGGACAGGGAGACCGCATAGGCCGTGTAGCCCTGGCTGGCGAAATACTTCAGGAAATACTCGTCCCAGCACCATGCCCCCGCGTAGGCGCCGTGCACGAAAAGCAGGGGTGTTGCACAGGACGGCTCGGAAGGAGCACGGCAGAGGACTTCGAGGTCACCAAAGCGGGAACGGTTCATGCGGCCACTCCACGACAGGAAGATTGGGCAGAAGTGGCGATGAGGGGGAGAATCATGGGCTGTTCTGGGTGATGTGTTATCACGACAAGGTACCGTACCCGCTTCTTGCGGCAAAGCACAAAAGTCGCCGGACCACACTCATCCACGTTTAAATTGAGGGTTTTTACCCAGGCGGGTCACCGTAAATGCTGAAATGGCTGCTTGCCATCGTCGTGATCGCCGTCGTGTCGGGCTTTGGCTCCAGCCTGAAAACCCGGCGCTGGCGGCTGGGTCACCTGCCCGGTGACATCCACTTCGACCTCTTCGGGCGGCACATCCACATCCCGCTGACGAGCACCCTGCTGCTTTCCCTTCTGGTGGGTCTGCTGATCCGCTGGCTCTGATCGACCCGGCCGCCGGCCCGGGTGATCTGCAGCCGGAGCTCACTCCAGCGGCGCCCGAACCGCGAAGGTCACGCTGTCGAGCACCTGCCCTTCGGGCGACACCAGTTCGAGCACATGCCGGCCGGCCACCGGCCGCCAGGCCGTACGCAGGCCGTTGCTGCCCGCGATCCGCTCGCCGTTGAGGCGCCACCAGGCGCCCGGCGGCACATGCACGGCGTCGAGCATGACGCGGTAGCCCGGGTCGTCCACGATGGCCATGGCATCGACGAGCATGCCGTTGAGGGGATGGCTGATGCGGGCGAGGCTGCGCGGCGGGCTGACCCTGTCGGTCTCCGTGCCCCGGATGAACCACTCGCGACGGGCATTCTCGAGGGGCGGCTCGAACACCACCAGGCTGGGCACCACGCCCGCCGGAGGCCACGGGCGCAACGGGGGCGCCCCCTTGTGCAGCCCGCGCATCACGTCGTGCCAGACCTGCCCCGCCGCCAGCGCGGCACTCCGGCCGGACGAGACCCACAGGGCCAGCGTGTAACGCTCGGAGAACCCGACCGCGATGGCGTCCCGGCCATCCGGCGAATACTGCCGGTAGACAAAGGGCAAGCCCGAACCATCCTCGTCCGGCTCGACCAGCACATCGCTGACGATGAAGGCGGCCTCCGGCCGCAGCAGGCGCCTGGACTGCCGTTCGCCGAAAGCAGGCACCCAGCGCGGCGCCAGCCACTGGCCACCACTCGCCAGGCTGCGATACAAGCCGGCCAGCTGCATCAACCCGAGGTCGGGTGTGCCACCGCGCCCGATATCCACGTCGGCCAGGCGCAGGCGCTCGGCCAGCCCCTCGCCGAACAGGCGCATCAGGTTGGCCGCCGGATCGGGCATGCCTTCGGCCAGCGCCCGCCGCACGCTGACCCACATGCGCTCGTCAGGCGTGGTCGGGACGTGATTGGAGAGGGGCTCTTCGAGGAGACTGGCCGCCGTGATCAGACGGCGCTCGATGGCCAGGCCATACACGAAGGGCTGGAACAGGCTGCCTGCCGGACGGGGCACCTGGGCCTGATCCACATGGCTGCCTTCCAGCGCTCCCACGTAGGCCAGGATGTCGCCCGAAAGATTGTCCACCACGATACCCGCCGCCTGCTCGCCGACACCCGACTTACGCAGGGCGGCCAGCAGGGTGCGTTGCAGATCGGCGTCCAGGGTCGTCGTCAGGCGCTCCCCCGGATGGGTCAACAGCAGCCGGGCGGCGTGGGGCGCCAGATCCCAGCGGGGGCTGGTGGACGGGCGGTCGAGGCTGGACTGGGCCAGTCGCTGCACCGCCGTACAGGCCGCCGGCGCCCCCACCCGCTCGGCCAGCACGCAGGCGCGACGCCCGACGACCA
>JAFLDU010000125.1 GCA_017309145.1 Zoogloea sp. | reverse complement strand
GCGACGGTCTCTAGGTCATCCACTGCCCGCGGGACCCAGGCCCCTCGTTGCTCGCTGATCCGAGCCAGAAGCAAGGGGATGAAGAGCACGGCGATTACGTTGACGATGATGCCGGCGGCATCGGTATAGACGATGGCGTATTCAGCGCAGTCGAGGATGGCGCGCTGCAGCGAGGTGGTCTCCCGCAGCAGGGCTTCGGCGCGGGCGTGTTTCTCGACTTCGGTCTCGAGCAGCCGGTTGGTTTCCCCGAGGGCCTTGACGTACTGGCCGAGCGCTTCATTGGCATCGGCCAGGGCGAGGGTCTTTTCCTTGACCTGGCGGCGGATCGAGTCGGCCCGGGTCTGCAGTACGTAAAGCACGAAGGCAGCCAGGATGCCCATCGACAGGCCGGAGAACAGTCGGGCGCCGGCATCCTGGCTGGGCATCAGGGAGAAGCGGAAGGCTTCTGGCGTGGCGATCATCAGCCATCGCCGGTCGGCCACATCGAGGGCATCGGCGTAGGAAACCTCGCCCAGTCGGAAGTCGGCGCCCAAATGCAGGATCTGGGGTTCCTCGGTGGCGTCCAGCAGTTCGATCTCCAGACGGTGGCCGGCGGCTTCACCTTCTTCGACGGGCTGCAGGGCCTCCCGGAGCATGCGTTCGATGGAGATCTCCAGAAAGACGTATTCGGGGTGCGAGGCACCCTGGGCGGTTGTGCGCGTGACCCGGCCGATCAGCAGCACGGCATTGCGTCGGCTACCGACAGGTGCGTCGAGGGCATACGGTGGGGTGGCCAGCAGACGATCCGGCCTGGCCTGCGCGGCAACGGCCTGAAGGTGGTTGAGCCAGCTGCCACTGGAAGCTTCGCCGCCAGGCGCGCCGGGCTGTCTGGCGGGGAGGGCGCTGGCGGGGCTGCCGGTCAGCACGACCGGCGTGCCGCCGGTATCAAGGCGCACCACGCCTGCCTGCAGGATCTCCGGGTGGCGGGCCAGGAAGGGCTCCGTCACATGGGGGAAGGTGCTGTCGTGACCGGCCGGCGTGGAGGCCACGTGCCGCTGCAGGGTCTCTGCCTGGCTCAACAGGCTGCGGATCTGCTCACGGACCTGTGCCACGTGCAGCCGGGCTGCGGACTGGAAACGGGCATGCGTGAGATCCCGTTCTTCGGCGACCGATGAATGGTAGTTGTCCAGCGTCAGAAAGCTGGCAAGCAGGAACACCGTTACCGCCAGCCCGAAGCGGCGGAACAGATCTATGACCTGGGACAGGGCCAGGCTGTTGGGCATCGTGTCTCCTGCGGGGGCAGCGCCGTGTCGGCAAGCTCGTTTGGCCGACCTATAACGGTCTGGTGGCAGGTTTCTTGAGCAGAGCCCGGTCAGGGAGGCGGCTGCAAGGGCCGCTCAGGGGGCCGGGGGCGCTAGACGCTGGTCGTTGTCGGCGAAGCGCTGCGCGATGCTGTGGAATTCGTTCTTGAGGGTCAGGAAGGCATCGAGGATATCAGGGTCGAAATGGCTGCCGCGGCCGGCGCTCATCTCGTTGACGGCTAGCTCGTGGGAAAAGGCCGGCTTGTACACCCGGGGGCTGATCAGGGCATCGTAAACATCCGCCACCGCCATCAGCCTTGCCGACAGGGGGATGTGCTCACCCGAGAGGCCCAGGGGGTAGCCCGAGCCATCCCACTTCTCCTGATGGGAGTAGGCGATCTCCTTGGCAAAGCGCAGGAAGCTGCCACCGATGCCGAACAGGGCTTCAGCCTTGCTGATGGCATCCCGGCCCAGGGTGGTGTGGGTCTTCATGACCTCGAACTCCTCGGCGGTGAGGCGTCCGGGCTTGAGCAGGATCCGGTCGGGGATGCCGACCTTGCCGATGTCGTGAAGCGGTGCGGACTTGTAGATCAGCTCGATGTCGGCATCGCTCAACTGGCCCGTGAAGCGAGGATGTGACTGCAGGTGACGGGCCAGGCTGCGCACATACATCTGGGTCCGCCGGATATGGTTGCCCGTCTCGTTGTCGCGGGTTTCCGCCAGGGAGGCCATCGCCACGATGGTGGCGTCCTGGATCAGGGCCAGTTCGCGCATGCGGCGCAGGACCTCCTGCTCGAGGTAGGCGTTGCGGTCACGCAGGAAGTCGCTGGCCGCCTTCAGGGTCAGATGGTTGCGGATGCGGGTCAGCACCAGGGGAGGACTGATGGGCTTGGTGATGTAATCCACCGCACCGGCATCAAAGCCCAGTTGCTCGTCGACTTCCTCATTGCGGATGGTCAGGAAGATCACCGGGATACCAGCGGTCAGCGGGTCCTGCATCAGCGCCCGGCACACTTCGTAGCCATTGCGATCCGGCATGGTAATGTCGAGCAGGATCAGATCGGGCAAGGGCGGGCTGGCGGCCAGGGCCAGGGCACGCTCCCCATTGGTGGCGATGCGGGTCCGGAAGCCCGAGCGCTGGAGGCATTGCACAATGGGCTCGATGGAATCCGGGGCGTCGTCGACGATCAGGATAAGGGGAGACTGCGGGGTGCCTGGCAGGTTCATGGGGACTCCTCTGGACGGCATGAGGGCGTGCTCAAGCGCGTAGCTCCCGCAGGCTCAGGGCTTCCGCAGGCAGGCCAGGGCGCGGTCATAGTCATAGTGCTGCAGGGCCTCGGCCATCTCGTTGGTGGATTCGGCGCCGATGCGCCGGGCGAGGGCGTTGCGGATCTGCCGGAAGTGGCTGGGGGCGTTCCCGTCAGCGCTTTCCAGGAGCTGGGTCAGGGTGGTGATGGCGGCATCCAGCGCGGCCTCATCCACTTCAGGGGTCTCGCCGGACGGTGAGGCCTCCGCGGGGCTGGACTTCTTCAGCAGTGTGCGTAGGGCAGCCAGCTCGATGGCGAGCACGCTCAGCGCACGGCGGGTGTCGGCTCCGCGCCGCAGCTCTTCTTCAAGCTCTCCGGCGGCGTCTTGTATGGCGCTGGCGCCCAGGTTGGCCGCCGAACCCCGCACCGTGTGGGCGAGGCGTTCCGCGTCCTCGGTGAGGCCGTGCTCAAGTGCCTCGCCGATGCGCTGGGCGCAATCGCCTTGGGTGGCGACGAAGTGGCGGAGCATGCCCAGATAGAGTGCCGGATCATCGCCCACCCGGCGGAGGGCTGCGTCCACCTTGAGTCCGGGAAGCTCGGGCAGTCCAGGCCGCGCCGTCGGGGCGGGGGTAGCCTGGGCCGTTGTGGTTGGGCGGGGCCGGGCAGGCCTGACCTGCCGCAGGATGGCGTCCACCAGCCGCTCGATGACGATGGGCTTCGCGACGTGGTCGTCCATGCCGGCGTCGAGGCAGCGCTTGCGCTCCTCGGCCATGGCATGGGCGGTCATGGCGATGATCGGGAGGTGGGTGAGGCGCACGTCCGAACGGATCCGCTGGGTCGCCTCGAAGCCGTCCATCTCGGGCATCTGCAGGTCCATCAGGACCACGTCGAAGGCGCCTTCCGCAGCGCTTTGCAGAACTTGAAGGGCGATGCGTCCGTTGCCGGCCACGCTGACCTGGGCTCCCAGGCGCTCCAGCAGGCCGCGGGCGATCTGCTGGTTGATGTCGTTGTCCTCGACCACCAGGATCTTGACGCCGGCCAGGGCATCTCCGGCCTGCAGCGTGTGGGGCTGGGGAGCGGCGTCGAGCCCGAAGGTGCTGACGATGGCATCCAGCAGCGTGGAAGCTGTTGCGGGCTTGTGCAGGAAGCCGTCTGCTCCGGCGTCGGCCGCTTCGCCGGCGACGCGTTCGTCGCCATAGGCGGTCAGCAGGATCACCGAGGGAGGCGCGCTCAGGCTGCGGTCCTGCTTGATCCGGCGGGTCGCTTCGATACCGTCCTGGCCGGGCATCCGCAGGTCCATCAGGACCAGCCCGAAGCGGTCGCCGCTGTCGGCCCGGCGTATCGCAGCAAGGGCCTCGGCGGCGGACCCCACGGTCTCCGAGCGGAAGGGGAAGTTGCGCAGCTGGCGCAGCAGGACCTCGCGGGCCACCGGGTGATCGTCCACCACCAGCACCCGCAGCCCTTCGAGCAGGCCGGGCATGGCGCGGGGGGCGGAGTGCTGGGCGACCTCGAAGCCCGCCTCGAAGCTGAAGCAGCTGCCTTCTCCCGGGACGCTGCGCACTTCGAGCCGCCCGCCCATGAGTTCCACCAGATGGCGGGAGATGGACAGCCCCAGCCCGGTGCCGCCGAAGCGACGCGTCATCGAGCTGTCGGCCTGCGAGAAGGCCTCGAAGAGCCGGCTGATCTGCTCGCCGTCGATCCCGATGCCGGTGTCGATGACCTCGAAGCGCAGGTCGGCGTTCTGGGCATTGCCGCGGACCAGGCGCACCTGCAGCTGGACCTCGCCCTTCTCGGTGAACTTGACCGCATTGCCCAGCAGGTTGGTCAGCACCTGGGCGAGGCGAAGGGGGTCGCCCAGCAGGTCCTGGGGAACATCCGGTGCCACCTGCAGGATCAGTTCGAGGCCTTTCTCCTGGGCGCGCTGGGCCACGTAGGTGAGCACGTTGTCGAGGACCTGGTCGAGGGTGAAGGCGGTCCGCTCCAGGCGCAGCTTGCCGGCTTCGATCTTCGAGAAGTCGAGCACATCGTTGATCACCCCCAGCAGGGAGGTGCCGGCGCCGTGGATCTTGGTGAGGTAGTCCCGTTGCTGAGGTTGCAGGCCGGTGTCGAGGGCCAGGCTCGCCAGTCCGATGATGGCGTTCATCGGGGTGCGGATCTCGTGGCTCATGTTGGCCAGGAAGCGAGCCTTGGACTCGGCAGCCTCCTCGGCCAGGCGCTTGGCTTCTCTCAGGGTTTCCACCGCCTGGCGGTACAGGGCCAGGTCTTCGATGACCCACACACAGTGGGTGATCTCGCCGTTGTCCTCGACCAGGCCACTGACCGAGATCCCGACCCACAGCCGCTCCCCGCTGGCCTTGCGGAGCTGGCATTCGCGCCGCCATACGCCGTCCTGGCGCAGGGCCTGCCACTGCTCGGCGAGGAACTCGAGGGGGCGGCCGTCCTGGTCCACCAGCTCGGGCAGGATGCCGTTGAGGTCCCGGGCGCTGTAGCCGGACACCTGGCAGTAGCGGGGGTTGGCATACTGGATCGCACCGCCGGGAGTGGTGATCACCAGCATGGAGGGGCTTTGCTCGACCGCCAGCGAGAGCTTGCGCAGCTCCCTCTCGGCCAGCTTGCGGGCGGTGATGTCGTAGCTCCAGCTGATCAGGGCGGGCTGGCCGCCGACCTCGATCTGCTCCATCGTCATCAGGGTCCAGAAGGGTTGTCCGGCGGCGTTCTGGAACTCCACCTCCATGTCGCGCACCGGCTGACCACTCTTCAGCCGGGCCAGGGCCTGTTCGGCGGCGGCGGGGTCGCGGAACCAGGCGGTGACGGGGCGCTTCATGAAGCCGTCCATGTCGATGCCGGCCAGCACGAGGGCCCGGGTGTTGGCGAACAGGGGGCTGCCGTCGATGCGGTTGATGACCACGGCGATGGGGCTGGACTCCAGCATCTGCCGGCTGCGCTCCTCGGCGGCCCGGGCGCTGCGCTCGGCACGCTTCTGGTCCGAGATGTCCACGATGGCGCCGAGCAGGCCGCCCGGGGCGCCATTGGCCAGCCGGAACCCGCGCACCCAGTAGAGGGTGTCGTGGACCTGGCCGTCGGCGTAGGGGAGCGGGATCTCCTTGTGGGACGTACCGGCACTGGCGATCAGGCGCCGGTCCTCGTCGTGGTAGGCGATCCGGTCGGCGGAGGGCAGATAGGGCAGGTCCAGCACCGTCTTGCCGCGGAGGAAGCCCCGGGTGGTGCCGAATGCCTGCTCATAGGCCGTATTGCAGCCCAGGAAGCGGGCTTCCGGGTCCTTGTAGAAGACCGGGTTGGGCAGCGCGTCGATGAGCACCTCGATGAACAACAGCTGATCGGAGAGCGCCTGGCCCTTCTCGTCCAGCTGACGGGTCCGCTCTGCGACCTTATCCTGCAGTTCGGCCTGGCTGCGCAGGAGGGCGTCACCCGCTTCGCGCAGGTGGTGGCGCATCCGCTCCTGGGTGTCGGCGAGTTCGGCAAACTCCTGCCAGGGGGGGGAGAAGGGCGGCGGTGGGCTGAGATCCAGGCGTCCGATCCGTTCGCTGCGCGTGACCAGGGTGGCCAGCGCATCCTGGATGCGGCGGGCGATACGGCGGACGAGGAAGATGGCGACCGCGCCACTGAGCAGGATCATCAGTGCGAGCACGGGCCCCACGTCCTGCAGGCGGGCCGGAATGAAGTCGGCCTCGCGGGCGAAGCCGGCCACCCACCAGCGTTGATTGCCGACCTGGAGCGGGACGAACTGGGCAAGCCAGGTCTCGCCTTCATTGATGTAAGTCAGCGGGGTGGCGTCCTTGCGCCCAATGTCGGTCCAGCGGGCGTAGCCGCGGGTCAGGAAGTCTACGTCGAGTGCGGCCACCGGTTGCAGCACGGCCTCGCGGAGCTCGTTGCGGTTGGCAAAGCGGGGGTAGCGTGGAACGCCGACGACGTCACCGGCGTCGGTCAGGATGGCGCTGCCACCGCGCTCACCGACCGGGGTGTCCACGGTCAGGCGAGACAGGTCGACCAGCAGGATGTCGAAGGCCAGGATGCGCTTCCGGCCGTCAGGCAGGGTCCAGCGGGTGCTCACCGTGAGGGTGCCTTCGCCGCTGGTGGGGGGGCGGTGGGGGGCGGTCCAGCCGAGGCCACTCCAGCTCCGGGGAGCATCCGGGGTACGGAACCAGGGGCGCTGGCTCATGTCGTCCGCGTTGTCCAGGGGGCGCTCGTCGAGGAGTGCGAGTCCGCCGTTCCAGTGCAGGCTGCGTCCGCCGCGCTCCCGGGGGAGGGACGCGAAGACCCGGTTGCGCCAGCCTTCGGGCGCACGCTGGAGGGACAGCTCCCGCCCCTCTGCATCCATCAGGTGCACTGCGGTGATCTTGTCGTCCCCCGCCAGCAGCGGAACCATCAGCACATTGAAGCCGGCCGCGTCGTCGAAGCGCAGGCGTCCTGATTCACCCCAGGCCCGCGCCGTGCGCAGCTGGGTCTCGATGCGTTGGAGATCGCGCTCGGCCTCGGCGCGGATCTGCGCCGTGGTGAGGTCGAGCTGAACCCGCGCCAGGGCCTGGGTGGCCGGGACGACGATCAGGAAATGCACGGCGCAGCCGAAGGCCAGCAGGCAGACGATGAAGGTGGCGGACAGGCTGAGGAGGAGGCTGCGGGCCAGAAGAGGGCGGGGGGTGGCGGCCGGCGGCGTCATTGGGCGGAGTCAGTCGTGGCGGGTTTGCGCAGGGATGTCCGGGGCCGCCGGGGACACGGTGGCCTGCGGGCGCCCGTAGGATTTGAAACGCTCGATGACCTCGTCCATCTCGGAGGCGGACAGAATGGTCGGGGTGCCCAGCTGGCAGGCCCGCCAGTACTGCTCGCACAGGGTCTCGAATTCGATGGCCAGGGCCAGGGTGCGGCGCAGGTCCGTACCGAACACCACCATGCCGTGGTTGGCCAGCAGGCAGGCATTGCGTCCCTCCAGGGCTTCAAGGGCTCCATCGGACAAGGCCTGGGTGCCGAAGGTCGCGTAGGGGGCGCAGCGGATGTCCGTTCCGCCGAATCGGGCGATCATGTAGTGGAAGGCCGGGATGTTGCGGCGCAGGCAGGCGAGGGCCGTGGCGAAGGGCGAATGGGCGTGCAGTACGGCTCCTGCCTCCGGCCTGGCGGCCAGGATGTCCCGGTGGATCCGCCATTCGCTGGATGGCGCGAAAGGCCCCTGCCAGCTGCCGTCCATGGCCATCAGACTCATGTCCTCGGGGCCGCAGTCGTCATAGCTGAGCCCGCTCGGGGTGATCAGGAAGCCCGAATTGCTGCGTACGCTGGCATTGCCCGCGGTTCCGGCGTTGAGGCCGTTGTTGGCCATGGCACGAGCGGTGGCCAGCAGGCCGGCACGGAGCACGTTTTCGTTCATCGGGGCCTCCGTTCAGGTTCAGGGAGTCTGGAGGGACGCCAGTGCGTCGGGGGGCATGATGCCAAATTCACAGATTATGCCAGTGACCAGTGCCGCCGGCGTCACATCGAAGGCCGGATTGCATATTGCAGCGTCGGCACCGGCGATCCGGGTGGACTGCAGGCGGCCCTGGCCATCGATCCCGTGGATCAGCCGGAATTCGTCGCCAGCACGCTCCTCGATGGGGATGGCGGGGCCGTCCGGGCAGGCGAAGTCGATGGTCGAGCGGGGGGCGGCCACATAGAAGGGCAGACCGTGGGCGCGGGCCGCAAGGGCCTTGAGGTAGGTGCCCACCTTGTTGGCGGTGTCCCCGTTGGCGGCGATGCGGTCGGCGCCGACGATGACCGCGTCCACCCGACCTGCGGCCATCAGCCAGCCGGCTGCATTGTCGGCGATCAGGGTGTGGGGGATGCCGGCCCGGGCGAGCTCCCAGGCGGTGAGCAGGCCCTGGTTGCGCGGGCGGGTCTCACTGACCCACACATGGATGTCCATGCCGGCGTCGTGGGCTGCGTAGATGGGGGCGAGGGCCGTGCCATGGCCGCAGGTGGCCAGCCAGCCAGCGTTGCAGTGGGTCATCAGCTGGAGTGGCCGTCCGGTGGTGGCCAGCGGGCGCAGAGCCGCCAGACCGTGGTTGCCGATGCGGCCATTGGCCGCCGCGTCATCACGCTGGATGGCCTCGGCCTCGGCCCAGGCTGCAGCGCTCCGTGCGGAGGGCGGCAGCGGGGCGAGGGCCGCCCGCATGCGGTCGAGGGCCCAGTGCAGGTTGACGGCGGTGGGGCGGGTGGCGCGCAGTACGTCGAGTGCCAAGTGCAGGGCGTCATCATCCGCCGCGTGGTGCAGGGCGAGGGCCACGCCGAAGGCGGCGGTGGCGCCGATCAGCGGGGCGCCGCGCACCTGCATGTCGCGGATGGCGGTGGCGGCGCTGTCCAGATCGTGGAGATGGACGTAGTGTTCTTCGTGGGGGAGGCGGGTCTGGTCGAGAATGACGACTTGATCGCCATCCCGGCGCAGGGTCGGGCAGGATTCGGACACGGGTTTTCCTCGGTGAATGTGGCGCAGATTGTATCGGCCTGTCTCCGCCCGGTGCAGTTCCCGTGCCCGGCTGGTCCGGCGCCGGTGCTTCTGCCAGAATTCCGCGCCTGTCCTCGAGAGTCATGCCCATGCCCAGTTTTCCTGCCCCGCTGGTGTCCCGCCTGCCTGATGTCGGCACCACCATCTTCACCACCATGTCCCGCCTGGCCCAGGAGTGCGGGGCCATCAACCTGTCCCAGGGTTTTCCGGATTTCTCCGCCGAGGACGCGTTGTTCGAGCGGGTGTCCCACTGGATGCGGGAAGGGCTCAACCAGTATGCGCCCATGGCAGGGGTGATGCCGCTGCGGGCGGCGATTGCCGCCAAGGTGGCGACCCTGTATGGCTGCGCCTATGACCCTGAGCACGAGATCACCGTGACCGCCGGGGCCACCCAGGCCTTGTTCACCGCCATCGCCGCGCTGGTGCACCCGGGCGACGAGGTGATCGTCTTCGAGCCGGTGTACGACTCCTATGTGCCGGCCATCCAGTTGCAGGGGGGCGTGGTGCGCCGGGTGGCCCTGCGGGCGCCCGATTACCGGCCCGACTGGGCGGCGGTACGGGCTCTGGTGGGGCCTCGCACGCGCATGATCATGATCAACACGCCCCACAATCCCACCGGCACGGTGTGGGGGCCGGCCGACATGGCCGAGCTGGCGGCGCTGACCCGTGGCACCGGCATCGTCGTGGTGTCGGACGAGGTGTATGAGCACATCGTCTTCGACGGGGTGCGTCACGAGAGCGTGGCTCTCCACCCCGAGCTGGCGGCCCGCAGCGTGATCGTCTCCAGCTTTGGCAAGACCTATCATGTGACCGGCTGGAAGGTGGGCTATGTGCTGGCTCCCCGCGAGCTGATGGCCGAGTTCCGCAAGGTGCACCAGTTCAACGTGTTCACCGTGAATACCCCGGTGCAGCTGGCCCTGGCGGACTACATGGAGGATGCAGGGCGTCATCTGGGGCTGGCTGCCTTCTATCAGGCCAAGCGTGACTTCTTCAGGGCCGGGCTGGCCGGGACCCGCTTCGAGCTGCTGCCCTGCGCCGGAACCTACTTCCAGACCGCCCGCTACGGTGCCATCGCCGACCTTGCCGATACGGCCTTCGTGGACTGGCTGACCCGCGAAGTGGGGGTGGCGGCCATTCCGTTGTCGGCGTTCTTCGGCGACGCTCGGGACGAGCGCGTCATCCGCTTCTGCTTTGCCAAGCGGGAGGAGACCCTGGAGGCCGCCTTCGAGCGGCTCCAGCGCTTCTGCTAAACTCGGTCGTCCGTCCGGAGTCTTTTACCTGTGCGCAATCTTTTCCTCTTCGTCCTCTTCCTGATCGGTGTCTTCTATGTGCGGCGTGCGCTGCAGCGGGGGGCGGACGCAGGCCGGCAGGGCGACCGCCCGGCGCCGGGTGGGGCTCAGGCCGACACGCCCACCCGCGGTGCCGAGCCAGCTTTCGAGCAGATGGTGGCGTGTGCCCACTGTGGCCTGCATGTGCCCGAGAGCGAGGGCGTGAAGGGCGGCGGCCAGTTCTACTGTTCCGATGAACATCGTCGCTTGGGGCCGCGGGCATGAGAAGCGAGCTTGCCGCCGCCCTGGACATGCAGATGTCCGGCGGTGAGCAACGGGCCGAGCCCCTGCGTTACCTCAATCTGTTCCGGTTGATCCTGGCCGGCGTGTTCCTGGTGGCTGGCCGCCTGCTCCAGCTGGGCGCCGATTCCCCGGTGGTCTTCGTCGCCACCTCCTTTGTGTATATGGCCGTGGTGCTGATCCTCGGCTTCCGCGATGCGGAGCGGCTGCTCGGGCTGAACCGCCTGGTGAGCCTGCAGGTGCTGATGGACATCACCCTGCTGACGATCATCATGTGGGCCAGTGGGGGCTATCGCAGCGGCATTCCCATCCTGCTGCTGGTGGCACTGGCCGGTGCCGGGCTGGTGGGTCAGGGGCGCATGGTGCTGTTCTACGCCGCCTACGCCACGGTTGCTGTGCTGCTCGAGAATGCCTATCGGTGGCTGGCCGGGCGGGATGCGGCCGATTTCGTGACGGTCGGGATCACCTGCATCGGCTTTTTCGCGATCGCCCAGGTGGCGCGCCTGCTGGCCCAGCGCGCCCTTGCCAATGAGGACCTGGCGCGCAGGCGTGGCGCCGACCTGGCCAACCAGCTGCGCCTGAACCGGCAGATCATCCAGGACATGCAGGACGGCGTGCTGGTGGTGGGCGAGGGGTCCGAGGTGCACCAGTTCAACCCCCAGGCCATCGCGCTGCTCGGTACGCCCCTCCGGGAGGGCCAGCCGCTGCACGAGGCCGCCCCGGCCCTGGCCCGCGAGCTGGCCCGCAAGGAGTCCCTCGGGGTGTCCGCCCACAGCATGCGGGCGGAGGGGAGCGGCAAGATGCTACTGGTGCGTTTCCTGCCCGCCGGGGAGGCCGACGACACCCTGATCTACCTTGAGGACTTCGACCGCATCCACCGCCAGATCCAGCAGGTCAAGCTGGCCGCGCTGGGGCGCCTGACCGCCAGCATCGCCCACGAGATCCGCAATCCGCTGGCCTCGGTATCCCAGGCTGCGGAGCTGCTGGCCGACGAGAAGCGTGGCGAGATGCAGGCCCGGCTGATCCGCATCATCGGCAACAACGCCCAGCGCATTGACCGGTTGGTCGGCGATGTGCTGGCGCTGGGGCGGCGCGACGAGGCGCTGCCTGAGGCGCTGCCCTTGGCCGCGTTCATCGAGGAGTTCCTGGAGGAGTTTCAACTGGCGGGCGGTGCGGAAATGCATGGGGTGGTGGTCAGCGAGCTGCCGCCGACCCTGACCCTGGCCATGGACCGCACCCATCTGCGCCAGATCCTCTGGAATCTGGTCGGCAACGCGCGTCGCCATAGCAGCGGCGGCCAGGGTGCCGTGCGCATCCAGGCCTGTGCCCTGGAGGACGGCCGGGTCAGCCTCGAGGTGGCCGACGACGGCCCGGGCATCGCCGAGGCCCTGCGGACCCAGGTTTTCGAACCTTTCTTCACCACCCATTCCAAGGGAACGGGGCTCGGGTTGTACATTGCCCGGGAGCTCGCGGAAGCCAACGGCGCCAGTCTCGAACTGTGCCCGGCCGACGAAGGGGGCGCCCGTTTCCGCCTTACCGGACGAGCCAAGCCATGACCCAGACTGAAAGAAGGGCCCGCTCAGGCGGCCCCGATGTGCTGATCGTTGACGACGAAGACGATATCCGGGAACTGCTCGAGCTCACCCTGCTGCGCCTCGGGCTGGCCTGTGACGGGGCGGCCACCCTGGCCGAGGCCCGCCAACTGCTCGGAGAGCGGCGTTACCGCCTGTGCCTGACCGACATGCGCCTGCCGGACGGTGATGGCCTGGAGCTGGTGCGCTACATCTCCGAGAACATCCGCGACCTGCCGGTGGCCGTCATCACCGCCTTCGGCAGCATGGACAACGCCGTGACCGCCCTCAAGGCGGGGGCCTTCGACTACTTGGCCAAGCCGGTGTCCATCGACCAGCTGCGGGCCCTCGTGAAGTCGGTGTTCTCGGTGCGCCCCAAGGAGGAGGATGCCGGCCGCAAGGACAACTCCAGCCTGATCGGCGAGTCGCCGGCGATGGTGCAGGTGCGCTCGCTGATCGAGAAGCTGGCCCGCAGCCAGGCGCCGGTGTTCATCTCCGGCGAATCGGGCAGCGGCAAGGAGCGGGCCGCGCGCATGATCCATGAACTGGGACCGCGGGCCGCCGCGCCCTTCGTGGCGGTCAACTGCGGTGCGATTCCCGAGAACCTCATGGAGAGCGAGTTCTTCGGTGCCCGCAAAGGGGCGTTCACGGGGGCGGACACCGATCGGGAGGGGTTTTTCCAGGCCGCCCACGGCGGCACCCTGTTCCTCGACGAGGTGGGCGACCTGCCGCTGCCGATGCAGGTCAAGTTGTTGCGCGCGATCCAGGAAAAGAAGTTCCGGCGTCTCGGCGATACGGTGGAGACGGCGGTCGATGTGCGCATCCTCAGCGCCACCCACCAGAACCTCAAGGCCATGGTCGAGGCGTCGCGCTTCCGCCAGGATCTGTTCTACCGGCTCAACGTGATCGAGCTGCGCATGCCGACCCTGCGTGAGCGTATCGAGGACATTCCCGGCCTGGCGGAGATCCTGCTGGAGCGGCTCGCCGAGTCGTCGGGGCTGCCTGCGGCCAGACTCAGCCAGGATGCGATCGACGCGCTCAAGGCCTATTCCTTCCCGGGCAATGTGCGGGAGCTGGAGAACATCCTGGAGCGGGCTCTGGCTTTGTCCAGCGGAGAACTCATCCACGCGGAGGACCTCCTGCTCGATCCCTCGGAGGGTGGCGATGCTCACCCGGCGGCGCCGGCCGCGCCCGGTGGGGCGGATCTGCAGGACTACCTGGACAAGGTGGAGCGGCATGCCATCGAGGAGGCGCTCGAGAAATCCGGTGGCAACCGCACCGCGGCGGCACGGGCCCTGGGGGTGACCTTTCGCTCCCTGCGCTACCGCCTCGAGCGCCTGGGCATGAAGGAGTGAACGACCCCGCGCCATCCACCGCGGAAGGCCCGCCGGACGCCGTCCAGCGGGTGGTCAAGGTCCGCCGCGACTACAACACCTGGGTTGCCCGCGAGACCATCGAGGACTACGCCCTGCGCTTCACCCCGCGCAGCTTCCGGCGCTGGTCCGAACTGCGGGTGGCCAACACGGCCTTCGGAGTGGCCTCCTTCCTGGTGCTGGAGGCGGTGGGGGCGACCCTGCTGGTCAGCTACGGCTTCGCCAACGCCTTCTGGGCGATCCTCGCCACCGGCTTGATCATCTTCCTGGCCGGCCTGCCGGTGAGCATCTATGCGGCCCGTTACGGGGTGGACATGGACCTGCTGACCCGGGGGGCCGGCTTTGGCTACATCGGCTCCACTCTGACCTCGCTGATCTACGCCTCCTTCACCTTCATCTTCTTCGCCCTCGAGGCGGCGATCATGGCCTATGCGCTGGATCTGGCCTTCGACATTCCGCCGGCCTGGGGCTATCTGATCTGCGCCGTGGTGGTGATCCCGCTGGTCACCCACGGGGTGACGGCAATCAGCCGCCTGCAGACGCTCACCCAGCCCTTGTGGCTGACGATGCTGGTGGTGCCCTACGTGTTCGTGTTCATCGAGCGGCCCGATGTACTGGCCGGCATCGCTGGCTATCCGGGCGAGCGCGGCGGCGGGGGCGGCTTCCACGTGCCGGCCTTCGGTGCAGCCCTGACGGTGGGCATCGCCCTGATCACCCAGATGGGTGAGCAGGCCGACTACCTGCGCTTCATGCCCGAGAAAACGCCTGCCAACGCCCGCCGCTGGTGGGCCGGTGTGCTGCTGGGGGGGCCGGGCTGGGTGGTGCTGGGGGTGGTCAAGATGCTTGGCGGTGCGCTGCTGGCCTACCTGGCGATCAGCAATTCCGTGCCGGCCGAAAGGGCGGTGGACCCGAATCAGATGTACCTGGCCGCCTACGAGTATGTCTTTCCCGGACTGCACTGGGCGGTGGCGGCAACGGCCCTGTTCGTAGTGGTATCCCAGCTCAAGATCAATGTAACCAATGCCTATGCCGGCTCCCTGGCGTGGTCCAACTTCTTTGCCCGGCTCACCCACAGCCATCCGGGGCGGGTGGTGTGGGTGGTCTTCAACACCCTGATCGCCCTG
>JAFLDU010000124.1 GCA_017309145.1 Zoogloea sp. | reverse complement strand
GGCCAGGGCCTGCAGGCTGGCGGGCGGCGGGGGCGCCAGGCAAGGGGTCTGCATGAAGACCTGCCAGCGCGCGTGCCAGCGGTCACGCGAGGGCAGGCGCCGCACCACGCCGTGCTGCGGCCACTCCCGCCAGTCCACGCCGTGCAGGCGGCACCAGGCGCCAACGGCCTGGTCGCGGGCGTAGGTATGCCCGTTGCCGGTCTCCTCATGGGACAGCAGTGCGTCGAAGGGTGCCGCCGCGTGCAACTGCGTCAGCACCTGCGGCAGCTCACCCACGGCCAGGTGCAGCGCCGCACCGCAGCGGCGCAGCTGGCGGGCCAGGTCACGCAGGCTCTCCTCGAGGAAGAGATAGTGCTGCAGGGCAACGTCCGGCTGTGCCCACAGGCTGGGCTCCACGACGTAGAGGCACAGCAGAGGCCCACGCTGAGCGGCGTGGAGCAGGGGTGCATGGTCATGCACCCGCAGGTCGCGCTTGAACCAGACGACGGAGTACGTCATGGGGCAAGCTCAGGCTGCAGGATCCTGACGCCCGTGCTCGACCCAGATCAGCGCGGAGGTATCGATCCCGAGGGCTTTCGCCCGGGCCGTGATGGCCTCGCGCAGTGCGGGATCGAGTTGCTTGTCCCGGGCCAGGATCCAGCAATAGTCGCGGTCAGGCCCGACCACCAGGGCCCATCGATAGGCCTCATCCAGGGCGGCCACGTGGTAGCCGCCATAGAAGGGCCCGAAGAACGAGACCTTGAGCGACCCCGTGGTAGGCAAACCGGTGAACAAGGCCTTGCCCACCGCCTCGCGCCACCGGCCCGCAGACGGATCAAAGCCCCGGTTCACCACGCGCACGCTGCCATCCGGCTGGAGGCCGTACGCCGCAGAGACATCGGTCATGCCCCGCTCGAAGCTGTGGTCGAGGCGGGCGATCTCGTACCAGCGCCCTTGGTAGCGCGCCAGGTCGAAGGTCTCCACCGCGGAGATACCAGGTGGCGGACCGATGGAGGCACAGCCAGTCATCAGGACAGGTAAGGCGAGGAACAGGGCCAACGCCCATCCACGGACACCAGGGCTTAGACTTTTCATGATGGACAATTCCGAACATTGACACTCAATTGTCTAGGACAAAACTGCATTTTGTCCAATCAAATTCGCATCACGCCCTTGCACCCGCCCTGCCCGCCTCCAATGCAAAACCCCCGCAGGCTCGCACCTGCGGGGGTTCCAGATTCTTCAGAAAGCCAGCTTCAGCCGGGCGTGCCGGTCGCCGGGCAGGTCAGTGTCGCCATTTTTCCTTGAGCAGTTCGATGGCCTCTCTCGACAGGAACAACTCGACGACCTCGATGGCGCGCTGTTCAACCTGACGCCGACGCTCATAGCCGGTGGGGGAGCGTCCTTCCCGCTGACGCCGGTCGGAGCCAGAGCGCCGTTCCAGACAGCGCTCGCCGGCACTCCTGTCCCGGCTGTTCAACCTCTTGTCCATCACCGTCTCCCTGTAGGTTTCTTCTGGTAGACAGGATCGGTCAGATCGCCGGAATTGATCGAGAACTAGTTCTCGGATCGCCCACTCGGGACGCCGCAGACATGACACTCTTCTCCGCCGCCCGGACGGGCCCTTTCATGCAGCCTGCCAGCGGGCGAGCAAGGCGTCCCGGTGAGGCACCAGGACAGGCACCTGCACGTCCAGCACCGGTCCGGTCAGGGTGTGCCCTGAACTGTCGGCAACCACCACGATCGGGGTACCGTCGATGCTGACCTGCAGGGGCCCCTGGTTGGCCTGAAGGCGAGTCTGGCGGTGCTCTTCACCGAGGAAGATATGCCCGTTGGTGAGATTCAGCCGCCCGGCGATGCGGGTGGGCTTGCCGCTGCTCAGCAGGGCCGCAACCGAGCAGGGCACGAGGCGATACTCATTGACCAGGGCCAGGGCCTGACGGCGCAGATAGGCGGCCGCCTCGGCCGGGCTGGCAGGCAGCTTGGCCGCTGCCTTTGTCGCCAGGAGCTCCACTTCGTTGTCGGTCAGGTGCGGAGCCACATCGATGATCCTGCTCCGATCCACTGCCTGCGCCATGAGGCTTACCGCATCCAGGTGATGGTGACAGCTCACGACGGCCACCCCCGCCTTGCCCAGTTGCTTGCCGGCGATCACCGGCAAGCCCTGGATGACGGTGGCCCCAAGGGCCGTTGCCAAGGCCTTGCACAGGCGCTCGTGATCGAGCGCGCTCAGTTGGGCCGGAACGGCGAGATCGAGGTCGAAGTGAAGCTTGAGGCGGACATTGGCCGATGACATGACAGCAAACCGGAAAATTCGATTGCCATGTTATCGGGCGCTGGTCCGCCGCCTTGAGGCCTATCTGTTCAACCTGGCCGGTTTCAGTCGCTGACCGGCTGATGCCCCTTGGCAGTGACGAAGCGCGCCAGGAAGATCCCGAGCTCGTAAAGCAGGCACATGGGGATCGCCAGCATCAGCTGGGACACCACGTCCGGAGGGGTGACCACCGCGGCCACCACGAAGGCCCCGACGATCACGTACGGGCGCGCCTCCTTCAGCTTGGCCACATCGACGACCCCGAGCTTGACCAGCACGATGACGAACACCGGCACCTCGAAGGTGATGCCGAAGGCCAGGAACATCGACATCACGAAGGACAGGTACTGCTCGATGTCCGGCGCCGGCGTGATGCTCTTGGGCGCGAACTGGGCGATGAAGCGGAAGACAGTGCCGAACACGAAGAAATAACAGAACGCCATGCCGGCCAGGAACAGCACGGTGCTCCCCACCACCAGCGGCAGCCCCAGACGCTTCTCGTGGGCATAGAGCCCGGGGGCGATGAAACACCAGGCCTGATACAGCACGAAGGGCAGCGCCACCACGAAGGCAACCATCAGGGTTACCTTCATGGGTACGAAGAAGGGCGTCACCACCCCGGTGGCGATCATCCGGGTGCCCTCGGGCAGGGCCTGCATCATCGGATGGGCGAGGATGTCATAGATGTCCCCCGCCCAGGGCATCAGGCCGGCAAACACCACCACAACGGCCACCACCGACCGCAGCAGGCGATCACGCAGCTCGACCAGGTGGGAAATGAAGGTATCTTCCTGGCCGCTCATGACTGGCTGTTCCGGGTGGGCGTAGTGGATTGTTCGAAATTCAGGCCGAGCTGGCGCTCATCCACCGGCGGGGTGGCCGCATCGACAGCTTCAGGTGTGCCCGCCGCCGGCGGAGGAAAGGCGGCAAAGCCGGACTGGCTCTCCGCCTCGGCCAGTTGCTGGTCGAGGCGCGCCGCCGCCTCCGCATCGCTGAGGGCCGCCTGCGTCTCCGCTGCGGGAGGCTCGACCGCCGCCTTGAGGCTGTCTTCGAGCCCGGCCACCGCGGACGATGCGCTGTTGAGCGAGGCGGACACGCCCTGCTCCACCTCCGCAACCTGGGAGCGGATGTTCGTCTCTACGGACATCGCTGCCTGGCGGGCCTCTTCCTGGAGCTTCTTGAGCTCCTCGAGCTGCATTTCCCGGTTGATGTCCGACTTCACGTCGGAGACGTAACGCTGCAGACGGCCGAGCAGGTGCCCGGTCGTCCGCGCCACCTTGGGGAGCCGCTCGGGGCCAAGCACCAGCAACGCCACGACGCCGATGACCATGAGCTCCGAAAAACCGATGTCGAACATCCGATTCGCCTAAGAATTGAAATACGCAATACGGGGACGGACGGCACCAACAAAAAAGGGGCTGCTCGCCCCTTTTCCGCGCCTGCCGCGGGCCGGGATCAGGACTTGTTCTTTTCCCTGGCTTCGGCGTCGATGGTCTGGCCGTTACCGCCACCGGCAATCTTCTGGCTGTCACCGGCCGGCTGATCGGCTTCTTTCATGCCCTCCTTGAAGCCCTTGACCGCACCACCGAGGTCCTGCCCGATGTTGCGGAGCTTCTTGGTACCGAACACGAGCATGACGATCACCAGCACGATCAGCCAGTGCCAAATGCTGAAGGAACCCATTCAAATCTCCTGGAAAACTACCGTTTAAGCATCGGCCCGACAGGCTCCTGCCCACCTACTATGTGCATGTGCACATGCATGACTTCCTGCCCGCCGACGCGACCGGTGTTGATGATGGACCGGAAGCCGTCGGTACTGCCTTGATCGACCGCAATCCGGTTCGCAACCACCAGCATGCGCCCCAGCGTTTCCGTGTCGGCCTCGGTCGCCTCGGCCAGAGAGGTGATGTGGCGCTTGGGGATCACCAGCACATGCACCGGACGCTGCGGCTGGATGTCCTTGAAGGCCAGCACCAGTTCGTCCTCGTAAACCCGGGCTGCGGGGATCTCTCCCCGCACGATACGGCAGAACAGGCAATCCTGCATGAGACTCTATCCTTACTTGGCGGTTCGCGACTTCTTCTCGTCGATCCCCGACACCCCTTCGCGACGCCGGAACTCGGCCAGCACGTCATCCACCGACAGGCCGAAATGGGTCAGCAGGACCATGGTGTGGAACCACACGTCGGTGACTTCCCAGACCACGTGCAGCAGGTCCTTGTCCTTGGCCGCCATGATGGTCTCGGCAGCCTCTTCGGCCACCTTCTTGCAGATCGCGTCGGTGCCCTTGTGGAACAGGCTGGACACATAGGAGGAATCGGGGTCCGCCTCCTTGCGCGCGGCGAGGGTCTCGGACACGCGGTGCAGCACTTCAATATCGATCATTTGTAAATATCCTTCGGGTCTTTGAGAACCGGGTCGACAGCCTCCCAGCGGCCGTCCGCATAGTACTTCTGAAAGAAGCAGCTGCGCCGCCCGGTATGGCAGGCTATCCCACCCACCTGCTCGATCTTCAGAAGGACCACGTCGTTGTCGCAATCGATGCGGATCTCGCGGACCTTCTGGGTGTGGCCGGACTCTTCGCCCTTGTGCCACAACCTGCCGCGCGAGCGCGAGAAATATACCGCCTCGCCTGTTTCAACCGTTCGAGCCAGGGCATCGCGGTTCATCCAGGCGAACATCAGCACGTCACCAGTAACGGCATCCTGGGCGATGGCGGGGATCAGACCGTCCTTGTCCCACAACAGATCGTCCAGCCAGGCGGTGGAAGCGGGAGCCACGGTCACAGGCGCACCTCGATCCCGCGGGCACGCATCAATTCCTTGGCTTCGCGCACGGTGTGCTCGCCAAAGTGGAAGATGCTGGCTGCCAGCACGGCATCGGCACGGCCTTCGGTCACACCGTCGGCCAGGTGGTCGAGGTTGCCCACGCCACCGCTGGCAATCACCGGGATCGCCACCGCGTCGGACACCGCCCGGGTCAGCCCCAGGTCGAAACCGTTCTTGGTGCCATCCCGGTCCATGCTGGTGAGCAGGATCTCCCCGGCCCCCAGCTCGGCGACCTTGCGGGCCCAGTCGATGGCATCCAGGCCGGTGCGGTTGCGTCCGCCATGGGTGAACACCTCCCACTTGCCGGGGGCGACCTGCTTGGCGTCGATGGCCACCACGATGCACTGGCTGCCTACCTTGCCGGAGGCATCAGCCACCACCTGCGGGTTGTTCACCGCAGCGGTGTTGATGCTGACCTTGTCGGCGCCGGCATTGAGCAGCCGCCGCACATCGTCGACGGTGCGCACGCCGCCACCGACGGTGAGGGGGATGAAGACCTGCTCGGCCACCTGCTCAACCACATGCAGGATGATGTTGCGGTCGTCCGAACTGGCCGTGATGTCGAGAAAGGTGATCTCGTCGGCGCCCTGCTCGTCGTAGCGGCGCGCCACCTCGACCGGGTCGCCCGCATCGCGCAGTTCAACGAAATTGACGCCCTTGACGACCCGTCCGGCGCTGACGTCGAGACAGGGAATGATGCGCTTGGCGAGCATGGGGTCAGAGGGCTCCGTTGAGCTCGTCGGCACGCGACTGGGCGGCGCCGAAGTCGAGGGTGCCCTCGTAGATGGCGCGCCCGGTGATGGCACCGGTGATGCCTTCGGACTCTACCGCGCACAGGGCTTCGACATCGGTGAGGGTGGCGATGCCACCGCTGGCGATGACCGGGATGCGCAGGGCCTGGGCCAGCTTGACGGTGGCTTCGATGTTGACGCCGGAGAGCATGCCGTCGCGACCGATATCGGTGTAGATCACGCCTTCGACCCCATAGTCCTCGAACTTCCTGGCCAGATCGACCACGTCATGGCCGGTGAGCTTGGACCAGCCATCCACCGCAACCTTGCCATCCTTGGCATCCAGGCCAACGATGATGTGGCCGGGGAAGGCGCTGCAGGCGTCGTGCAGGAAACCGGGGTTCTTGACCGCCGCCGTGCCGATGATGACGTAGGTCAGGCCGGCGTCCAGGTAGCGCTCGATGGTATCCAGGTCGCGGATGCCGCCGCCGAGCTGCACGGGGATCTCGTCGCCCACTTCTTCGAGGATGGCCTTGATGGCGGCACCATTCTTCGGCTTGCCGGCAAAGGCGCCGTTCAGATCAACGAGATGCAGGCGCCGGGCGCCTTGGTCGATCCAGTGTCGGGCCATCGCACCGGGGTCTTCGGAGAAGACCGTGGCGGCGTCCATTTCGCCTTGTTTCAGGCGCACGCAGTGACCGTCCTTGAGGTCGATAGCGGGAATCAGCAGCATAAGAGGGCGGTAAAGGAGTTGAAACGAGGCAACGGGAAGGAAAGGAGCGGCGTCAGGGCTTCCAGGACATGAAGTTCGACAGGAGTTGCAAACCGGCCTGCGCGCTCTTTTCCGGGTGGAATTGAATGGCGAAGATATTAGCCTGCGCTACCGCCCCGGTAAAGGGGATGCCGTAGTCGGTGGTGGCCGCCACCAGTGCGGGGTCTGCCGGGTCCACGTAGTAGCTGTGCACATAGTAGAAACGGGCGCCGTCCGCGATGCCGGCCCACAGGGGATGGGCCTGCTTCTGCCAGACCTCGTTCCAGCCCATGTGGGGGACCTTGAGGCGTGAGCCGTCAGCCGCCACCATCTTGTCGGCGGGAAAGCGCCGGACCTCGCCCTTGAAGATGCCCAGCCCAGGCACATTGCCCTCCTCGCTGTGCTCGAAGAGCATCTGCTGGCCGATGCAGATGCCCAGGAAGGGCTTGCTGCGGGCCGCCTCGAGCACCGCCGGGCGCAGGCCGCGGGCATCCAGCTCGCGCATGCAGTCGGGCATCGCCCCCTGGCCGGGGAAGACCACCCGCTCGGCGGCCAGCACCTCGGCCGGGTCCGCCGTCACCACCACGCTCGCGCCCTGGGCCACGTGCTCGATGGCCTTGGCCACCGAACGCAGGTTGCCCATGCCGTAATCGATGATCGCAACCCTGCTCATAGCGCCCCCTTGGTGGAAGGCACCACGCCGGCCTGGCGCGGATCGGGGGTCACCGCCATGCGCAGGGCCCGGCCGAAGGCCTTGAAGGCGGTCTCGCACTGATGGTGGGCATTGCGGCCCTTCAAGTTGTCGATGTGCAGGGACACACCGGCGTGATTGACGAAGCCCTGGAAGAATTCATAGACCAGCTGGGTGTCCAGCGCGCCGATCATGCCGGCGGTGAAGGGGATGTCGAACTCCAGGCCGGGACGGCCGGAGAGGTCCACCACCACCCGCGAGAGGGCCTCGTCGAGCGGCACATAGGCATGGCCGTAACGGGTCAGGCCCTTCTTGTCGCCGAGGGCGCGGGCGAAGGCCTGGCCGAAGGTGATGCCCACATCCTCCACCGTGTGGTGGCCGTCGATGTGCAGGTCGCCCTGGCATTCGATGTCGAGATCGAAGCAACCATGGCGGGCGATCTGGTCGAGCATGTGGTCGAAGAAACCGATGCCGGTGTTGAGCTGACTCTTGCCCGAGCCGTCCAGGTCGACCTTGACCCGGATCTTCGTCTCGAGGGTATCGCGGGAGATTTCGGCTTGCCGCATTGCGCTGATTTTCCGGAAAACTGTGAAAACTGGGGAACGGATGGGGCCATGATAGCATCTGTCGTTTTTACCGTCCCTTGCTGCGGCGCCTGCCGCGGAGCCCGATCTGCCATGAGCCGCTTCTGGAGCCCTGTCGTCCACGACCTGACCCCTTACGTACCCGGCGAGCAGCCCAAGCTCGCCAACCTGGTCAAGCTCAACACCAACGAAAACCCCTACCCGCCCAGCCCCCGTGTGCAGGAAGCGATCCGCGCCGAGCTGGGCGACGACGCTGACCGCCTGAAGCTCTACCCAGACCCGTCCGGCAGCCAGCTGAAGGCTGCGGTGGCGCGCCATTTCCAGGTGCCGGCCGACTGGGTGTTCGTCGGCAACTCCTCCGACGAGGTGCTTGCCCACACCTTCCAGGCGCTGCTCAAGCACGATGCGCCGCTGCTGTTCCCGGACATCACCTACAGCTTCTACCCGGTGTATTGCGGCCTCTACGGCATCGATTTCAAGGCCATCCCGCTGGATGAAGGATTTGCGATCCAGGTGGACGACTACCTGGCACGGGGCCCCGGCCAGGTCGGCGCGGTGATCTTCCCCAACCCCAACGCCCCCACCGGGCGCCTGCTGCCCCTGGCCGAGATCGCCCGCCTGGCCGCAGGCCTGCCCGATGCCCCCATCGTCATCGACGAGGCCTATGTGGACTTCGGTGGCCTGGACGCGATCCCCACCGCCGTCGAGCTGGTGCGCCGCCATCCCAACGTTCTGGTCACCCAGACGCTGTCCAAGTCCCGCTCCCTGGCCGGCCTGCGCGTCGGCTTCGCGATCGGCCAGCCGGAGCTGATCGAGGCCCTGACCCGGGTGAAGGACAGCTTCAACTCCTACCCCCTGGACCGCCTGGCCCTGGTCGGCGCCAGCGCCGCGCTGGACGACGAGGCCTGGTTCGAGCAGACCCGCCGCCAGGTCATCGCCAGCCGTGAGGCGCTGACCGCCGGCCTGGTCCAGCTCGGTTTCGAGGTACTGCCGTCCGCGGCCAACTTCGTGTTCGCCCGCCATCCCGGGCGGGACGCGGCCGCCCTGGCCGCCGCCCTGCGGGAGCGCAGCATCATCGTGCGCCACTTCAAGTCACCGCGGATCGACCAGTTCCTGCGCATCACGGTCGGCACCGACGCCCAGTGCACCCTGCTCGTGCAGGCCCTGGAGGCCATTCTCGCCTGAAGTGTAGGCACGGTGTAGGGGCGATGTAGGGGCGATGTAGGGGCGATGTAGGGGCGACTTCAGTCGCCCGCGGACTCCCTGCCCGCGGACTCCCTATCAAGCACCTGCGGGCGGCTGAAGCCGCCCCTACAGCCGCCCCTACATGCCGCTGTACAAGCCAAAAAGGGGCGCCCGAAAGCGCCCCTTTTTCCTGCTTGCATCAAGCCGACATCACTTGACCGCCAGCAGCTCCACTTCGAACACCAGGGTGGCGTTCGGCGGGATCACGCCGCCGGCGCCGCGGGCACCGTAGCCCAGGTTCGGCGGGATGGTCAGCTTGCGGCGGCCGCCCACCTTCATGCCCTGGACGCCTTCATCCCAGCCGGCGATCACATGGCGGGCGCCGAGCGGGAAGACGAAGGGATCGTTGCGATCCTTGCTGGAATCGAACTTCTTGCCGTCGGTGAGCCAGCCGGTGTAATGGACCTGCACATGCTGGCCGACCGTGGCTTCCGGGCCGGTGCCGACTTCCAGGTCTTCGATGACGAGGCCGCTCGCCGTGGTGGTTTGGGTCATGAAACACTCCTTTGAAAAGACCGCCGGATTCTAAGTCATCCTGCCCGCAGGTGCTTGGCAAACGCCTTGCGGAACTTGGCCACCTTGGGCGCCACCACGTACTGGCAGTAGGGCTGGTGGCCATTGCGGGCAAAATAGTCGTGGTGATAGGGCTCCGCCGGCCAGAAATGCGGCGCGGCCTCGAGTTCGGTGACGATGGGCTCATCAAAGGCGCCCTCCCAGGCCAGGCGGCGGATCTTCTCCGCGGCAATGGCCTCCTGCTCCGGGGTGGTGAAGAAAATTGCCGAGCGATACTGGGTGCCCACATCGTTGCCCTGACGGTTGGGCGTGGTCGGGTCATGGATCACAAAGAAGATGTCGAGCAGATCCTCGAAGCGGATGACCGCAGGATCAAACTCGATGCGCACCGCCTCGGCATGGCCTGTGTCGCCGTCACACACCCGCTGATAACTGGGCGCGTCCACGTGGCCACCGAGATAGCCTGAGGTCACGCCAAGCACCCCCTCGACACCGAGGTACACCGCCTCCAGGCACCAGAAGCAGCCACCAGCCAGGATGGCCACCTCCGTGCGCTTCACATTGTCGTCTGCCATGTCAGTCCTGATGGGTTATGGGAATATCCGGCAGACCACGATCCGGCGGAAAGATTTCAAGATAAAGCAGATCACCGGCAAAGGCGAGCCAGGGCAGCCCCGGCAACAGCAGCGGCGGGCAGAGCGCCGCGACGATGCCCGTGGCGCCCAGCACGGCAGCCCACAGCAGGAGGGTGCCGGGGCTGGTGAACACCGCCTTCACACTGGCCATCACCGCCTGCACCAGGCCCGCGCGCCGGTCGAGCAGAAGGGGCACGGCAAAGGCCGCGATGCAGAAGACGATCAGCGCCAGCACCAGCCCCATCACGCTGGTCAGCCCCAGGAACCAGAGCACACGCTCCACCCCGACGCCGGGCTCGCCACCGATCATGAAGCTGTAAACAGTGGCCGCGTCGGACATCCAGATCAGGAAGAGCAGCAGGCACACCCCGGCCAGCGCCCACAGCCCCCAGGGCGCCGCCTGCAAGACCCTGCGGCCTCCATGCAGGCTCCCGCTGCGGTGCAGCGCCAGGAACAGCGGCCAGGCTGCCGGCCCGACCAGCAGGAACCCACCGGCCATGGGCAGCACCATGGGCGTCAACCCGGCCTGCAGCAGCGCGGCCAGGATGAGCGTGCCCACCACGGCCGGCACAGCGGCCACCGCCAGCGCCGGGCGTGACGCCGGCGCCTGCCACAACGCCCGCCAGGCAACGGTCATGACAGCCTGCAGGCAGGCCGGTGGAACACGACGGGGAACAAGGGGTGCGACCACGGCGACCCTCCGGACAAAGATCCCATCTGGCACCGGAATGCCGGACGAATCCATGAGCGGGATCAAGAAGCCGCCGCCACCGCTCAGCGGAAGGAGATCGAGAACAGCCCATCGAGGGCGTTCTCACTGCCCGCGCGGCCGATCACCGAGATCCGGCGGGTCAGCTGATAGGTCAGCTTGACCACGCTGGAGGTGCCGGTCACGCTCTGCTCGAAGGACAGCATGGCCTGTGACGACAAGCGCTTGCCGAGGGTGATCACCTGCCCCGGCACCGTCTCGCCTCGATAGGTCGACGACGCCCCGGTCACGCTGCTGCTGGCCACACTGCTGGTCTGCACCCGGCTGCGGGAGTCGATGCTGGAACCGAAGGACAGCTCGTCGATCCCCAGGGCGTTGGCCAGCCCGGCCGACATGTTGCCACCGCCCCCCAGCAGGGCCTGGGCTGCCGGCAGCAACAGGGCCATTTCGCCGCCCGACCCCTGATCCGGCGGCCGCCCCAGCACGATCCAGCCGAGCTTCTCCGGGTCGGGCACGTTGGGTTCGGAAACCAGCCTGACCAGCGGCCGGCGCGCGGTGCCGGTGATGCCCACCCCGGCCTCGACTGCCAGCCCTTTGCGCAGGGCCACCACGTTGAGCCCCGGGTTGGCCAGCGGGCCGTTGAAGGTGACGATGCCGCGCTCGATGGAAAGCTTCTGGCCATACCCCTCGAAGACGCCCCCCACCGTGTTGATGGTTCCGGATGCGCTGAGGGGCTTGCCGTCGCCCGAGCGCAGACGTACCTCCCCGCCCAGGCGGGTATCCAGACCGAGGGCCTTCACATAAAGCGCATTGCCCAGGTTGATGCTCAGATCCACTCCGGTCTGGAAAGGGCTCACAGGCTCCTTCGCGTTGCGCCGCGGATCGAGCACCTCCACGTCCTCGCCGAGGCTGGGGGCCGGCGTGCGGGACAGCTCGACAAAACCCGCGTCGGCCACCAGACGACCCTTGATGTGGGCCGACTGCCAGCCGCTCAGAACCTCACCCTCACCGCTCAGGATCAGCCACTGGTCGGCCCGCTGCAGCAAGGGCAGACGCTCGGCCTTGAAGGTGAAACGCCCATCACCGCTGGCCAGCTGCATCGAGCCCGAGGCATTGAGGGTGCCGGGCTGGCGCGTCAGGCGCGCCACATCGATCCGGCTCTCGCGGGGTTTGACGCGGTTGGGCGAGACGAAGCTGAATTCGTCGAGGCGCAGCACCTCGCGGTTGAACTCCGCCACCAGGGTGCCACCGGACAGGTGCAGCCCTTGATCAGCCATCAGGAAGTCGAGCTTCTCACCCCGGATGCGCCCGGCCGTCTCCGGTCGGGCCGGCGTGCCCGCCAGGGTGAACTCACCCTTCAGGCTGCCGCCGGTCTTCAGGTTCTGGTCGGCCAGCGGGCCGGCCCAGGCGATCGAGGGCATGTCCAGACTGGCGGAGCCCAGCAAGGGCGCGCCCGGCACCAGCCGGATGCTGCCGTCGGCCGTCCGTTCGAGCAGGGCCGAGCCCGCCCCCGCCAGGCGCCCCAGCTGACTGCCATGGGCGCTGAAGCCAAAGGCGAGCCGGCTCGCAGCCGCCGACACGGTAAGCTGCAGGTCGTCCAGGCCGAGCTGCACGGGGACGTCGCCCTGCAGCACCAGATCCCCCTTTTCCCGGAAGAAGCGGACGAAGCCATCGGCCTTCTCACCGATCACCACATCCCACTCTCCACCCACGGTGAGGGAATCCCCCTTCGACTGCACGTTGCGGGTCGCCGGATCGAGGATCAAGCCGACCTGGATGCCGGTCACCCGCCCCCTGGCCACCAGATTGCGGGTCTCCCAGCGGGTTTCCTCAAACAGGTAGCGCCCGCCGGCTCCGCCACGGAGCTCGGCCCGGCCGAGGCTGACCCGGTCTTGCGACAGCTGCAAGGGCGCCGGCGCCAGCAGCTTGACCGGGAACGCTCCCTTGACCTCCAGGCTCTCCAGTTGCCCCGCCCAGCCTGGCCCATCGGTCAGGCCGCCACTCAGGCGGGTGCTCAGCGCGTGCCCGCGCAGGCCGTCCACATCAAGCCGCAGCGTGTTGCGCGCCCGTGTCCCGTCGAACACCAGGCTGGCTTTCTGCAGCAGCGCGTCCTCGTCGCCCTTGCGCACCCCGGACACATCCAGATTCAAGGCCAGGGTACCGGCCTTGCCCTCGGCCACCCGGCCGCGGCCGAGCACACTGTCGATGAACATCCCGCCGGCCGCCAGGCGCTGCCCCTGCACATCAAATTCCCCGGCGGGCTGGGCCGGCGTGCCGCGCAGGACCCCATCGGCGCGCAAACGCCCACCGAGGCCATGCCCCAGGGCCGCCAGGGCCGGTGCATCCACGTGGATCTCCAGCGCATCGCCGACGCGCCCGTAGGCGCCCTTCGCGGCCAGGCGGTTGCCGGCCAGGTCCACCGCCACATCGGCGGCGGCCAGACGGTTCCCCTCCAGCACCAGGGCCCCCTTGCCGGACAAGGCCTTGCCTTCGAAGCGGCTCTGGGCCAGCTCGAAATCCAGCTTGCCGGCCAGCGCCGGGCTACGCTGCCCACGCAGCGAGAAGTCCGCATTGAGATCGGCCGGTGGTGCCGCCACGGCAAAGGCGTGGGGGTCGAAACGGCTCAGCCGCCCCCGGGCCTCGAAGGCCCCTGCCCCCTCCAGCGCCAGCTTTCCGGATAGTTCAAGACGGGCCGCCTCGGCCTTCACCACGGCTTCGTCCACCTGCAGCAATCCCGCGCCATGGCGGGCCTTCAGGCGCAGGGCAAGCTTCTTGTCACGCAGGTCGGCATCGAGGACCTGGGCCTCCCCGTCCCCCCGCAGGGCCAACGTGCCGGCAATCGCGGTGGCCACCGCACGCCCGTCCAGGCGGCGGGCATCCACCCCGCTCACCCGCAGCGCGCTGCGGAGCTGGCCGGTACCGGGGCGGTCCGTCGCCGGCGCCTGCCAGCTGGCCTCGCCGACGACGCGACCGTCTCCGGGCAGGCGCAGATCGAGGTCGGAGAAGGCAAGCTCGCCGCCCGCCCAGCGCAGCCGGGTGGCCAGCGACACGACAGGCAGTTCGCCCGTGTTGTAGCGACCAGGCTTGTGATTGGTCACCCGCAGCGGCCCCGTCACCACCCAGTCCTCCACCGCCACACTCTGGCCGGACACAGGAGGCGTCCGGGCCGACGGCTCCAGGCTCGCTTCGATGTCCAGGCGGGCCGCCGGCGCGCTTGCGTGGAAACGCTGCGGATCCAGATCCGACACCCGGAGCCGTAACGCGCGCAGGGGCAGCGGGGCGAAAGGCGTGGCCTGCAGGTCGGCCTTGCCCCGCATGCCGGCGCCTTCGGCCGTCGCCGCCACCTCAAGGGCTTCCAAACGACCACCGGCCTGCAGCTCGACCTTGTAGGCCTCGCCCCCCTGGGTGGTGCTCAAGGCCGCCTGCAGGCTCAGGGGAAAGGGTGCCCGGCCATCGAAGCGCCCCTCGGCCGTGACCTGACCGACCGGGGTGGCGGCGGTGACGCCGGAGAAACGGTGGATGCGCCCATCGGACTCGAGCTGCCCCGCCAGACCGGTCAGCTCCAGATGGGGCGCCGCGACACGCTCGCCCTCCAGCGAGGCCGCGGTCAGGCGGTCGAGGCGCAGCTGGCCCAGGCGGACCACGAGGGGGATCTCCAGATTGACCGGGAGCGTGGCGGGTTCGCCGCTGGGGCGTGTGGCCACGGCCAGTTCA
>JAFLDU010000123.1 GCA_017309145.1 Zoogloea sp. | reverse complement strand
GCCCGCGCCCAGCTCGCCAATGCCCGGGCCCGGGCGGCCCTGCTGACCCTCACGGCGCCTTCGGCCGGGCTGGTGCTGACCCGCAAGGCCGAGCCCGGTGACGTGGCGGCGGCCGGCAAGGTGTTGCTGGAGCTGGCCGAGGCCGGCGAAACCCGGGTCTATGCCACGGTGGACGAGAAGAATCTGCGCCTTCTCGACAAGGGCCAGAAGGCCCGGGGCGTGGCCGATGCCTTTCCGGGCCAGCCTTTCGAGGCCGAGCTCTATTACCTGGCGCCGGCCGTGGACCCCCAGCGGGGCACGGTGGAGACCCGTTTCCGGGTCGCTTCGCCGCCCCCTTTCCTGCGTCCGGACATGACTGTCTCGGTGGAGACCGTGACCGGCCATCGGGATGCCACCCTGGTACTGCCCAGCGAGGCGGTGCGCGACCTGGACGGTGGCAAGCCGTGGGTGCTGGTGGCCCGTGATGGTGTTGCGGTGAAGGCCGAGGTGGCGGTCGGCCTGTCGGGCATCGGCCGGGTGGAGATCACCCGGGGCCTGTCGGAAGGCGAGCTGGTCATTCTGCCGGCCTCCGGTGCCCTGGAGGGCGATGCGGTACGCCTGCGCGAGCCGAAGAAGCACAAGGCCGGCGGACTCCAGGTGCCCCAGGGCATGAGCCGCTGATCCCCGTGAGACTGCGTCTTCCCTTCGCGCCCCTCGTGGCCCTGCGCTTCCTGCGCGAGGGGCGCATGCAGACCCTGCTGATCCTCGCCGGCACCACCGGCGGGGTGGCGGTGATCGTCTTCCTGACCCAGCTCATCACCCAGCTCCAGGCCCAGATCGTGGACCGCGTGCTGGGCAGCCAGGCCCACGTGGTGATCCGCCCCACCGAGGAGGCCAATCGCCGCGCCATCGACGACGAGGGCTTCGCGACCCTCTTGGAGCCCCGCGCCCAGCGCCTGCGCTCGGTGGACCAGTGGGAGAACATCGCCCGTCTGGCGGCCGACATGGAGGGCGTCACTGCGGTGTCGCCGGTGGTCACCGGGCCGGCCTTCGCGGTGCGCGGCCAGGCCAACAAGTCGGTGGCCTTGATGGGGGTGGACGCCGAACGCTACCGGCGCATCGTGCGCATGGAGGAATACATGGTGGCCGGCCGCTTTGCGGTGGATGGCACCCGCGCGGTGATCGGCTCCGAGCTGGCCAAGGACCTGGGCATCCGCCTGGAGGACAAGCTGCGGGTGGCCCTGCCCAACGGGCGCGACGAGCAGTTGCAGGTGGGCGGCATCTTCGACATCGGCAACAAGGACCTCAACCGCCGCTGGGTCTTCGTGACCCTGCCCCTGGCCCAGAGCCTGCTGGACCTGCCCGGCGGCGTGTCCAACCTCGACCTCACGGTGGCCGACATCTTCGACGCCCAGACCGTGGCCGACCGCCTGCGTGGCGCCACCGGCCTGACCGTGGACAGCTGGATGCAGACCAATGCCCAGCTGCTCGCCGCCCTGCGCAACCAGACCGTCTCCAACAACCTGATCCGCAGCTTCGTGGTCATCATCGTGGCCCTGGGCATTGCCAGCGTGCTGGTGGTGAGCGTGGTGCAGAAGCAGAAGGAGATCGGCATCCTGCGGGCCATGGGGGCCAGCCGGGGGATGATCCTGCAGGTCTTCCTGATCCAGGGCGCGGTGGTGGGCGCGGTGGGGTCCTTGTTCGGCAGCCTGCTGGCCTTCACCCTGCTCAACGTGTTCTCGTCCATCTACCGCAATGCCGATGGTTCGCCCCTGTTCGCCGCCGAGCTGGAGCCCCGCTTCATCCTGATGGCCGCCCTGGTGGCGACCCTGGTGGGCCTGGCCTCCGCCCTCATCCCGGCCCGACGGGCGGCGCGCATGGACCCGGTTCAGGCGATCCGCTCATGAGTGCCCCCGTCATCGAGCTGGCCGGCCTCACCAAGGCCTACAACATCGGCACCCCGGTCGAGACCGAGGTATTGCACGGCATCGACCTGAGCCTGCAGGAGGGGGAGTTCGCCGCCTTGATCGGCCCGTCCGGCTCCGGCAAGAGCACCTTGCTCAACATCATCGGCCTGCTCGAGCGGCCCACCGGCGGTCGCCTGTCGATCGGCGGTCGCGACACGGCCCACCTGAGCGAGGCCGAGATCACCCAGCTGCGCGGGCGCAGCATCGGCTTCGTGTTCCAGTTCCACCACCTGCTGCCGGCCTTCACCGCCCTCGAGAACGTGATGATGCCGACCATCATCGCCCGTGGCGCCGCCGACGACGAGGCCGAGGCCACAGCCCTGGCCTTGCTCGACGCGGTGGGGCTCAAGGCGCATGCCCACAAGAAACCGTCCCAGCTCTCCGGCGGCCAGCAGCAGCGGGTCGCCATCGCCCGGGCGCTGGGGCTCAAGCCGCGCCTGATCCTCGCCGACGAGCCTACCGGCAACCTGGACACCCATACCGCCGACGACATCTTCGCCCTGCTCCGCGAATTCAACCGCCAGACCCGCTGCGCCTGCCTGATCGTCACCCACGATCCGCGCCTGGCGGAGCGTTGCGACCGCATCGTGCGCCTGGTGGACGGGCGGATCGCTGCGCCGGCGTGATACCTCGCACTGCCGGACCGGATCGCCCTTCAGGCGGCCAGGGATGGTGACGATATAATTTGTCACATATTTGCACGACGGCGATTCCTCCATCATGAAGGCCAGGACCACCCTCTACGACCTGCTCGGACTGACCCCCCAGGCCAGCGAGGCCGACATCCATGCGGCCCACCTCCGTCTCTTCAACCACTATCGGTCCGGCACCCACGGCCTGCAGCCGATGGATGCGGAGAATCAGATCAAGGTCATCAAGGAGGCCTATTGGATCCTCTCCGACCGGGGCCGCCGCGATGCCTACGATGCCAGTCTGGCTGCTCCGGTCGCGCCGGTGGCCGACCTGCCGCCGGCCGCCGGCAGTGCGCCCCCGCTGAAGGTCGAGATTGCCGACGTCAAATGGACGCCGGGCCGCATCATGTTGTCCATCATCGGTGGCCTGATGATCATCGGCATGAGCATCCAGATCTTCTTCTCGGTCTTCGCCTTCAAGCAGGCCGGCCGGGTGGCCAGCGGCGAGGCTGCCGCCGAAGCCCAGGAGCGGGTGATGGCTGCCGAGAAGCGCCAGATCTACGGCACCATGGACGACAAGGAAATCGCCGAGCAGGAGGCGCGCGAAGCCGAGGAGCGGGCCGAATCCCGCCGCCGTGCCGAAGAGCAGCGACGTGAGAATGCCCGCAAGGAGGAAGAGCGCCAGCGCGAATGGGCGCTGCGCGAGCGGGAGCAGTATGCCGACCGCGTCTCCTCCGAACTTGAGCGGGCCGAACAGTCCGCCCGCCAGAAGGCCGAATGGGAGAAGCGCCAGAAGGAGGAGGCTGCCCGCCGCGCCGACATGGAAGAGGAGCGCCGCGTACAGGAGCGGGTCGCCCGCGAGCGCATGCGCTGGCAGCAGGAACTGCAGCGCTGATGCCCCTTCCCCAACCGACCGTACAGACCATGACCCAGACCGCCCCGGCGGCCCTTGCCCCCTATCTGAGCCCCAGCCGCTACATCGACTTCGACCACCCCGCGGTGGCCAGCCAGGCTGCCCGGCTGGCCGCAGGCGCCCACGATGTGCAGGACATCGCCCGCCGCTGCTTCGAGTTCGTGCGCGACCAGATCCGCCACAGCTGGGACTACCGGCAGAACCCGGTCACCTGCCGCGCTTCCGATGTCCTGCGCCATGGAACGGGCTACTGCTACGCCAAGAGCCATCTGCTGGCCGCCCTGCTGCGCGCCAACCGGATTCCCGCCGGCCTGTGCTACCAGCGCCTGCCGGTGGGTGACGAGGGCGCGCCCTACTGCCTGCATGGGCTCAATGCCGTGCATCTGCCCGGCCATGGCTGGTACCGCATCGACGCCCGGGGCAACAAGCCCGGTGTGGCCGCCGACTTCTGCCCGCCCCGGGAGGTGCTGGCTTTTCCGGTGCAGGAGCATCACGCCCGGGATCTGCCCGAGATCTGGGCGGAGCCCTTGCCGGTGGTCACGGCGGCCCTGGAGCGCCATCCCGATGTGGCCGAGCTGTACGCCAACCTGCCCGACGTTCCGCTGATCGACTGACCAGACGGCGGGCTCCCCGGGGGCGAGGCTTGGGTCTGCCGGCCCCATCCCCCATAATCCGGCATGACTTCGCAAACCACCCCGCTGCCGGACGACGCTTCCGGCCTTGCCGAGACCCTCTCTCCCGACGCCCTGCCCGACGCCACCTTCGTGCCCCCGCAGGCCGTGGCGCCCGAGCCCTTCGACCGGCTCGATCTGCCCGCAGCCGTGCTGGCCAACCTGGCGCGCCTCGGCTACCACACTATGACCCCGATCCAGGCCGCGGCACTGCCGGTGGCCCTGGGCGGCTACGACCTGATCGCCCAGGCCCGCACGGGCAGTGGCAAGACCGCCGCCTTCGGCCTGCCCCTGCTGCAGCGCCTGGATAGTCGCCGCTTTGCCGTGCAGGCGCTGGTGCTGTGCCCGACCCGCGAGCTGGCCGAGCAGGTCAGCCAGGAGCTGCGCCGTCTGGCCCGCGCCGAGGACAACATCAAGATCCTCAGCCTGTGCGGTGGGTCGCCCATCCGTCCGCAGGCCGACAGCCTGGCCCACGGCGCCCACGTGGTGGTGGGCACCCCCGGGCGCCTGCTCGACCACCTGGCGCGTGGCACCCTGCAGCTCGACAACCTGGCCACCCTGGTCCTGGACGAGGCCGACCGCATGCTCGACATGGGCTTCTTCGATGACATCGCCCAGGTGGTGGCCGCCTGCCCGCGGGGTCGCCAGACCCTGCTCTTCTCCGCCACCTATCCGCCCGGGGTGATACGCCTGGCACGCCAGTTCATGCGCCAGCCGCAGGTCATCGCGTTGCCCGAGCAGCACACCGAGGACACCATCCGCCAGCGTTTCTATGAAGTGGCGCCAGAGCAGCGCCTGCACGCGGTGGGCCTGCTGCTGCGCCATTACCGGCCCGACAGCACGCTGGCTTTCTGCAATACCCGCCAGCAATGCCGCGACTTGGTCGAGGCACTGGCCGCCGACGGTGTGCAGGCCCTGGCCCTGCACGGCGAGCTGGACCAGCGGGAGCGCGACCAGGTGATGGTGCGCTTCGCCAACCGCAGCTGCAGCGTGCTGGTGGCCACCGATGTGGCGGCCCGCGGCCTGGACATCGCCGGTCTGGCGGCGGTGGTCAACGTGGACCTGAGCCACGACCCGGAGGTGCATGTGCATCGGGTCGGCCGCACCGGTCGTGCCGGCGAGGACGGCTGGGCCCTGAGCCTGGCGACGCCCAACGAGAAGCCGCGGGTGGCGGCGATCGCCGCAGTTCAGGGCTTTGTGCCGGTGTGGGAGTCTCTCGCCGACCTGGAGGCTGAGGCGGCTCCACCCCTGCAGGCACCGATGGTGACCCTGCAGATCCTCGGTGGCCGCAAGGACAAGATCCGCCCCGGCGACGTGCTCGGTGCCCTCACCGGCGAGGCCGGGCTGGCGGCGGCGCAGATCGGCAAGATCAACGTCAATGACCAATCCACCTACGTGGCGGTGGCCCGCGAGGTGGCGGTAAGCGCCCTGAAGCGGTTGGGCGAGGGCAAGATCAAGGGCCGCAAGGTCCGCGTGCGCCTGCTGGACGAGTAAACTCGCGGTTTCCGCAGCTGGAGCTTTCTACCGCCATGGCCGACCCCATCGACACCTCGCGCAATCGTTTCCCGGACGCCGACGTGGCGGCGGTCTACCGCGTCATCGCGGAGCGTCGCGACATGCGTCACTTCCTCCCCGATCCGGTGGATCCGGCCCTGCTGGGGCGTTTGCTGTGGGCCGCCCACCATGCCCCCAGCGTCGGCTACATGCAGCCCTGGCGCTTCATCCGTATCACCGACCGGGGCCTGCGCGAGCGCATGCATACCCTGGTGGATGCGGAACGACGGGCCACTGCGCGGGCTCTCGGGGAGCGTGAGGAGGAGTTCATGCAGCTCAAGGTGGAGGGCCTGCTGGAAGCTGGCGAGGTGGTGGTGGTGGCCCTCTCCGACGGGCGCGAGAAGCATGTCTTCGGCCGCCGCACCCTGCCCGAGATGGACCTGGCCTCGGTGGCCTGCGCCATCCAGAACATGTGGTTGGCCGCCCGTGCCGAGGGTGTCGGACTGGGCTGGGTGTCGATCTTCGACCCGGTGGCCCTGGCCGAAATGCTGCACATGCCGGCGGGGGCCCGCCCGGTGGCAATCCTGTGCATCGGCCACGTGGAGGCCTTCTACCCGCGGCCGATGCTGGAGATCCACCAGTGGGCCGAGCGCATGCCGCTGGAGACCGTGGTCTTCGAGAACGGCTGGCGCGACGAGGCGCCGCTGCCTTCAGCCGTGTGAGCCCTGCCGCCGCGCAGTCAGGTAGCGGTGGGCCAGCCAAGTGGCCCCCACCAGCAGGATCACGAAACTGGCCAGTTCGAAGGCGTGGATGAGCAGGGCTTCAGGTCGCAGGGCCTGCGCCAGCCGAGCGGGGCTGACGATGTAAAGCACCGGCAGGGTGATCAGCACGGCCACGCCGGGCGCCGCCCGCCCATATAGCCAGGCCAGCGGAAAGCAGGCCACGGCCGCGTTCAGGGTGGCTGCCAGGAAGCCCTGGCTGATCAGGATGGGCAGCGCCAGCCGATGATCGCTTGCTACGGGCATCAGGATGTCCGCCAGCCCGATCGATTGCCCGTAGAGAATGAAGCCGGCCAGCATCACCGCCGGCAGCAGGACGATGCGCAACGCTTGGCGTGCCAGAGTGGCCAGTTTCATCGCGTGCTCGTCTCAGCCGGCCAGCGCATCGCCGAAGGCGCCGCTGCTGCGACCGTCGCCCAGGGGCAGCAGCTTCTGCAGGGCCTGGATGTAGCGCTGCAGGGCCTCGAGCCCGGTGGGGGTCAGGGTGTAGCGGGTCTGGGCCCGGCCGGGGCCTTCACTGCGGCGCAGGGACACATAATCTGCAGCGATCAGCTTCTTGAGGTGGGACTCCAGGTTGCCGTCGGAGACGCCGAGATTCTGCTTGAGCTCGCTGAAGCTGGCCTCCCCGGCCCCCGCCAGAAAGGCGGCGAGCTGGGTGCGCAAGGGCTGGTGAAGGAGGGGGTCGAGCACTTCCATGGGCAGGTGGCCCGCGTGGCGGCGGGCATCGGTTCTTATTTCAGGTTGAATTCTGCCCGCATCGAGCCCGGATTGCGTCCGTCCTGTTCCCCGGGTACGCGGATTTCGAAGTTGCCACCCACTACGTCGTGGCCGGCTTTCCAGTTTTTGCCGTCGAGGCTGGCCCAGTGCTTGTAGGTGTAGAGATCCTGGCGGGTGCGCACGGTGAGGGTGCTGCGGGCCTCTCCTTCGAGGAGGCTGCCGTGGATGCGGGCCTCCACAGGCAGGGGGGCGCCGGCCGGGTAGAGCAGGATGAAGGGCTGACCGGCCGGGGCAGGGTCGCCGAAACGCACGACCGGCAGTCGGTCCAGTTCGTCTGCGCTGGGGGCGCCGAAGCTGGCGCAGCCGGCAAGGGTGAGGGTGGCCAGGGTGGCCGTGGCAAGATGCGGGACCATGGTGAGACTCCTAGTGGTGAGCGGAAAGGGATTCACTGGCGGGCGGCTCCGCCCTTGAAGTCCACGACCAGGGCGGATTCCACCTGCGGGCCGTGGTTTGGATCGAGGCTGGCCTTCATCCACGGGATGGAGATCCAGTGGGTTTCCCGAGCCAGCACCCAGGCGCCTCCCGGAGCGCGCACGTCACCGGTGGGGGCGCCGTCGCGGAGCAGGATTTCCAGAGGCTGGTCGAGGGTGAGGGGCAGGATGGCGTCGGGGGCGGGGCGGAACAGGTCGCCGGAGACTTCCACCCGCACGGGCACCCGGGTGCCGGCTGGCAGGCTGACGATGTGCAGGCCACGGGTGTCCACGCCGGATTGAAAGGCGGCAAGGGTGCTGATCGGTGCTTCCGGCGGCATCAGGCCGGAGGCGTAACGGTGCCCGAGCAGCGGGGCGGCCAGCACTGCCACCGACCAGCCGGCGGCCTGGGCCAGGCGCAGCAGGAAGGGGCGCGTGCGGCCATGATCGAGGAGCCGGGCGAGCAGCGGCAGGCCCAGCCCGAACACCGATGCTGCGATCCATTTCATGGTCTCGAAGGGCAGGCGTGCCGCCAGGCCGGCCACCCCGATGGCAATGATGATGCCGCCCGCCCACTCCAGCACCTCCTCGGAGAACAGGCCGTGCACATACAGGGACAGGCCGATCAGCACCAGCCACACGGTGCACAGCATGTAGGCCCCACCGAAGAAGAAGGTGGCGAAGGTGAACAAGGTGCCGATGCCCATCAGCAGCCATTGCAGCTTGACCACCTGACGGTGGATGAAGGACCAGGTCTCGTCCCGGGCCGCCTTGACCCGCCGGGTCAGATGCCAGTCGGCCCAGCCGGCACCTCCCAGGACCAAGCCGATGTAGACCAGCCAGACCAGAGCCCGCTGGGTGGTGTCGGGGATCTGCTCGGCGGTGAACACGGCGTCGCTGGACAGGAACAGGCTGGCCCCGCCCAGGCCCCACAGCACCAGGCTGTGACCTTCCATGCGGAGGTTGCGGTGGCCCCGGACGAGCATGGACTGGATACTGTCGAGCTGGCGGGTGATCGGGTCGGCCATGGTTGCTTGATTCCTTCGGCATTTACTCTGTGATTCAGAGTTTATAGCTCTGCGTTTCAGAGTGTCAACGTCATGCCGATCCGCCGAACGGTCTGGCAGTGTCGCGACGAGCCGCTACAATGCCGCCTCTTTTCCATCAGTACGGATTACTTGCCGCCATGTGGTTCCGCAATCTCCAGATCTACCGCCTTCCCGTGAACTGGGGCCTGAGCTTAGAGGCCCTCAATGAAAAGCTCGCTGCGCGGCCTTTCGTGCCCTGTGGCAGCCAGGACATGGCGAGCCGGGGCTGGAGCTCGCCGACCAAGGACGACCGCTTCGTGCTGACGGTGCAGGGCCAGTTCCTGGTGGCCCTGACGGTCGAGCAGAAACTGCTGCCCTCCTCGGTGGTGAATGAGGTGGCCGCCGACAAGGCCGAGCAGATCGAGGCCCAGCAAGGCTTCAAGCCAGGTCGCAAGCAGATGAAGGAGATCAAGGAAGCGGTGCTGCAGGAACTGCTGCCCCGCGCCTTCACCCGCCGCCGCAAGGTGTATACCTGGATCGACCCGATCGGCGGCTGGTTGGTGATCGATGCCTCCAGCCCGGCGCGTGCGGAGGAGGTCCTGGACGCCCTCCGCGACACCCTGGATGAGCTGCCGGTGAAAATGGTCAAGACCGAACTCTCGCCGGTATCGGTGATGACCGGTTGGCTGGCCGCCAATGAGGCCACCGGCAACTTCACCATCGACCTGGACTGCGAGCTGCGCGCGGTGACCGACGAGAAGGCCGCGGTGCGCTACGTGCGCCATGCCCTCGACGGCAAGGACGTGCAGGATCACCTGGCCGCCGGCAAGCTGCCGACCCGCCTGGCCCTGACCTTCGATGACCGGGTGTCCTTCATCCTCACCGAGAAGATGGAGATCAAGCGGGTGGCCTTCCTCGATGTGGTCAAGGAAGAGGCTGAGCGCCAGGCCGATGCGGCGGAGATGCAGATGCAGGCCGACTTCGCCCTGATGAGCGGCGAACTGGCCCGCCTGATCCCGGCCCTGCTGGAAGTGCTGGGCGGTGAGGTGAAGGACGCGGTGATCTGAGGAGGCAACCGACTCGGATTGTGCAGGTCCGTGCAGGGGCGGCTTCAGCCGCCCCTAAATCCCCGCACAAGCCTCAGGGCAGAAACACCGGATCGGACAGCACCAGGGTGCCGTCGGGGCGCATCATCAGGTTGTAGGGGTTCAGGATGTCCGGCTGTACCGGATACTCTTCAATGAAGTCGGAGAGGGCAGCGACAGCCTGGATCAGGCTCGCGGGGAGTTCCGGAGGAGGGGCTTGGGTGATGTGGTAGAGGGCCAGGCGACCCCGGTTGACACCCATGTTGGCCCACTTCTCGCAACCTTCCCAGTAGGCGGCGGAGAGGCGCCGGGCCTGGTCTTCGGCCTCGCCGGAGACGGGCAGCAGACGTTCGATCTCGAGTAGCCGGAAGGAGTAGCCGGAGCTGGCCTTGCCGATGATGCCGTGGTCGGCGATCAGGCGGGGAAAGTGGATGCCCTGGGGCCGGTCGTCGGCGGCCAGGTAGAAGTAGTCGGCGGGGGAGCTGACAACCTTGAAGACCCGTTGGTCGTCGCCGGGGTCGAGGACGATGGAGGATTCTCCGCGCCCGAGTTCCGGCAGACCGTCCAGCAGGGGATGGGCAGGCACCGGATCGGCGATACGGGGGTTGTCCGCCCCCGGCTCCAGCCCGGTGCCCTGTGGGTCGATCATCGTGGATCGACGTCCGTCATCCGATGATGTTGTAGCCTGCATCCACAAAGTGTACGCCGCCGGACATGTTGCGGCCAGCGTCGGAAACCAGGAAGGCGGTCAGGGCACCGATGTCTTCCGGGGTCACCAGGCGGTGCAGCGGGGAACGGTCCACCGCGGCGGCCATCAGGCCGTCGAAGCCGGCGATGCCGGAGGCGGCGCGGGTCATCAGCGGGCCCGGGGAGATGGCATTGACGCGGATGTTCTTGGCGCCCAGCTCGAAGGCCATGTAGCGGGTGGCGGCCTCCAGGGCGGCCTTGCACAGGCCCATCACGCCGTAGTTGGCGATGACCTTTTCACTGCCCAGGTAGGTCATGGTGATCAGCGAGCCGCCACCTGCCTTCTCGAACAGCGGCTCGGCCTTGCGTGCCAGGCGTACGAAGGAGTGGGTGGACACGTCCATGGCCAGGGCAAAGCCGTCCGGCGAGGTATCCACCACGCGGCCGTGCAGGTCGTCGCGCTTGGCGAAGGCCATCGAGTGGATGGCGAAGTCGAGCTTGCCGTACTTGGCGTCGATCTTGGCGAAGACTTCATCCATGGTCTCGGGCTTGGTCACGTCCAGCAGCAGTACGTCCTCCACGCCCAGGCGGGTGACGATGGGCTCCAGGAAGGCCAGGGTCTTCTCGTTCTGATAGGTGATGATCACCTTGGCGCCCGCCTCGATACAGGCTTCGGCGACACCGGTGGAAATGGACTTTTCGTTGGCGATGCCGGTGATCAGGCCCACCTTGCCTTCGAGGTTGATGATAGGTTTCATATATTCACTCCGTTGGATCGAGAAATAATACTGCGCTGCAACATCGGCTCACCTTAGAATAGTGCAAGGTGACTGTTGCGTCGTCATGATTTGGTTAACGACGAGTTTCCAATATTCCACAGGGCCCGTGTTGCGATGCATCAAATAACGCCCGAAAATTTGCCAGCCGACGCCGCATCGATAAGCCCTGTTTATGTCTTTCTGGACTTCGACGGGGTGACCCATCCGTGGGGCGAGGCGGAGGATTTCCGCTGCCTGCCGCTGCTGGAGTCGGTGCTGCGTGAGTATCCGGAAACCCGGGTGGTGATCGCGTCGGACTGGCGTACCCTGTTCTCCCTGACCAAGCTGGCGGCCCGTTTCGCCGAGGACATCCGCCCGCGGGTGGTGGATTGTTCGCCGACCATCTTTCCGCGCAACCCCAACGAGCTCTACGGCCTGCGCGAACGCGAGGCCCGTCAGTGGCTGGAGCGCCGTGCCCCGCAGGCCCAGTGGCTGGCCATCGATGATGCGCCGGGCAACTGGCCGACCCGGCCACGCCTGGTGCTGACCGATTTCAAGCAGGGCTTCACGGACGAGGACGCAGGCCGCCTGCGTCGTATGCTGGACGCCTTCCGCGCCGGGGAGTTCCCGGCAGCGTAGGGGCGGCGGAAGCCGCCCGCGGACTCCGATCAGGCACCTGCGGGCGGCTGAAGCCGCCCCTACACCGTGCCTCAGAACTGCCGCGTCAGCGGCGACTCGTCCATCAGTGCGATCTGCTCCCGCAGGGCCAGGATCATGTCCTGCCAGTAGCGGGGGCTGTCGAACCAGCTGAAGGCCGCTGGGAAGGCCGGGTCGTCCCAGCGCTTGGCGATCCAGGCGGCGTAGTGGATCAGGCGCAGGGTACGCAGTGCCTCCACCAGGTGCAGGCTGGCCGGGTCGAAGCTGGCGAACTGCTCGTAGCCTTCGAGCACGTGGTCCAGCTGGCGGGCCATCGCTTGCGCATCGCCGGACAGCAGCATCCAGAGGTCCTGGATCGCCGGCCCGTTGCGGGCATCGTCGAAATCCACAAAATGCGGGCCGGCATCGGTCCACAGCACGTTGCCGCCGTGAACATCGCCATGCAGGCGGATCTGCGGCAGCGTACCGGCCCGTTCATAGCAGCGCCTCACGCCGTCGAGGGCCTGGTCGGCCACCGTTTGCCAGGTATGGCGCAGCTCCGGCGGCAGGAAGGGGCTGTTCAGCAAGGCCTCGCGTGGTTCTTCGCCGAAGCTGTGGAGGGTGAGGTCGGGCCGGGCGACAAATGGACGGCGTGCGCCCACTGCATGGATGCGGCCCAGGAAGCGCCCCAGCCAGCCCAGCACCGCCGGGTCGTCCAGCTCCGGGGCGCGCCCGCCGCGGCGGGGGAACAGGGCCAGGCGGAAGCCTGCGTGGTGGTGCAGGCTGTGTCCGCCGATGTCCAGCGCAGGGACGGCCGGGATCTCATCCTCCGCCAGCTCGGCCAGGAAGGCGTGCTCCTCGAGGATGGCCTCGTCGCTCCAGCGCGCCGGGCGGTAGAACTTGACCACCAGGGGCGCGGCATCCTCGATGCCTACCTGATAGACCCGGTTCTCGTAGCTGTTGAGCGTTTGCAGGCGGCCGTCGCAGCGCAGCCCGGTGGACTCCACCGCACCCAGCACGAAATCCGGTGTCAGCGGCCCGAAGGGCGCCGTCACTGCGGATTGCCCTCGCGCACGTAGGGCTCATGCAGCTTGACCGGTGCGGACTTGGCGGCGTGCTTCTTGCGCATCCGCAGGTTGAGCATCTCCACCAGCACCGAGAAGGCCATCGCCGAGTAGATGTAACCCTTCGGCACGTGGTGGCCGAAGGCATCGGCCATCAGCACCACGCCGATCACCAGCAGGAAGGACAGGGCCAGCATCTTCACGGTGGGGTGGCGCGACACGAACTCGCCGATGGGGCCGGAGGCGACCATCATCAGGCCCACCGAGGCGACCACCGCGGCGATCATGACCTGCAGGTTATTGACCATGCCAATGGCGGTGATGATCGAATCCAGTGAGAAGACAATGTCGATCATGATGATCTGCAGGATCACCGCGCCGAAGGTGGCCTGCACGGCGCTGGAGGCCTCACCCTCCTCGCCTTCCATCAGCTGGTGCACTTCCTGGGTGCTCTTCCAGACCAGGAAGAGGCCGCCCGCCAGCAGGATCAGGTCGCGGCCGGAGAAGCCGTGTCCCATCACGGTGACGAGGGGCTCGGTCAGGCCCGCCAGCCAGGACAGCACCATCAGCAGCCCGATGCGCATGAACATGGCCAGGAACAGGCCGAGGCGGCGGGCAAAGGCTCGTTTCTCGGGTGGCAGCTTGTCCACCAGGATCGAGATGAAGATCACGTTGTCGATGCCCAGCACCAGCTCCAGCGCGGTGAGGGTGAAGAAGGCGATCAGCAGTTGCGGGTCGGTCAGGAATTCCATGGTCGGGGCGTCATCGGTTGTGGCGAAGGCGGCGGCATCAAGGCCTGCCGGCCGCGAATGGTCGCACGAAATGATGACGCTGGTGCGCCCCGACACCATCCCGGAGCAGGGGGAGCGATGGCCGGGATGCCCGCCGCAGCCCGGCCCCTTGCCTCAGCCCGGCTTGCCGTCAGCCCTCGGGCGCAGGTAGATCGGCACCAGGCGCCAGGCCCAGGGCAGGAAGACGGCCAGCCAGCCGATGCCGGCCAGCGCGGCAAGCACCCCATGGGCGGATGGCACCACGTCGGCCAGCACTCGCAGGCTCGCCACCCCATGCAGGCCCAATCCGAGGCGCCAGGTCAGGTTGTCGGCGACCAGTGGTCGCCCCGAATGCCCCATGCTGACCCGGGAGACCATGCCCAGGGTCATGGTGGCGAAGAAGCCGGCCGCCAGCGCATGCAGCGGCGCCAGGCCGAGGGTGTCGATCCCTGCCACATGGAACAACCCCTGCAGGCCGGCCAGCAGCCAGGCGATGCCCACCCACAGGAAGCCCATGTGCAGCATGGCCAGCAGGCGTACTGCAAAGCTGCGCCGGAACTGCCATTTCCAGCTCAGCCACAGGGCGGTGGCGGCTGCGGCCAGATCCACCGGCCAGGACCAGGCGGCGTGGGCGGCCATGGCGAGGCCGCCGTGGAGCACGCTGGCGCCGAGCAGCACGGCGAGTGTCCAGGTGGGCTTGTAGGGCGTGTAGGCGGGCAGCACGGAGCCCGAGAAGAAGGGAATCATGCGGTGGCTGACCACCATGAAGAGGGGGGCCAGCAGCCACCATAGGCCCGCTTCGATGCCGATCCGGGCCAGCAGCGGGTTGCCTGATGCGGCAAAGCCCGTCCAGGCCAGCAAGCCCAGGGTGCCGGCGGCCAGGGCGCACCACGCGCTGGCCGGGTGCAAGCGCGATTTGCCAAGGGCGAAGGCCACCGGGTGCAGGGCCCGCAGCATCAGCCCCCAGCCGGCCGCCACCAGCAGCAGGCCGATGAGGCGCAGAGGGGCCAGATCGAGCGCCAGCCCGGCATAGAAGCCCAGCCAGCCGGCCACCAGGGGCAGCCAGGGGCGCCGGGCGGCACTGCCCGGGGTGTCGGCCAGCCCCTGCCAGCGCGGCGGTGGCCAACAGGATTGCTGAAAGCGTGGATTGCAATTTCATGATGGATCTCCAGAAGAGTGGTGAGAAATGTCGGATCGCTGATAAATACCTGACACTTTGAAGTCTGCGCTTTCG
>JAFLDU010000014.1 GCA_017309145.1 Zoogloea sp. | reverse complement strand
CCTGGCCGGATGAGGTGCGGGGTTATGGTCACGTGAAGGAGAAGAACCTGGCCAAGGCCCGGCAGATCCAGGCGGAACGGCTGGAGGCCTTCAGGAATCCCAGCCAGGTGGTGATGATGAAGCGGGCCTGATCGGAGTCCGCGGGCGGCTGCAGCCGCCCCTACACCCTACATCGCCCCTCCGCATCGCAAGAAGACAAAGCCTCTCCGCCGCAGGGTGGAGAGGCTTTGTGCTTGGGTGCGTTCGTATGGCTGCGGGTTAGAGGCCTTGTCTGTGGCGCCGCAGGGTTTCCGAGGGAAGTTCGTTGAACTGCTTCTTGTACTCGATCGAGAAACGGCCCAGGTGCATGAATCCCCAGTCCATCGCGATGCAGGAGATGTTCTTCTGGGAGCCGCTGCGCAGGATCTCCCGGCGGACCTGTTCGAGACGATGCTTCTTGCGGTAGGCGAGGGGTGTCAGCCCGAAATAGAGCTTGAAGCCCTCGTAGAGCTTGAAGCGGGAGACGCCCGCCACCTGCTCGATCTGTTCCAGATTGACATCCTCCTTGGCCGTGTCGAGAATGAATTGGCGTGCCTTGAGGAGATACTGGGGTGTCTTGCCTTCCCGGGAACTGTTCAGTTCCTCGGAGTAGTTGTTGGGCTGGGCCAGCAGCAGGCCGCGGATGAGCGTGTTTTCAAGCTCCGCGGCGAGGTGGATGTTGCGGTAAAGACTGTTGCTGTACGCCATCTCACTCAGCAGATGACGCACGATCCGCCACCAGGACGCCGTCTCCCCGCTGGTCGCGTCCATGGTCGGCGAGAAGGTCAGCGGCTGTGACAGGGGGCGCTGGATCAGTTCCTCGAGCACCTTGGAGACGGCTGTGTGGGACATAGAGACCAGCATCTTGCGGCAGTTTCCCGCGATCAGCAGTTCCTGGGACATCTTCGGCACAAGTATGGTGCCCACGTCGGCATTGGAGATCAGCCGCTTTCCGTCGATGGAGAGTTCCTGCTCGCCAGTGATCGGCAGGCTGATGCTGAAGCTGTGCAGGGGGGTGGGTTCATTCACCAGGATTGATACATCGGTCCCGTATTCCACGTAGCCGATGGTGGTCGAGCGTGATTGCAGGACGTTGCCTGAATGCCTGAACTGCAGGGGGCGGTTCGCATGGACTTTCAGGCCGTGCGGGCCGCAGATCTCGGACATCCAGGTCTGGGCGCTCTTGTGGTCATGGCAGGATGCATGCAGCTCCTGCGGAACAGTCTTCGCGATCGTCTCCATCACGAACTCCTGGGTAGGGGTTGGGACACTGCTTCAGGCTGCTGTTCCGGGGCCGATGACCGGGTGGAGCATGGCCCTGAGATCCTGTTGGTGCAATCTTCTTGTAGCTGCCTGTCTAAAAAATCGAGATTTTTATTTAATATCGATTTTCTGTTGCACGTACTGTGCTGTCAACTCTCGCGCTTGAGGGGAACTACCTCCCCTGCACGGGGGGCTGCGACCACCTCGTTCTGTTCGGGGTTCCACGCCGGGCTCCGGTTTGTGTGCAGATTCCCCTTGTCCACAAAAACCGGACAGACATTCCCCAACAGCAGGATATTCCGGAAAAAAGAACAGCCTTCTAATGATGTCTCCATCAACACCAAAACAATGGGGACAACATGAGTACCGCAAGAACCACCGCCGAGTGGCGTGAATTTGTCTCGGGTTGCCTTGATTTTAGACCGGAGGAGGGCGTTTACCGAGTGGCTCGGCAGATGTTCACCGAGCCGGAACTGTTCGAGCTCGAGATGGAGATGATCTTCGAGAAGAACTGGATCTACGCCTGCCATGAGAGTGAGATCTCCCAGCCCAACGACTTCGTCACGATGAAGGCCGGCCGCCAGCCGATGATCATCACCCGCGATGCGAATGGCCAGCTTAACGCACTCGTCAATGCCTGTCAGCATCGCGGGGCCACCCTGACCCGCGTGGCTAAGGGGCGCCAGTCCACCTTCGTGTGTTCATTCCACGCCTGGACTTTCCGCTCCGACGGCAAGCTGCTCAAGGTGAAGGCACCTTCCGAATATCCGGAAGACTTCGACCTCGCGTCCCGCAACCTGAAGCGCGCGCGTATCGCCAGCTATAAGGGCTTCGTCTTCATCAACCTCGACACGGAAGGCACGGATTCCCTTGAGGATTACCTTGGCGACGCCAAGGTCTTCCTCGACCTGATGGTGGCTCAGTCGCCGACCGGTGAGCTGGAAGTGCTGCCGGGCAAGGGCCATTACACCTTTGACGGAAACTGGAAGCTGCAGAACGAGAACGGCCTGGATGGCTATCACGTGAGCACGGTGCACTACAACTATGTGGCCACCGTGGTGCATCGCCATGAGCTGAACGCCAAGAAAGGCGCCGAGATCACCAATACTCTGGACTACCGCAAGCTGGGGGCTGGGGACTCGGAGACGGACGATGGTTGGTTCTCCTTCCGCAACGGCCATAGCGTGCTGTACAGCGAGATGCCCAACCCGGACGTGCGTCCCGGCTACGCCACCATCATGCCGCGCCTGATCAAGGAGTACGGTGAGAAGAAAGCCGAGTGGATGATGAACCGGCTGCGTAACCTCAACGTCTATCCCAGCCTGTTCTTCATGGACCAGATCAGCTCTCAGCTGCGGATCATCCGCCCGGTGGCCTGGAACAAGACAGAGATCATCAGCCAGTGCATCGGCGTGAAGGGTGAGTCGGATAAGGACCGCGAGAACCGCATCCGCCAGTTCGAGGACTTCTTCAACGTGTCCGGCATGGGCACCCCGGACGATCTGGTGGAGTTCCGCGAGGCCCAGCGGGGCTTCCAGGCCCGCCTCGAACGCTGGAACGACATCTCCCGTGGTTACACCAAGTGGGAGAGCGCCGTGACCCCGAATGCCGAGACCCTGGGTATCAAGCCGGTTCTGACGGGCACCGAACTGACCCACGAAGGCTTGTACGTGAACCAGCATGGCGCCTGGCAGGAGTTCCTGCTGCGGGGCCTGGACAAGAAGTCCGCGAATGAACAAGGAGCGAAATGATGGGTGACTTGCAGAATAGGGTGGAGCAGTTTCTTTACCGCAAAGCGGAGTTGTGCGACCGCCACGCGTGGGACGACTACCTGGAACTGTTCGACGAGAACTCCGAATTCCACATTCCCCAGTGGGACTCCGAGCATGTGTACACCACGGATCCCAAGCGTGGGATGTCGATGATCTATTACGCGAGCCGCGCAGGCCTGGAGGACCGGGTCTTCCGTATCCGTACCGGCAAGTCCGCGGCATCCACGCCGCTGCCGCGCACCCTGCATCTGGTCAGCAACGTAATGATCCAGGAGGTCTCCGACTCCAAGCTCGAGGTCAAGGCCAAGTGGATCACCCATTATTACCGCTTCGGGGTGGCTGCGCACTTTTTTGGTGATGTGACCTACACCCTGAAGCCGGCGGGCAACAGCTGGGTGATCCTGCGCAAGCATGTTGTTGTGCTCAATGACACGATCGACGCGGTGCTCGACTTTTACCACGTCTGATCCCACGCCTGAACATAGAACCGTTTGCTCCTCGATCAGGTACTGCCGTCCTGACGATTGGCCTGCCCCGGGAAGCCGGGGCAGGCCTTATTTTGCCGTGTTGTCGATGCTGCGAGGATGCCAGCGGGGCCCTACAGGCGCAGAATGAAGGCCTGGGGCTGCTGCACGCGGCCTGCGTAAGCGGCGTGTCCCTGCCGGCAGGTGGAGGGCCCCCAACAGGAAAGGGCAGATCATGAGCTCCAAGCACCGTCATCTTCTCGAGTCGATATTCCGGGACCCGATCAGCAGCAACATCCAGTGGCGCGAGGTGGAGTCCCTGCTCCATCACGTGGGGGCCGAGGTCGAGCCCGGGCACGGCGCCCGCTTCCGGGTCTTGCTCAACCGGCAGGAGTTCTTCCTGCACCATCCCCATCACAGCAACGAGTTCGGCAAGCAGGAGATCAAGCATCTGCGGGAATGCCTGGCGCGGGCCGGGGTGACGCCGTCGGCCTACGAGGAGCGGGAGTGAGCCTTGAGATGCCTGGCGCAGCTCTGGCTCAGACTTGCAGCAGGCCCATGGCCTTCAGGCCCAGGAACAGCGAGGCGCCGATCAGCAGGTTCTTGAAGCTGACATAGCAGAGCATGTCCATCAGGCCGGCTCGCCGGTACAGGCGGCCCCACCAGGGCCCCTCCTTCACATAGGGTTTGCCGTCCAGCCGGACGAAGACTTCCAGCACGCTCCAGCCGAACCACCAGCCGATGATCGCGCCTGCCGACAAGTGGCCAAGGGCGGCGAGGATCCAGGCGACGGTGGCGGCGAGAGCCAGGGCGAAGCCGGCCAGGCGCAGGGAGGTCCGCCCCGTCCCGGACGGGTTGGCCCAGGGCCAAAGGTGATCGCGGATCTCGGCAGCCAGCCAGGCTGCGCCGCGGGCGTCGCCGTAGGCGGGCTTGCGGAGTTCGTTGCGGTCGGCGAGGGTCATGGGTGCTTTCCTTTCGGGGCCGGGCTGGCGGGAGCGGGGTGGATGGGAATGAAGTAGCCCCGGGTGTTGATCGGAGTCAGGGGCTGACCGGCCTTCTCACGGCGCTTGCGCTCCCGGGCCAGGGGCGGGCAGGCGTGGTCATCGTAGTAGAACACCATGCAGTCGAGGCACAGCATGCATTCACGCGGGTCGATGTTACCTTTGGTGTCGATGGCCAGGGAGCCGCAGCCCTTGGCGCAGGCCTTGCACTGGGTACATTCGTCCTTCCGCTTGAGACCAAACCAGCGGAAGGTGGTGGGCATGGCCAAGGCAGCCCCCAGTGGGCACAGATATTTGCAGAAGGGGCGCTCGGTGAAGATCGACAGGCCCAGCAGCCCTCCGGCGAAGAGCGTGTAGGGCCAGCTGCGATTGAGCAGGCCGACCAGGAAGGTGGTCTTGAAGGGCTCGATCTCGGCGAGTTTCTCGGCCAGCCCCATGCTGAAGAAGGAAACGGCGAGCAGGCCGAAGAAGATCGCATACTTGAGCCCCTTCAGCCGGTCGTGCAGGGCCTGCGGCAGGTGGAACTGGAAGCGCTTGAGGCCGCAGGCCCGGCCCAGCTTGTAGAGCAGCTCCGAGAGGGACCCGAAAGGGCACAGCCAGCCGCAGAACAGGCCGCGGCCCCAGACGAAGACCGTGACGATGATGAAGATCCAGAAGATGAAGATCAGTGGGTCGGACAGGAACAGCTCCCACTGCCACTGGAAGAGCAGGCTGTGGAACCAGGTCAGGACCTGGGTGATGGAGGGCTGGGCCATCGCCTGGAAGCCTACGAAGCCGATGCTGAGCACCCAGCCCGTGTATTTGAAGGCGTTTACCGGCCACTTGTTCTTGTGGCTGGAGCGGCGTACCAGGCGGTCACGGTTGGCGTAGGCCGCGGCCACGGTCAGCAGCAGCACGATGAAGGCGCCGATCTGCAGGGCCTTGTCCTTCCAGACCTTGAGCCAGGTGGGGTCGGGCTTGATCACCTCGGGGCGGCCACCCTCCAGGTAGTGGTCGGCCAGCCAGTATTCCTTGTCGAAGTTGGCGAAGGTTTTGGCGGCCGTCTCCTTGTCGATCCGGTTGCCGAGGAACACCAGCTTCCACGGATAGGCGGCGGAGAAGCCCTTGCCGCGGATGATGAAGATGGCGGACTCGTCGTAGGCCGGGGCACCGACGGCCGAGAGGCCCCAGAGGTTCACGTAGTCGAGGTCGCGGAAGGTGAAGCTGTCCTTGTCCTGGCGCACCTGGACACGGTCGTAGATGCCGCCACGCACGAAGCCCGAGCCCTTGAACGAGTCCATCCCGGCGCTGCGGATGATGAAGATGGCGTGCTCACCTTCCTTGAGGCGGGCCATCAGGCTGGCGTAGCCGTCCTTGCCGAGCAGGGCGCGCCCGATGGTGGGTTGGTTGAGGTAGCCGAACCACAGATCCATGTAGGGGCGGCCATCGCTCTTGAGCCCGACATCCTCGGGTTTGACCACCAGGCGCTGCACGCTGCCGTCCGCCACCAGGTCGGCCCAGCCGGGGGCCGAATCGGAGATGGGAAACCTGGCCTGGGGGCGGATCACCGGCTTGAGGATGCCCACCTGCTTGGCCACTTCGGTGCCGCTGGTCATCATGACCTGGTTCTGGGCGATGACGGTAACGGTGGCGCCGGTGATCGCGTCGAGGCCGATCAGGTTCTCCTCGGGGCGCGACCTGCCGATCTCGATGTTGTCGCCGACGAACTGGCCCAGATACTGGTTGTTGAACTTGACCAAGGCCGACTCCGGGATGCCCAGCAACAGGATGGGCTCGGAGTGCTTGAGGATCTTCACGCCGGTGAATTTGCCGGCGGTGTCCATGCCGATCAGGGTGACCACCGGCTTGCCCGAGTAGGCAGGGATGTCGGTGATGTCGGTGGACAGCATCACGTAGCCGACTTTCGTCTTCTGTCCGGCGTCTTCCCGGTAGCCCTCCACGTAGGCGGGCTGCCCCTTGCGCTCGGAGAAGGTGGTTGCGCCGGGCAGGACTTCGCCGCAGGGGGCGTAATCGCAAAGCCGTGGGGAGGAGGACAGCTCCGGCGGGAGTTTGACCTCGTAGGTGTCGGCATGGGATGCACTGGCCAGCAGCAGGGCAGTGAGCGGGACGAGCAGGCGGCGCAGGGTGCGCTGGGAGAACATCGAGGGCTCCGTCAATCGGGGTGTCGGCGGATTCTCGGGTCCAGGGCGTCGGGTTGCCTTAAGCTGAGTCAATTCGGTCGCCGGCGGTGGGGGGGGGGGCGGCGTGTCGCAGAAAAAAGGGAGGCCGGATGGCCCCCCAAACTTATCCCCCACGATAAGGAAACAGCGTGCGCCGGCTTACTTCTCCACGATCATGCGGGTGCGCATCTCGAGGTGCAGGGCGTGGCAGAAGTGGGTGCAGTAGCACCAGTAGACGCCCGGCTTGTCGGCCTTGAAAGTGACCGACTTGGTTTCCAGCGGATTGACGATGAAGTTGATGTTGTATTTGGGAATGGCGAAGCCGTGGGTCAGGTCTTCCACCTTGTCCAGGTTGGTGAGGATTAGGGTCACCTCGTCGCCCTTCTTCACGGTGAACTCGCGCAGGCTGAAGGCCGGGGCCTGGGACACCAGCTTCACCGTGACCTTGTTGCCGTTACGGAAGACGCCGCTTTCCTTCGGATCCTTCACCGCGTTGGGGAAGTCGTCCAGGTTGTAGACCTGGCGGGTCTTGATCCGGTCGCGCTTGACGATGATGAAGTCGTGGGGTTCGGGGCGCACCGGGTGGTCGGCGATCAGCTTCATCTTCTCGCCGGAGATGTCGATCAGCTGCTCGTTCTCAGGGTGGAGCGGGCCGACCGGCAAGAAGCGGTCCTTGGAGAACTTGCAGCCCACGCACAGCCACTTGCCGTCCGCTTCCCGGGTCTCGGACTGGGAGGCATTGAGGTGGCCGGGCTGGTACTGGACGTCCAGGCGGTCCACCACGTACTGGGCGTTCTTGTCACCGGCGTGGAACTTGATGGCGGCTTCGACATTCCACTTCACGACCTGCGAATCGAGGAAGAGGGTGGTGAAGGCATTGCCACGGCCGTCGAAGGCGGTGTGCAGGGGGCCGAGGCCGAGCTCCACCTCGGCGACCACTGCCGCCTTGATGTCTTCCAGCTTGCCGTCGAACCAGTCGAGCACCTTGCTCAGCTCGATCACGGTGGCGGTGGGGGAGAGCTTGCCGGCGCAGATGAAGTACTTGGCGTCCGGGCTGGCGTTTACGCCATGGGGGTTCTTCGGAACGGGCACGTAGGCGGCCAGCGCCGTCTTGGGGTCCTTGTTGGACTCACGGGTGGCATCCACCACCGGCACCTTGGAGTCGCCGTAGGTCTTGAACTTGCCGTCCTTGACCGCCTGCTCGATGCGGGCGATATGAAAGAAGGTGCAGGCGTCCTTCTCGGCGGACATCATGTCTTCGTACCTGGCCCCCATCTCGGTGTTGTACTGGTTGGTGGCGGCCAGCTTGCCGTCGTAGGAGGTGGCCACCAGGTCGCAGTTGCCGTCGATCAGGGCCTGCCAGCGCACGGCCATGGTTTCGGCATCGATGCAGGTGAACAGTGAGCGGTACGTGTCCACGTCGTTCAGGTGGCTACCGTCGTTCGGCAGGGGAATGCTGAACTCGGCGCCGGCGAAGACGCGGGTGGTGTGGGTGATGGCCGGGTCCACCGGGTCGGCCTTGTCCGGGAAGATGCCGTGGAAGCCCTGGATGTTGGGGATTTCCGTGATCTTGTCGCACTCGAAGGTGTCGAGCTTGACCCGGGCGATGCGCCCGTTGATCTTGTCGTTGATCCAGGCGTAGCGGCCGTCGTAGGTGCCGTCCTTGTAGGAGGCGTGGGTGTGGTGGGTGTCGGCGACGGTGTAGCGCAGGCTGCCATCGGGCTTGGTGCCCATGATGGCCTTGGATTCGTTGGTAATGCCCCAGCCCACCAGCGCGTCAGGGTTGAACACCGGGACGCGGGTGATTTCGCGGCCAGAGGGCAGGCCCAGGATGCGCATGTCGCCGGTGTGGCCGCCGGACCAGATGCCGTAGTACTCGTCGAGCTGACCCGGAGCCAGGTGGGGGGATGCGCCATGGCTGGCGGCGGCCGCCGGGGCCGCGCCGGCTGCAGGAGCGGCAGAGGGCGGCGCTTCCTGCTTGCAGGCGGACAGGCCGACGGACAGGCCGGCACCTGCCAGCCCGGCGAGGGCTGCGGTGTTCAGGAACTTGCGGCGTCCCGGTACGGGGGTCAGGTCGTCATGCTGCGTGTCTTGGGTGCTCATTGTGGGTCTCCGTATGTCCCTTAACCGAATGCGCGCCGTGGATTACGGCGGCCTAGCAGTTGTCGCCGGAGCCGGGCGTCGGGAGGGACGCGGCGCCGCTGCGACAATCTGTCGCGGCGGAATGTAGGGGGGTGGGAGACGAAAGAAATTGACGGCGGGCAAGAACGGCGCTGCGTACTGCAAAAACTGCGCAGGAAGGCCCGGCTCACCCAGCCTGTATTAGAACTTGCTGAAATATAAGCGGTTTTTTCGTGGGGCTTAGCTTCGGGCGCCGCCGCCAGCCTGCAGGAGTACCAGCAGGGCGCCGTCGCCGCCATCGTGGGGCTTGGCCTGGCAGAAGGCCAGGATGTCCTCCCGCTGGGCCAGCCAGCCACGGGACAGGTGCTTCAGCACGGGGATGCGGCCCGGCGACCCGTGGCCTTTGCCGTGAATCACCCGCAGACAGCGCCGCCCCTGCTGCAGCGCCAGGGCGATGAACTGGGCCAGGCTGGCGCGTGCCTCATCGCGGGTCAGGCCATGCAGGTCCAGTTCGCCCTGTACCACCCAGCGACCGCGGCGCAGGTCGGTGAGGACCCGGCGGGGCAGGCCGACGCGCAGGTAGGCGGCCTCGTCGCCCATGTCCAGACGGTCTTCGAAGGAGATCGGAGACTCCAGCGCTTCACGCAGCACTTCGCGCTCGTCCTCCTCACGCAGGCGCGGGCGGGGGGGCGGCAACGGGCGATCGAGTGCCGCGAGGTTCTTGTCCTTGAGGGGCGCCACCTCTCCTGCGACATGGCGGAACAGGGCGGCGGGATCGGAGAGGGTGGCGTCGTCCAGTGTGGGAGGGGGCGGCTCCCAATGCTCGATTGCACGCACGCCGGGGTTGGCGCGCTGACGCTGGACGCTCAGGTCGACCCGGTTGAAGTCCTTGATCGGTGCGATCTCGCCCAGTGCGGACCGGAAGACGGCTGCCGCATCGTTCTCGTCCACCCGAACGGGGCGGCGCGACGGTGCTTCGACTTCCAGTTCGGGCTGGCGGGGGCGGGGTGTAGGTGCCGGTCGGGGGCGGCCGAGGTCGGCCCGGTCGGAGGCCTTGAGCGGCTTCACCTGGCCGACCTGGCTGTGGAACAGTCCGGCCTCGTCGGCCGGCTCAGCTGCGGCCGGTGCGTCTGGCCTGGATACCGCCCTGGCGGGCCCGCGTCCGATCACGGTCTTGAGGGTGGCATTGGGCACCTGCTGGCGGATGGCCTTGAGGGCGTCCAGCCCGGATGTCTGATTGCGCTTGCCCATGATGCCCGTACGGTACGGCTCGATGCGGATGTGGGTGGAGGCCGGTTGCCTTGCAGGAGCCGGCCTGTGGTTTGACAGGGATCAGCCGGCGAGGCCGAGGCTGTCGAGGTAGCGCTCGGCGTCGAGTGCGGCCATACAGCCGGTCCCGGCGCTGGTCACGGCTTGGCGGTAGATGTGGTCCTGCACGTCACCGGCGGCGAAAACCCCCGGCACGCTGGTGGCCGTGGCGTTGCCGTGGCGGCCGCCCCGGGTGACGATGTAGCCCCCTTCCATCTCGAGCTGGCCTTCGAAGATGTCGGTGTTCGGCTTGTGTCCGATGGCGATGAACACCCCCTTCAGCTCGATGTCCTTGGTGGCGCCGGTCTTGACGCCCTTGATGCGCATGCCGGTCACGCCGGTGGCGTCGCCCAGCACTTCGTCCAGGGTGGAGTCGAGTTCCAGCACGATCTTGCCCGCGGCGACCTTCTCCATGACCTTGTCGATCAGGATGCGCTCGGCCTTGAACTTGTCGCGGCGGTGCACCAGGGTGACCTTGCTGGCGATGTTGGCCAGGTACAGGGCTTCCTCGACAGCGGTGTTGCCACCACCGATCACCGCGACTTCCTGGTTGCGGTAGAAGAAGCCGTCGCAGGTTGCACAGGCCGACACCCCCTTGCCGGAGAAGGCCTCCTCGGAGGGCAGGCCCAGATACTGGGCGCTGGCGCCGGTGGCGATGATCAGGGCGTCACAGGTGTATTCGCCCGCGTCGCCCACCAGGCGGATCGGCTTCTCGGCCAGGTGGGTGGTGTGGATGTGATCGAAGATCATCTCGGTGTTGAAACGCAGGGCGTGCTTCTCGAAGCGCGCCATGAGCTCGGGCCCCTGCACGCCATCGGCGTCCGCCGGCCAGTTGTCCACTTCCGTAGTGGTCATCAACTGGCCGCCCTGGGCAATGCCGGTGATCAGCACGGGGTTCAGATTGGCACGGGCGGCATAGACGGCGGCACTATAGCCGGCGGGGCCGGAACCGAGGATGAGCAGCTTGATGTGACGGGTGGCCATCTGGGTGTCTTTCTCTTCTGTTTTAGCGTGAGCAAGGAGGGACCGATTATAAGGCGCTTCGTTCCCCGGGGCAGGATGAAGCTGTGTCGGCGGACGGACGTTTTGATGCCACTGCGATGAGGACCCTCAAGTTTGCTTTATACTTGTCCGTTGATTGACCCTGACGGAAACGACGGTTTGGTGGGTTGTCTCCGCGTTGTGCAATTCATTTCGAGTCCTGTTTAGGAGACGCTTATGTCCGTTACCAGCTCCGTGTCCACGATCGCCCTGAGAACCTTCCCGATCTTCCAGGGACTGGGCGACGACCGGCTGGCGGCTGTTGCGCGCTGTGCAATGATGCGGCGCGTGCCGCGTGGTTCGGCGGTGGTGCACGAGGGTGACCGCACGGACTTCGTCTATTTCGTGCTCACCGGCAATCTCAAGGTGATGGTCAGCGACGAGGATGGGCGTGAGGTGATCCTGACCATCCTCGGGCAGGGTGAGATGTTTGGCGAGATGGGGGTGCTGGACGACAGTCCCCGCTCCGCATCGGTGGTCGCTGTGTCACCCTCCGATCTGGTGACCATCGCCAAGACCGATTTCAAGCGTCTGATGCAGGAGAACTTCGAGCTCGCCTGGCACGTCATGTGCAACCTGACCCGCCGCCTGCGCGATGCCGACCGCAAGATCGAGAGCCTGGCCCTGATGGATGTCTACGGCCGGGTGGCGCGCCTGCTCCTCGAGATGTCCGAGGAGGTGGATGGCGTCAAGATGGTGCGCAAGAAGGTCTCCAAGCAGGACATCGCCAAGATGATCGGCGCGTCCCGGGAGATGGTCAGCCGGGTCATGAAGGACCTGGGCCTCCGCGGCCTGATCGAGGAGACCGACGGCGGCGTGATCCTGCGTGAGAAGATCTACGACCTTTGAATGCCCCGGAAATCCCTCCTTACTCATTCCACGATGGGTGGGGGCGGGTTCTCCGAAATCCCTGGTTTATAATCCGAGCGCGGCGCCTTGCCGCGCTTTTGCATTGCAGGCTCCACTCTCCGCAAGCCCCGTATCGCCATCCCATGCTCAATCGTCCTTCCACCCGCCCCTTGCCCCTCCCGGAAAAGATCGCCGGCCTGTTGCAGGAGGCCCGCTGGCTGCTGCTGGGGGTGTTGGCCCTCTACGTCGCGATGATCCTTTTCGGCTATTCGAAGGCGGATCCCGGCTGGTCCCATGCGGTGCAGATGGAGCAGGTCAGCAACCCGGGCGGGCGCTTCGGGGCATGGCTCTCCGACCTGCTGCTCTACCTCTTCGGCGTGTCGGCCTGGTGGTGGGTGATCTTCCTGGGCTTTGGGCTGGCAGTTGGTTTTCGCAGGCTGCAATTGGTGTTCGGTGCGGATCGCCGCTCCTTCCTCATCGTCGTGCTGGGTTTCATCGTGGTGTTGCTGGCCAGCAGCGGCCTTGAGGCCATGCGCTTTCACTCCATAAAGGCCGTGTTGCCTCTGGAGCCGGGCGGCGTCATCGGCCTCGAGCTGGGGCGTCTCACCCTGCAGTATCTGGGCTTCACCGGCGGGACCTTGCTGTTGCTGGCGCTCATCGCCGGCGGCCTGAGCCTGTTTTCCGGAGTCAGCTGGCTGGAGGCGTCGGAGCTGCTGGGAGCGGGCCTGGAACGCGTCTGGCTGTTCGCGACCCGTGGCGTGCAGACCTGGGAAGACCGCCGGGTCGGCCGCGAGGTAGCGCAGAAGCGCGAGGCCGTGGTCGAGACCAAGCGCAAGAAGGAGGAGGTGGCGCCGCCGCCGCCGGTGCGCATCGAGCCCGCCATCGTCGAGGTTGAGAAGTCGGTGCGGGTCGAGAAGGAGCGCCAGACCACCCTGTTCACCGAACTGCCAGGCGGCGCCCTGCCGCCCCTGGCCCTGCTGGACGAGCCCGCCCATGACGTGGAGCCGCCGTCGGCCGAGACCCTTGAGTTCACCTCACGACTGATTGAGCGCAAGCTCGCCGACTTCGGGGTCGAGGTGAAGGTGCTGGCGGCCTATCCGGGCCCGGTGATCACCCGCTTCGAGATTGAGCCTGCCGTCGGTGTGAAGGGTAGCCAGGTGATGAACCTGGTCAAGGACTTGGCCCGGGCCCTGTCGGTGGTGAGCATCCGGGTGGTGGAAACCGTGCCTGGCAAGACCTGCATGGCCCTCGAACTGCCCAACCCCAAGCGCCAGACCGTGCGCCTGTCGGAGATCCTCGGGTCCAGGGCTTACCACGACATGCACTCGCCGCTCACGGTGGCACTGGGCAAGGACATCGGCGGGCAGCCGGTGGTGGCGGACATCGCCAAGACGCCTCACCTGCTGGTGGCCGGTACCACCGGTTCCGGCAAGTCGGTGGGTATCAACGCCATGATCCTGTCGCTGCTCTACAAGTCCGAGCCGGAGGACGTGCGCCTGATCCTCGTCGATCCGAAGATGCTTGAGCTGTCCATCTATGAGGGCATTCCGCATCTGCTGGCGCCGGTGGTCACCGACATGAAGCACGCGGCCAACGCGCTCAACTGGTGCGTGGCCGAAATGGAGAAGCGCTACAAGCTGATGTCCGCCCTCGGCGTGCGCAACCTGGCCGGCTACAACAAGGCTGTGGCCGAGGCTGCCAAGATCGGTGCGCCGCTGAAGAACCCCTTCTCGATCACCCCGGACAGCCCCGAGCCCCTCGAGAAGCTGCCGTACATCGTGGTGATCATCGACGAACTTGCCGACCTGATGATGGTGGTCGGCAAGAAGATCGAAGAGCTGATCGCCCGTCTGGCCCAGAAGGCCCGCGCGGCCGGCATCCACCTGATCCTTGCCACCCAGCGCCCCAGCGTGGATGTGATCACCGGCCTGATCAAGGCCAACATTCCGACCCGCATGGCCTTCCAGGTGTCGAGCAAGATCGACTCCCGCACCATCCTCGACCAGATGGGGGCCGAAGCCTTGCTGGGCATGGGCGACATGCTCTACCTGGCGCCAGGTACCGGTTTGCCCAACCGGGTCCACGGCGCCTTCGTGGCCGACCACGAGGTGCACAAGGTCGTGGAACACCTCAAGGCGACCGGTGCGCCCGACTATATCGAGGGCATCCTCGCGCCGTCGGAGGAAGAGGGCGGAGACCTCCTCGGCGGTGGCGAAGGTGGGGAAGGCAGCGAAGCCGACCCGCTTTACGATCAGGCTGTCGAGGTGGTCATCAAGACTCGCCGGCCGTCGATCTCCCTGGTTCAGCGCCATCTGCGCATCGGCTACAACCGGGCGGCGCGCCTGATCGAACAGATGGAGCGCTCCGGGCTGGTCACGCCGATGGGCAGCAATGGCAACCGGGAAGTGGTCGCGCCGGCCCGCGAAGGAGAATCATGATCCGCAAGTCCGCATTCCTGCTGGCCCCTCTGGTATCCCTGCTGCTGGTGGCCGGTGATGCCCGTGCCGATGGCCTGGCCCAGCTCAAGCAGTTCATGGAAGGCACCCGCAGTGCGCGGGGCAGCTTCACCCAGCAGGTGCTCTCCAAGTCAGGGCGCAAACCCCAGCAGGCCAGCGGCAGCTTTGCCTTTGCTCGTCCTGGCAAGTTCCGCTGGACCTACGAGAAGCCCTACGCCCAACTGCTGGTGGGAGATGGCAGCAAGCTGTGGGCCTACGACCAAGAGCTCAACCAGGTCACCACCAAGAAGCTCGGCCAGGCCCTGGGCAACACGCCAGCGGCCATCCTGGCCGGTGACAACGCGCTCGACCGCAACTTCGCCCTCAAGGATGCCGGCGCCGCCGATGGCCTGGAGTGGGTGGAGGCCGTGCCCAAGGGAGACGACAGCAGCTTCGAGCGGATCCGCCTGGGCCTGGCCGGTGGTCAGCTGAAGGCCATGGTCCTCTATGACAACTTCGGGCAGACCACCTCGCTGCAGTTTGGTCAGCTCGAGCGCAACCCGAGTCTTGACGCGTCCCTGTTCCGCTTTGTGCCGCCTGCCGGTGCCGACGTGGTTGGCGAGTAAGGGCCGTTTCGATGGCCGATCTCTTCGATTCCCTTGACCCGCCGCGCCTGCCGCTGGCCGAGGCCATGCGGCCCCAGGTCATCGCCGAGGTCATCGGGCAGCGCCACCTGCTGGGGGCGGGCAAGCCGCTGGCCCTGGCCTTCAAATCCGGCAAGCTCCACTCGATGATCCTGTGGGGGCCACCCGGGGTGGGCAAGACCACCCTGGCGCGACTGATGGCCAAGGCCTTCGATGCGGAGTTCGCCTCGCTGTCTGCCGTCTTTTCAGGTGTCAAGGACATCCGTGAGGCCATGGCCCGGGCCGAGGCGGAGCGTGCCCGAGGGCGCCATACCATCCTGTTCGTGGATGAGGTGCACCGCTTCAACAAGGCTCAGCAGGACGCCTTTCTGCCCTACGTCGAGCAGGGCTTGGTCACCTTCATCGGGGCGACCACCGAGAATCCGTCCTTCGAGGTCAACTCGGCCCTGTTGTCCCGGGCGGCCGTGTATGTGCTCGAATCCCTGACCCAGGATGAATTGGCGGAGCTCTTCGAGCGGGCCCGCCTGCATGCCTGTCCGGACCTCCAGTTCGAGGACGATGCCCGCGACCGCCTGACCGGCTTCGCCGACGGCGATGCCCGCAAGCTCCTCAACCTGGTGGAACAGATCCAGACCGCGGCAGAGACGGCGGGCCTGAACCCGGTCACCCCGGCCTTCATCGACGAAGCCCTGTCGCGCAACCTGCGCCGCTTCGACAAGGGGGGCGAGGCCTTCTACGACCAGATCTCCGCCCTGCACAAATCAGTGCGCGGCTCGGACCCGGATGCGGCCCTGTACTGGCTGTGCCGGATGCTGGACGGCGGTGCCGATCCGCTCTATCTGGGGCGCCGACTGGTCCGCATGGCCATCGAGGACATCGGCCTGGCCGATCCCCGGGCCCTGGAGATTTGCCTCAACGGCTGCACCACCTATGAGCGCCTCGGCTCGCCGGAGGGCGAACTGGCACTCGCCCAGGCCGCCGTGTTCCTGGCCTGCGCGGCCAAATCGAACGCGGTTTACAAGGCGTATAATGCGGCGCGTCAATTTGTGAAGCAGGACGTTTCTCGGCCGGTTCCCATTCACCTGCGCAACGCCCCGACCAAGCTGATGAAGGAGCTGGGTTACGGCAAGGCCTACCGCTACGCGCACGACGAACCAGATGGTTATGCCGCCGGTGAGCAGTATTTTCCCGACGGCATGTCGCCGCCGGGTTGGTATGAGCCCGTCAACCGGGGCCTGGAGGCCCGGATCGCCGAGAAGCTTGAGCGGCTGCGGGCGCTGGACCAGGATTACCAGGCCCTGCAGGCCCGCAAGGGTGTCAGTGAGTAAGTGGGTGGGCGGCGATGAAGCGGGCGCAGGCGTCGCGGAAACGCTTGGCCTTGTCCTGATCGCCCCGTTCCTCGGCCTCATCGACAAGGTCGAGCATGAACCTGGTGAGCATCAAGGTGCCTTCCCGGGTTTGGACCAGGCCGCAGGCAATCTGGGCGGCTGCAACATCGGGAATGTCGTGGTGTTCGGCGATGATGGCGACGTCTTCGTCGGTCAGGTCACAGTAGTCAAGGCAATCGCGAATGGACAACATCGGGTTTCTCCTTCGGTGGTCGCATTTGATCGGCGCCTTCATGCGAGCGCCTTTTTATCCAATTGTGACCTGTGAGGGTGTTAAATCAAGAAAAGTTTCCGTCGCAGCTCACTATTAACTTCTTGATTTCTATTGATTTTGAAATGCCATGCGGACAACTCATGTTGCGCTGCAATATATCCGAAAAGCGGGTGTCCTGCCCAGCCCTTTGCGGGCCCGCTTGAGCAAATACGTTAATTTTCTGATTTGAATAGGGATTGTCATGCTTGATGTGCAACTGCTGCGTACCCGTCTGGACTTTGTTGCAGAGCGACTTGCCACCCGGGGAATGAGCCTCGACGTGGCAGCCTTCCAGGCCCTCGAGGATGAACGCAAGACCCGCCAGACCCGCACACAGGACCTCCAGGCTCGTCGCAATGCGCTGTCCAAGCAGGTCGGTCAGCTCAAGTCCAAGGGCGAGGACGCCTCTGCGGTGCTGGCCGAGGTGGCGGGTATCGGCGACGAGCTGAAGGCCAACGAGGCTGCCCTTGCGGAGTTGCTGGAGCGCTTCAATGCTTTTGTCGCCGGCTTGCCCAACCTGCCTCACGAAAGCGTGCCTGTCGGCAAGTCCGAGGAGGACAACGTCGAGGTGAGCCGCTGGGGTGTCGTGCCGAGTTTCGACTTCGAAGTGCGTGACCACGTGGACATCGGCAGCCGTCTGGGCGGGCTCGATTTCGAGACTGCGGTGAAGATCTCCGGCGCCCGCTTCACGCTGATGAAGGGCGGCCTGGCCCGTCTGCACCGCGCCCTTGCCCAGTTCATGCTCGACACCCATACCGCCGAACATGGCTACACTGAGCTGTACACGCCCTACATGGTTAACGCCGCCAGCATGTACGGGACCGGCCAGCTTCCCAAGTTCGAGGAAGACCTGTTCGCCGTCCCCAAGGCCGACGGCAGCAAGTTCTACCTGATCCCCACCGCTGAAGTGCCGGTCACCAACATCGTCCGCGACGAGATTGTGCCGGCCGAGTCGCTGCCGATGAAGTTCGTCTGCCACACCCCGTGCTTCCGCTCGGAGGCCGGCAGCTACGGCAAGGACACGCGTGGCATGATCCGCCAGCATCAGTTCGACAAGGTCGAACTGGTCCGCATCGAGCGACCCGAGGATGCCTGGGCGGCCCTTGAGGAACTCACCGGCCACGCCGAGGCCATTCTTCAGAAGCTCGAGCTGCCCTATCGCAAGATCGTGCTGTGCTCGGGTGACATGGGCTTCGGCTCGGCCAAGACCTATGACCTCGAAGTCTGGCTGCCGGCCCAGAACACCTACCGGGAGATCTCGTCCTGCTCTTGCTTCGAGAGCTTCCAGGCCCGACGCATGCAGGCGCGCTTCAAGAATGCCCAGGGCAAGAACGAAACCCTGGCGACCCTAAACGGCTCTGGCTTGGCGGTGGGGCGGACCCTGGTGGCCGTACTGGAGAACTACCAGCAGGCCGATGGTTCGGTGCGCATTCCTGCTGTGCTGCAGCCCTACATGGGCGGCCTGACCGTGCTCGAGGCGCTGTGATCGCGTGATGCTTGCGCCGCCCCTGGGCGGCTGAAGGAAACCGGGCCGTTGGTCCGGTTTTCTTTTTGCCTTGAATTTCGGTATATTATTAAATACTAATTTTAAAAGGGGCCATCATGAGCAGCAAATCCTTCGTGCAGATCACGGGCGACCTCAACAAGGGACTCAAGGCCCTGCACGCAGAAATCCCTGAGACGATGAAGGGCTTCTCGGCGCTGGCCAAGGAGTCCATGAAGGAGGGCGCCCTGAGTGCCCTGCAGAAGGAACTGATTGCGTTGGCCATCGGCGTCTCGGCGCGCTGTGACGGTTGCGTCGGCTTTCACGTCAAGGCTTTGATCCGCCTTGGTGTGACCCGCGAGCAACTCATGGAAACCCTCGGTATCTGCACCTACATGGGTGGCGGCCCCAGCCTGATGTATGCGGCTGAAGCTGTACGGGCCTACGACGAGTTTGTCGGTGCAGCCCGACCTGCGGAATAACTGGATTTTTCGGACACTTGAGTTATAATTCTGAGCTTCGATCGAACGAGGTTCAGAGTTTCAGGGCCCGTTCAGCACTACCTGGAGAGGTGGCAGAGTGGTCGAATGCGCCGGACTCGAAATCCGGTATACGGTTCTCCGTATCGAGGGTTCGAATCCCTCCTTCTCCGCCAAGAATCTAAAAGCGCCATATTTCCACCACTAATCAGTGGGTTGCGAGATATGGCGTTTTTTTTCGTCTCATTATCGTGTCTCATGCGTGTGGGCTCCGGAACGTGATCCGCAGGGTACCGCCAAGCCGGGAGGCCACGGACCGCAGCCCCGGGCGCTGAAGCGCCTGCCTAGGCGGGATTGCGGCCGGCGCGCTGGTTCTGCTGCTCGATGGCCCACACGGCGGCTTCCAGGCGGGAGCGGAACTTGAGTTTCTTGAGCAGGTTCTTGATATGGACCTTCACCGTGCCCTCGGCAATGTTCAGATCGCGGGCGATCAGCTTGTTCGACAGGCCGTTGGCCAGGCAACCGAGAATGTCCCGCTCGCGATCGGTCAGCGGTGCCAGGCTGCGCTCGGTGGCCTGCGCTTCGTCCCTGAGTGAGCGTGCCAGCAGGCCATTGAGGCTTTCGCTGATGACGATGCGGCCACGCTGCGCCTCGACGATGCGTTCGAGCAGCTCTTCAGGTTCCATGTCCTTAAGCAGATAGCCGTCGGCGCCGGCCCGGATCGCGGCGACCAGATCGTCCGCCGCGTCGGACACGGTGAGGATCAGGATGCGGGCGGCGAGGTCTGCGTCACGCAAGGCGCGCAGGGTTTCGATGCCGTTCATCCCTTTCATGTTGAGGTCGAGAAGGATCAGGTCCGGCTCCAGGGCGCGGGCGAGTTCCAGTCCTTCTTCGCCGCTTGAGGCTTCACCGATCAGGTGCAGTTCGTCGTTGAGGGCAAGGAGCTGGGACACGCCCTTTCTGAACAAGGGGTGATCGTCGATGATGATGACTGAACTGGTGCCGGGAATGTTCATGGCGTGTTTCCTGGAGCGGAAGTGGGCGTGGAGGAGGGGGGCAGGGTGTGGGGCTGGCCGGGAAAGACGAGCTCCACCTGGGTGCCGCCCCCGGGGCGCGGGCGGACCTGAAGCTCGCCCTTCAGGCTCTGGGCCCGGTCGCGCATGATGACGATGCCGTAGCGATGGATGGGGGTGGCTTGCTGGTCGAAGCCGACACCGTTGTCGTCGATGCCGACCCGGATGGTGCCGTCCGAACGGTTCTCGAGCGCGATCCGGATCTCGGTGGCCCGCGCATGCCGCTCGATGTTGGAGAGGGCTTCGCGGATGATCTGGAGGACGTGGATCTCCCTGTCCGGGGGCATGTCCAGGCTGCTCAGGCGATTGTCGAGGCTGATCTCCAGACCGGTGCGGCGGCGGAATTCCTGCACGGTGTCATCGATGGCGGCGGGGAGGCCTCGTCCATCGATGCGCAGGCGGAAGGTGGTGAGCAGCTCCCGCAGCTGGCGGTAGGCTTCGCTGAGACCATCCCGCAGCTCCTGGACGACCTCATTGACCCGTTCGGCAGGTGGTGGGTCGCGGCCGAGCAGGCTCTGCAGGCGGGTCACCTGGATCTTCAGATAGGACAGGGACTGGGCTAGCGAGTCGTGCAGTTCGCGGGCAATCACCGAACGCTCGTCGAGGAGGGCCAGGCGGTGGCGTTCCTCGTTGCGGTGCAGGGCGGCCAGGGCGCTGCCGATGTGCCGTCCGACCGCCTGCAGCAACTCCAGCTGCCAGGCCTCGAGGGGTTCCGTATCGGCCTGGAGGAGGAGCATGGTGCCGTGGTTGCGGGTGCCGTCGAAGAGTGGCACGGACAGGCTGCGTTCGCCTGGCCTGGCGTTGCCGACCAGGACCGATGTGACGGGAGTGTCCTCGTCGCCGCAGCCTGCGCAGCAAGACTCGCACAGGGCCCCCAGGTGCGAAGCGTCTTCAGGGGGCCCGGAATTGACCGCGAGTCCGGAGCGGCCGAGGCACAGCGCGCCGGCACGCAGTCCGATCAAGGCTTCCACGTCGTTCAGCACCTGCAGCAGGGTGTCCCGGGTGACCGCCGTTTCGGACAAGGCGTGGGTAGTGCGATACAGGAGCTGCAGGGAGCGGTTGCTGCGGGCCAGGGCCTCGGTCTTCTCCTGGACTCTGTTTTCCAGTTCGCGATAGATCCGCGACAGGTCCTCCATCATGAAGTTGAAGGCTTCACCGAGTTGTCCCAGCTCATCAGGTTCCCGCTGGGGAACGCGTACATCGAAATTGCCACGCTGCACGAGGCGCGCCGAGGCGAGCAACTCGCCGAGGGGGCGCAGCACATGGCGCTTGAGCTGAAGCACGGCGCTGGCGCCGAGCGCCAGCAGCAGGGCCAGCGACACGCCCTGGATCAGTCGCAGCCATTGAAGCTTGGTCTCCAGCCCTTCCTCCACCAAGGCGACCAGGCGGTCGATGCGGGTCACGATCCGCGCGGTATCTTCCTGCAGGGCCCGCCGGGCGGCGGCATCCGGGCTGCAGCGGAGCACGGCGGGCCGGTAGTGCTCGCGCCATTCAGTGCCGATCTCGTCGTAAGCCTCTCGGACGGGGTGGGTCCCGGAGGACGGGATGGCCTTCAGGAGGTCCGGGTGGGTGTAGCGGCGTTCGAATTCGGCCAGCGCCTGATCCAGCCTGGAGGAGGAGAGGGGTGCGTCGTCGAGGCCCACGTTTGATTGGATTGCGTAGGAGTGCATGCGCAGGGAGCCCGCCATGTTGATGGCGCGGGCTTCGCCGGATGACAGATCGGCAACGCTGATGGAGATGATGATGGACAGCGCGGCAAGGCTTGCAATGGCCGTGATCCAGCGACCGAGCCGGAGCACGACGGATGGGGTGCCGGTACGCCCCGGAGGGGAAAAGCTCGGTGGGGCGGCGTGGTGGCGAGTATTCAAGACGCGGGTCCGCTGAGGTTCAGGATTGCATTTTGGCTCAGGGGGCTGGAGGGTGGGTATCGGCAGGGGCCCCGCCGGGTGGAAATAGGGGGTAGGGCGCTTGGGCGGTGTCGCCAGGTCTGGTGTGGTATTTATTGTGGCGTTTTTTATTAAATCATTTTAAAACATGGTGTTGAGTCGATTTTGGGAGGTAGTTGAGAGTATCCAAAAAGAGGTATTTTATGCAAAAGAGGTGGTCTGGAAGGTCTGATCTAAGTCAAATTCGGGACGCAGTCCGACTCCTAGACTGCTTGGCATTCCAGGGGTGAGCCAGTTTCTCCGATTGTCGCCCTGGCATGTTCAGAAGGAAAAAGCCATGCAGACCAGCCTCGACGATCTTGCCCTGCTTCTCGGTGAAGTGGCCTTGTTCCGCGACCTGCCCAGCACCGCCATAGCGGATATCGCTCGCAGTACGGAAGTGGTGAGCCTGCCCAAGTGCCGGATCGTCTACGCTGCTGGAGACCATCCCCGGGCCCTCTACCATGTGATGTCCGGGCACCTGAAGGTATCTGTCTCCTCGCCCGATGGTGACGAGAAGGTCATCGAGATCCTGTCTCCCCGGGACGTTTTCGGGGTGGCCGAGCTGTTTGATGATGCGCCTTGCGTCTCGGCCGTGGAGACGGTGACGCCGGTGGTGTTAATGGCCATCGGTCGGGAGGGCGTGCTGCGCGCCATCGAGCATGACCCTGGTCTGTCCCGGCGCATGCTGGGCGCCATGGCGCGGCGCCAGACCTCGATCGAGCGGGATATTGCGGCAGAGTGCTTCCAGTCGGGTACGGCGAAGGTGGTGGCCACGCTCTTGCGCCTTGCGGGCTCTGAGGTTGCCGGTGGCGAGTCTGTCGTTCTCGAACTCGCGATTCCCAAGCATGTCCTCGCCGCGCGGCTGGGTTTCACGCCCGAGACACTTTCGCGCATTTTTCGCGAGTTGTCCGACGCCGGAATGATTCACGTACACGGCAAGCAGGTGACACTCACGACGGCCTTCATCCGCTGCTACGCAGGTATGGATGCCCATGCCCAGAGGATGGAGCGGCCTGCCGGACACCAGACGCAAAGATCCTCCGCCCAGTGGTTCGACCGGGCTGATGGCGCTAGCCGGACAGGGCTTGTTCAACGCATTTGACATACCCTGACATCTATCGAACCTGATGCATGGGGTATCCTTGCCTCCTTGCCATGGTTGGGAGGTGTCGATGCTGGTCAAGGATTCGGATCTGGATAGTCTTGTTCCTGGTCTTCCCCTTAGTCGGCGCACTTTTGCCGATGGCTCGCTGGTTGCCGGATTTGCCGCTGCAGTGAGGCCCTCAGTCGGCCACTGCGTCATCCAGACCTCCGCCGAGGGCCTCAAGGCGGGAGATGTGGCTGTCAGAGGGCGTGATGGCATCCAGGTCCGGGCCTACTGGGTGCAGCCGCTTGGCAGGGGGCCTTTCCCCACCGTGCTGGTTGTGCCGGGGATCTTTGGTCTCCACGAATACATCCGGGACACCTGCCGTCGCTTGGCGCGCCAGGGCTATCAGGCGATTGCGCCCAATGTGTTTCAACGCCAGGGGGACCCGTCCATCGTGCCCAGCATGGCCGAGATCCACTCCGGCATCGTCTCCCGAGTGCCCGACCGGCAGGTCTTGGAAGACCTGGACGCGTGCGCCAGCTGGGCTGCCGCAAACGGGGGCGATCCCGAACGGCTTGGGCTTACCGGCTTCTGCTGGGGCGGGCGGATTGCCTGGCTTTACGCCGCGCATAACTTGCGGCTAAAGGCGGCGGTTGCCTGGCAGGGCCGAGTGGCCGGAGTGCCCACCGAGAACTCACCCTGTCACCCGATAGATCTGCTGACCGCCCTTCAGGCTCCGGTCCTCGGTCTTTACGGTGGCAGGGATCAGGGCGTTCCGCTGGACGATGTCGAAATGCTCCGTGAGGGGCTGACCCGCGCCGGGAAGCAGGGAGAGCTGATCGTCTATCCGGACGCGGGCCACGCCTTCCATGCCGATTACCGTTCCGGCTACCGGCCGGAGTACGCGGCCGACGGTTGGCGGCGCATGCTTCGCTGGTTCAGGGATCGAGGAGTCTGAGTTTTCGGCAGGGCTACGTCTGTTGTGGGGAGGCGTAGCCCAGGAGTACGGGGCGGCCAGCTAGACCCGATACTTCTGAACTTCCTGCCGCATGGCGGCAGCCAGCGTGTTCAGGTCGGAAGCCGTCGAGGAGGTCGTACCTGCGGCAGCGCTGTTTTCTTCCGACATCTGGGCAATCCGTTCGACCTTCTGGGCGATGATTGCGCTGGCGCTGCTCTGTTCGCGGATGGCCTCGCTGATTTCGCTCACCATGCCGATCGTCTGGGTCGAGCCGGATTCGATCTCCCGCACCGCCATCTCGGCTTCGCGGGTGTGCTCCACGCCCTTGTTGACCTGATCCACGGCCGCCAACATGCCCTTCACGGCGCTGGTGGCATCACTCTGCATGCTGGCCATGGTGGAGGAAATCTCGTGGGTGGATTGGGCGGTGCGCTCGGCGAGCTTGCGGACTTCGTCGGCCACCACCGCAAAGCCCCGGCCCTGTTCCCCCGCCCGGGCCGCCTCGATGGCGGCGTTGAGGGCGAGCAGATTGGTCTGGTCGGCCACCTCCTTGATGACGGTCACCACCGCATTCACCTTGGCGCTGCTGGCGTCCAGACGGCCGACGATCTCTGCCGCATCCTTGACGGCGGCTTCGATGTTGCGGATGTCGCCGAGGGTCTGGTCGATCACGTCGCTGCCATTGCGGGCAGCGGCGCCGGCCTGGGTGACCAGGGTGTTGGCTTCGTTGCTGCGGTCGGAAACATGATTGATGCTGACGGTGAGTTCCTCGATGGCCGCGGCCATGCTGGCGGAGGCCTCGCTCTGGTCGTCGGAGCCGGTGGCCACCTGTTTGGCTGCGGAGGCCAGGCGCGAGGCGGCGTCGCTGACCTGGTCGGTCTGGCTGCGGAACTGCTGGAGGCTTGACTGGACCTGGTCCAGCAGCGTGTTTAGGGCACGTCCGGTGTCGCCGACCTCATCCTGGGCTTTGGCGTCCACACGGCGGGTGAAGTCGAGTGTCTCGGCAATCTCACCCACGGTGGTCTTGATGCCGCTCAGGGCGCCCACAACCTGGCGGTAGGTGCCGATACCCAGGTACAAGCCTATCGCGATGGCTGTCAGGATCGTGCCGACCAGCAGCCAAAGACCGGTCTGGAAGGTCTCGCTGGCGCGGGTGTTGGCGTATTCATCGGCAAGCTTGAGGTTGTAGGCAATGTGCTCGTCGAGTGCGGCGGTGGTCGCAGTGATCTGCGGACGGTGTTTTTCGTAAATGGCCTTGGCTTTATCGACCTGCTGGGCGCGGGAGAGGGCGATGGGCTCGTCGATCATCGCCATGAACTCCTTGAGCTTGGCCTGACCTGCGAGGATCAAGGCCTTGTCCGTGTCATCCGAGATCAGATTGTCCGCATAGTGCTGGATGGTCTTGTTGAGCAACTCCTTCTGCTTGCGGATATCGTCTTCGAAGGCTGTCATCTGCTTGTCGTCGTCCGACAGAAAATGTCGCAGCACCATCGAGCGTAGTATGGCGAACTCTTTGGCCAGCTTGTCGATCTCCACCACGCTGGGGATGATGTTGGCGTTCAGAAAGGCCGTGTGGCCGGCCAATGTGCGCATTTGCACCACGCCCATGGTGCCGACGGCCACTAAGGCCAGCATCATCGTGATGAGCAGGATTCTTAGTCTCTTGGTGATGGTCATGATCTCTCTCCTGTTGTCGCGCCACGGAGGGCGGTGGGGATTCGGTGTATGGAGGCCCGGTGGATTGGCATCGGGATGAGCGCTTATCGGAGCTTCGTTTATTCACTTGAGTCCTTGTTTTTGATCTTTTATGAGAATTTGAGTGTAATTACCTAAGTCTTTGGGTTTAATAAAAATTTTATTGTTTTGATTTGAGTGGAATTACCTATTCCTGTTTTGGTTAAGCTATTTCAGGTTTCGTTTTTTTTAATTAGGAGGCTGAAGTAAATCCCGGTGGTAAACGCAATCAGGCCGGGTCGCGTCTGCGAGCCGGCCTGATGGGGAGCGGAGAGGGATGGTCGTGGGGTCAGACCCGGTACTTCTGAACCTCGTTGCGCATGGTGGCGGCCAGACTGTTCAGGTCGGCGGCCGTCGAAGAGGTGGTGCCCGCCGCCGCGCTGTTCTCTTCCGACATCTGGGCGATGCGCTCCACCTTCTGGGCGATGATCGAACTGGCGCTGCTCTGTTCGCGGATGGCCTCGCTGATCTCGCTGACCATGCCGATGGTCTCGGTGGAGCCGCTTTCGATCTCGCGCACGGCGTGCTCGGCCTCCCGGGTGTGTTCAACACCCTTGTTTACCTGCTCGACTGCCGTCCTCATGCCCTTGACCGCATGGCTGGCATCGCTCTGCATGGCGGTCATGGTCGAGGTGATCTCCTGGGTGGATTGGGCGGTGCGCTCGGCCAGCTTGCGTACCTCATCGGCCACCACCGCGAAACCACGGCCCTGTTCCCCGGCCCGGGCGGCCTCGATGGCGGCATTGAGCGCCAGCAGGTTGGTCTGGTCGGCCACCTCTTTGATCACGTTCACCACTGCATTGATCTTGGCGCTGCTGGCATCCAGGCGGCTCACGATCTCGGCCGCTTCGTTGACCGCGCTTTCGATATTGCGGATGTCGCCCAGAGTCTGCCCGATCACTTGGCTGCCATTGCGGGCCGCCGAGCCGGCCTGGGTGACCAGCGTGTTGGCCTCGGCGGAGCGGTCGGAGACATGGTTGATGCTGACGGTGAGCTCTTCGATGGCGGCGGCCATGCTGGCGGAGGCCTCGCTCTGGTCATCGGACCCGGTGGCCACCTGGTGGGCTGCGGTGGCCAGGCGGGAGGCTGCTTCGCTGACCTGCTCGATCTGGGTGCGGAATTGCTGGAAGCTCGATTGAACCTCCTCCAGGAGCGTGTTCAGCGCCCGGCCGGTGTCAGAGACCTCATCCTGGCCTTGAGCCTTGACCCGGCGGGTGAAATCGCGCTGGCTGGCAATCTCGCTGACCGTTGCTTTGATGCTGGTCAGCGCGCCCACCACCTGCCGGTAGGTCCCCATGCCCAGGAACAGGCCGGCAGCCACTGCCGCGAGGATGACCCCACCCATCGTCCACAGACCGCCCTGATAGGAGGCATTGGCCCGGACGTTGGCGTATTCATCCGACAGTTCGATGTTGAACTTGATGTGTTCCTGGAAGGCATCATTCGCCGCGCCGACCTTGGCTCGGGCCTTTTCAATCAGGATCTTGGCCTTGTCAGGCTGCTGGGCCCGGGACAGGGCCAGCGGCTCATCGATCAGGGCATAGAACTCCTTGAGCTTGTCCCGCTCTGCAATCAGGAGTGCCTTGTCCCGGTCGTTGGTCACGTAATTGTCCAGGTAATGCTGCAGGTTCTTGTCCAGGCGGTTGCGGATCTCGAGGATCTGGGTGTCGATGGCCGCCATGTCCTTGTCGTCGTCCGACAGGATGTGGCGCAGAACGAGGGCCCGGATGAGGGTGAAGTCGTTGGCGGCCTTGTCGATGGCGACAACGCTGGGTAGGACGTTCTCGTGGACGAACTTGATGTTTTCGTTCAGGGTGCGCATTTGCACCAGGCCCACTGCACCGACAGCGGCAAGGGCCAGCATCAGGGTGGCAAGCAGGATCATCAGGCGTTTGGCGATCGTCATCGTAGCCTCCTCAAAAGGGAAACGTGGAGTTAGGTGATTCGGGGAGGGCGAGGTCCCGATAGTCCGAGGCTTAACGTACCCATCTTGGGATACTTTAGATTTATAGCCTGAATTATCAGAATTTATTTTTTTATAAAAATTCGATAACTCGCTGCTGCTCGCTTGAGGTCGGCGAGCAGGCGCGCCATCGGAAAGGCCTGCCGGGGGCGGGCAGGATATCGTCAAGGGATGCATGTCGGCCAGGCGCGACGAGGCCGCCCGGGTGCTTGGGCCCGGGGAGAGGCCGCGACGGAAGAGGGGAGGCTGGCCTGGTGCGTCAGCCGCGGAGCGAGATCACCGGCCAGCCCTGGCTTTCGGCATGGGCACGGAGGGTGTCATCCGGATCGACCGCCACCGGATTGCTGACCTTGCCGAGCAAGGGCAGGTCATTGTGGGAGTCACTGTAGAACCAGCTCCTGGCAAAACTGCCCCAGCACAGGCCAAGACTCTCCAGCCAGGCGTCGACCCGCTCGATCTTGCCTGTTTTGAACGCCGGAATACCGCGCGGCTGACCCGTGAAGGCACCGTTCTCCTGGGCGGGGATGGTGGCGATCAGGTGCGGGATGCCGAAGGCACGGGCGATGGGGCCGGTGACGAAGCTGTTGGTGGCCGTGACGATGGCCACCACCGAGCCGGCGCTCAGGTGCTGGTTGACCAGGGTTCTGGCGGCGTCGGTCATCATCGGCTGGATGCGGGTCTCCATGAACTCCCGGTGCCAGGCGTCGAGTTGCTGGCGGCTGTGGCGCGCCAGGGGCTTGAGCTGGAAATCAAGGAACTCGAAGATATCCAGCGTGCCGGCCTTGTATTGGTCGAAGAACTGCTGGTTACGGGCCTCGTAAACCTCTTTGTCGAGCACGCCGCGGGAGATCAGGTACTGGGCCCATTCGAAATCCGAATCGCCGGCGAGAAGGGTGTTGTCCAGGTCGAAGAGTGCGAGTTCCATGGCGGGTCTGTCAGGGCAAGTCAGGAAAAAGGGGCTTGGATGGAGGCGCCGGGGCTCACAGGCTCAGGTCGCGCTGCAGGATCTCACGCAGCAGAGGCAGGGTGATGGCTCGCTTGCGCTCCAGGGAGGCCGCGTCGAGGGCGTCGAGGGTGCGCAGCAGGCTGGATAGGTCACGGCGGCCGTGGCGCAGCAGATACTGGACGATCTCGGGTTCGAGGCGCAGGCCCCGGCTCGCCGCCTGGGCATCCAGAATGGCAAGGCGGTCCTCGTCGGTGAGCGACTTGACCTCGAAGATCAGGCTCTGGCCGATGCGGGTGCGCAGGTCTTCGCGCAGGTGCAGGTGCAGCGGTGCTGCACAGCCGCTGGTGATCAGGGTCATGCGCTGGCTGCGTGCGCCATTGAAGGCCCGGAACAGGGCGATCTGGGCCTCCGGGCCCAGGGCTTCCACGTCATCCACCGCCAGCAGCAGGGCCGGCGCCTCCGGCAGGGTCGCGCCCACATCACTGGCCCGCAGATAGCAAGCCGGGCGGCCGGCCTGGGCGGCGGCGGTGACCACGCTCTTGAGCAGGTGGCTGCGGCCACTGCCGGCGTCACCCCACAAAAAGAGATGCTGGGGCACATCGGCCACCGGGACGGCTTCGTAAAGGGCCGCCAGGAGGTCGGCATTGGCCGCGGCGACGAAGTTCTCCAGCAGCGGGGGGGCGTCAGCGTGCAGATCGAGGGTGAGTTGCTTCACGGGCGGTTTCGCCTCCGCGCACCGGGCAGGGGCGGGCGGGCGACATTTCGGCTAAAATTCGGGTTTGTTTGCGCGCAACGGGCGGAATGGCCCGGCAGTTTGCGGCGCAAGGCCCGTTAATGTAGCCGGTCGCGGCGGGGCGCTCAACCCGATGAGCGTTTTACCCGAAGTGGCCGGTCGCTTCAGAAGAGATCACAGAACCCATGAGCTCCCTTACCTATCGCGATGCCGGTGTGGATATCGATGCCGGCGATGCCCTGGTCGACCGTATCAAGCCCTTTGCCAAGCGCACCATGCGCCCGGAGGTGCTCGGCGGCATCGGCGGTTTCGGCGCCCTGTTCGAGATCTCCAAGAAATTCAAGGACCCGGTGCTGGTGTCCGGTACCGACGGCGTCGGCACCAAGCTCAAGCTCGCCTTCCAGCTCAACAAGCACGATACCGTGGGCCAGGACCTCGTGGCGATGAGCGTCAACGACATTCTGGTGCAGGGTGCCGAGCCGCTGTTCTTCCTCGACTACTTCGCCTGCGGCAAGCTGGACGTGGATACCGCCGCCACCGTGGTGCAGGGCATCGCCCAGGGCTGCGAGTTGTCCGGCTGTGCCCTGATCGGCGGTGAGACTGCCGAGATGCCCAGCATGTACCCCGACGGCGAGTACGATCTGGCCGGCTTCGCGGTCGGCGCCGTGGACAAGTCCAAGATCATCGACGGCTCCACCATCCGCCCGGGTGACGTGGTGTTGGGCCTGGCCTCCAGTGGGGCCCACTCCAACGGTTATTCCCTGATCCGCAAGATCATCGAGGTCAGCAAGCCCGACCTGGAAGCCGACTTCCATGGCCGCAAGCTGAAGGATGTGATCATGGAGCCGACCCGCCTCTACGTGAAGTCCATGCTGGCCCTGATGGAGAAGCGCGACGGTCTGGTCAAGGGCATGGCCCACATCACCGGTGGCGGCCTGCTCGACAACGTGCCCCGCGTGCTGGCCGACAACCTGACCGCGGTGCTCAAGAAGGATGCCTGGGAGCTGCCCAAGCTGTTCCAGTGGCTGCAGAGCGCCGGCAATGTGGATGCCCAGGAGATGTACCGGGTCTTCAACTGCGGTATCGGCATGGTGGTCATCGTCGCCCGCGAAGACGCCGAAATGGCGGCTGCCCAACTGCGCAGCACCGGCGAGACGGTTTATACCCTCGGTACCATCGAGGCCCGCGCCGACGGCCAGGCCCAGACCGTGGTGATCTGACGCTTCCGGGGCGGCAGCCCCCGAGCGAGACATGCGGGCCCTGCGGGGCCCGTTTGCGTTGACTCGACATCGTCGCCTGTTCGGTGCTCGGTGCTGCATCCGATTCAGCGGGTTCGGGAACCTCTGGCTCGCAGGGTGGCTCTACCAAAGACCATCCTGTGCCGGTTCCGCTGTCAGGATCTCTCCTGGCGCTTCCCAGACCCGCGATTGCTTGATGCCCAGCCACCGTGGCACCCCTTGCGCCGCAGAGCCGGCGGCCTCGTCGGAGGAGACCGCATGACCCTCGATCTGTCCTTCCTGCCCGGCTGGACCCCGCCCCTCGATACCAGCTTTGCCCTGGCCTTACTGCTGGTGATCGCGCCGCTCGCCGGCGAAGCCGTGTTCCGGCTTTTGCGCTGGCCCCGTATCGTGGGCTACACCCTGGTCGGGTTGCTTGCATCGGCCAGTCGTTTCGACGGGGCCGGCCTGGAACTGTCCGAAGGTTTCCGTCATGGGTTGGAAGTGGCCATGGCGGTGCTGCTCTTCGAACTGGGCAGCCGGGTCAATCTGCCCTGGCTACGGGCCAATCCCTGGCTGGCCGCGACCAGTGTGGCCGAGGCCGGGTTGAGTTTCTCCCTGGTCTTCGGCATCGGTCATTACCTGGGCCTCGGACCTGGCAGCTCGCTGGCCTTGGCTGCGGTATGCATGGTCAGCTCGCCCGTCGTGGTGATGCGGGTGGCCAGTGAGATCGGTGCGCGGGGCCAGGTCACCGAGCGCCTGCTGGTGTTGTCGGCGCTCAACACGATCTATGCGGTGGTGGCGGTGCAACTGGTCCTGGGTCTGCTCGGGCAGGTGCATGGCAACAACGCCCTGGAGGCGCTCCGGCCGCCCTTGTGGTTCCTGCTCAACACACTGGTGCTGGCGATCCTGCTGGCCCTGGCGGTGGGCTATGCCCGGCGCCGCCTCGATCTGGCCAACGAAAACAGTGCGCTGCTGCTGCTCGGGCTGATCTTCCTGGCCCTGGTGCTGGTCCGCCTGTCGGGGGCCTCGCCCATCCTGGTGCCCTTGCTGGCCGGCATGCTGCTGCGCAGCCGCGATCCGCGTCCCTGCCTGTGGCCACGCCACTTTGGGACAGCGGGTGGGGCGCTGGTGGTGCTGCTGTTCGTGGCCAATGGCATGGCCGCTGACTGGCGGTTGATCGTCGGGGGGGGCCTGGCGGGGGTGGCCTTGCTGCTGCTGCGTGCCTTCGCCAAGGTGGCCGGCACGGTCCTGTTCGGCCGTCGCTCCGGCCTCTCTACGGCCCAGGCGACGGCTCTCGGGGTGGCCCTGCTGCCGATGTCGGGTACCGCCTTCCTGCTGACGGCCAGCCTGTATTCGGCCTTTCCGGCGATGGGCATGAAGGTGGCGGCGGCCCTGGCCGGTGCGGCGATGGTGATGGAGATCCTGGGCCCCATCGCGACCCAGTGGGCCTTGAGCCATTGTGGCGAGACCCCGGAAGGCAAGGAGATGACCCGTGGCGCTTGAGTCTTTTGCCCATTCACGTTGCCTGACCCTGGGCATCGAGCTCGAACTGCAGTTGGTCAGCACCCATGATTACGATCTGGTCGGGGTGGCGCCGGACCTGTTGCGGGTGCTTCACCAGCAGGGATTCTCCGGTGACGTGAAGCCGGAGATCACCCAGAGCATGATCGAGATTGCCACCGGCATCTGTGATGGCTACGCCGATGCGCTTTCCCAGCTTACCGCCTTGCGTGATGGCTTGCTGGAAGGGGCCCGCAGGCTCGACGTCGGCATCTGTGGCGGGGGCGCCCATGCTTTCCAGCACTGGGGGGAGCGACGGATCTCGGATGGGGCGCGCTATCAGCATCTGAGCGATCTGTACGGCTACCTGGCCAAGCAGTTCACGGTGTTCGGGCAGCATGTGCATATCGGCTGCCCCGGCTCCGACGAAGCCCTGCTGCTGTTGCACGGCCTGTCACGCTACATCCCGCATCTGATCGCCCTGTCGGCCTCGTCACCCTTCGTGCAGGGCAAGGACACTGGCTTCGATTCGGCCCGTCTCAATTCCATCTTTGCCTTTCCGCTGTCCGGCCGGGCCCCCTTCGTGTTGACCTGGGAAGATTTCAAGCGCTACTTCGCCAAGATGACGCGGACCGGGGTGGTGGAGAGCATGAAGGATTTCTACTGGGATATCCGCCCCAAGCCGGAGTACGGCACCATCGAGGTGAGGGTGCTGGACACGCCGCTGACGGTGGAGCGCGCGGCGGCGCTGGCTGCACTGATCCAGGCCCTGGCCCGCTGGCTGATCGTGGAGAAGCCTTTCCGCCCCACCGAGGACGACTATCTGGTCTATGCCTTCAACCGCTTCCAGGCCTGCCGGTTTGGCTACGGGGGCATCTGGGTGGATCCGTCCAGCGGCGAGCGCGGCATGTTGGGCGACGATATCGTGCGCCTGATCGGCCGGATCAGCCATCACGCTGCCGAACTGGGAACGGCCGCCGTGTGTGCGCGGCTGGCCGACGATGCGGGGGCACGCCGCAATGATGCCCAGTGGCTGCGTGACCGGCAGGCCGGTGACCCCCTGCTGCCCGAACTGGTGCGGCAGCAATGCCTGCGCTGGGCGGAGCCATGAGCCAGGCTGGCTCTCGTCCGCTGCGTATCGGCCTGTCGGCCCGCCTTATGCACGAGCCGCCGGCCGAGCTGAATTTCCCGGGCAAGACCCTGCAGTACATCGAGCAGTCGATCGCCCACTGGGTGATGGCCCACGGGGCACTGGCTTTCATGGTGCCGACCATCGAGACCGGTGGCGGTGTGGACAGGCGGGCCGTCTCGCTGAAGGAATACGCCGCCGAGCTGGATGCACTGGTGCTGCAGGGGGGCGCCGACATGGCGCCGGAGTCCTACGGGATGGTACCGACCAGCCCCCTCTGGCCGGGGGATCGGATCCGTGATCGCTATGAGATCGAGCTGTTCTGGGAGTTCGTGTTCCAGGGCAAGCCGGTGCTCGGCATCTGCCGGGGCTGCCAGCTCATCAACGTGGCCCTGGGCGGCAGCCTCTACCAGGACATCGCCAGTGCCTGCCCGGAGGCGGCCCGCCACGTGGAGCCCACGCTCTACGACCGGCACGTCCATGATGTGGCCGTGGTGCCGGGCACCCGGCTGGCCGAACTTTACGCGGGACGGGGGGCGGGAAAGGTGATCAGCATCCATCACCAGGCCATCGATCGGCTGGGAAATGATCTCGAGGTGGAGGCGAGGGCTGTCGATGGCATCATCGAGGCGATCCGTTGGAAGGGCGCCGGCTATGTGGCCGGTTTCCAGTGGCACCCGGAGTTCCATGGCGCCAGTGCCGATCTGCTCGACAGCGCACCGATCATGCTCGACTTCCTGGCCGCGGCCCGCCTGGCGCGGGATGCATAGCCGGATCAGCGGGTTCAGGCAGGCTTGGCCACCGGTTCGGTTTCGGTCCTGATGCTGCTCAGCTGCTTGTTCAGGAATTCGTCGTAGCCCTTCTGGACCAGATCCCAGGTGTTCTGGATGCCACTGGCGACATCGCCCTCCAGGACCTTCAGCCCCTTGAGGATGTCCTTGGCCTCATTGAAGCCCTGCTCAAAGCCCGAGCGGATCACGCCGACGAAGTCGTTGAGCACCTGCTCCGCGTCGTCCCCCTGACGCTGGGCCGCGTAGGCCGAATAGAAGCCTGTGGACACGCTGAGGATGCGGTCTGCGGTGGCCTGGGCGGAGTTGTCCTGGTTGGCGGCGGCGGTCTGGAGGGCGTTGTCACCGAACTCCGGTGCCAGCAGCTCGTTGATGCGGCTGATGGCCGACTTGAAGAGCAGGGCCTGGGATTCTTCCCCGGCCTTGATCGAGACTTCGGCCGAGGCCTGCAGAATCTGCGAGGCGGTGGTCTGGCGAACCGACTTTTCAACGCCGGCAGCGGTGAGTGCAGGGGTTTCACGTGCCTTGGAGGCATTACCTGTGCTTTGTGCGTTGTTGACGACCGAGGTGCTCAAGGCGTCGATGGCCATGATGGTTGGCTCCCTAATGAGTCAGGGATGAGTCCCTGTCCAGCATCAGTATAGGAGGCGGGCCGGCGATTTGCCGGCCAGGAAGACTACCAGCGTGCAATACGGCATGACTGGCTCAGAGGCCGGCGCGCTTGCGAACCGCGTCCACGTAGGCGCGGGCGTCCAGCGGGGCCTTGTCGCGCTGGGCCTTCCAGATCGTCTCGCCGAGGCATTCGAGCACGTCGTGAAGCGCCGCGTGGCGGTCGCCGTGGCGGGCCTGGCAGTGCTCGAAGGCCTCGCGAAGGCCCGGCGGCTGGTTGATCGAGAGCTGCTCCTCGATGGCCAGGTGCAGGGACAGGTGCAGAAAGGGATTGACCTGCCCGTCCTCGGGGCTGAAGTCCTTGTAGACCGCGTCCGGGTCTTCCAGCAGGGGCTGGTACTCCGGGTGATGGGCCACCAGATCGGCGGCGATGATCTCGAGCTGGGTCAGGACTTCACGATTCTTGTGCTTGGCCCAGGCGGCCACGAAGAACTGGCGGGCCTGGTCGCGGGAGGGGTCGAACATGGTGTCGGGGTTTCCTTATTCCGTCTTGTCGCGGTAGAGGCACAGGTCGTGGAGGAGGCATCCGCCGCATTTGGGCTTGCGGGCGATGCACACGTAGCGGCCGTGCAGGATCAGCCAATGGTGGGCGTCACGCATGAATTCCTTGGGGATGCGGCGCACCAGGCGCTTCTCCACCTCCAGCACATCCTTGCCGGGGGCCAGGCCGGTACGGTTGGCGAGGCGGAAGATGTGGGTGTCCACCGCCATGGTCGGTTCGCCGAAAATGGTGTTGAGCACCACGTTGGCGGTCTTGCGGCCGACGCCGGGCAGGGCTTCGAGGGCGTCCCGGTCATTGGGCACCTCGCCACCGTGCCGCTCCAGCAGCTGGCGTGACAGGGCCAGGGTGTTCTTGGCCTTGTTGCGGAACAGGCCGATGGTCTTGATCTGCTCGGCGATGCCTTCCTCACCCAGGTCCACCATGGTTTCGGGGGTCGGGGCCAGGGCGAAGAGCTTGCGGGTGGCGATGTTGACGCCCTTGTCGGTGGCCTGGGCCGACAGCACCACGGCCACCAGCAGCTGGTAAGGCGAACCGTACTCCAGCTCGGTGGTGGGGTTGGGGTTGGCGTCCCGCAGGCGGCGGAAGGCTTCGGCCACGCTGGCCAGGCGCATGTCGGCCATCTCAGGCGGCCTCGACGGTGTCGCCAGCCGGGTCGGACGGGCGGTGTGACGCGGGCGGCTGCAGGCGGGCACGGGCCTGGTTGCGGGCTTCCAGCCAGTTGCGGCCGGCGATCAGGAAACCCAGGGCGATGAAGGCACCAGGCGGCAGCACGGCGACCAGGAAGCCCGGGTAATCATCACCGAACAGTACGATGCCGTGCGCCGAAGGGAAGATCATCTCGATGCCTGAGAACAGGGTGCCGCTGCCAATGACTTCGCGCAAGGCGCCGAGCACGGCCAGGACCAGGGTCAGGCCGACCCCCATGGCGATGCCGTCCACGGTGGAGTCGATGGGGTCGTTCTTGGCGGCGAAGGCCTCCACCCGGGCCAGCACGATGCAGTTGGTGACGATCAGCGGGATGAAGATCCCGAGCACCAGGTAGAGCTCGTGCAGCCAGGCATTGAAGGA
>JAFLDU010000122.1 GCA_017309145.1 Zoogloea sp. | reverse complement strand
GGCCACCGCCGCGGCCTTGCCATACACAGCCAACCAGCCCGGATTGACGAGGATCTTGCCCTCGGTCTTGAAGGCCTCGCCCTCGACACGGGTGATGCGGGTGGTCACGCGGTACTCGGCAGCCGGGTAGAACACGGCCAGGAAACGCCGGGTGACCAGGTCGTAGATCTTGGCCTCGGCCTCGGACAGGCTCTTGGGCGCCGTACCGGTGGGAATGATGGCGAAGTGGTCGGAGATCTTGGCGTTGTTGAAGATCCGCTTGTTGGGCTTGGCCCAGCCGTGCTTGACGATCTCGTTGGCGAAGGGGGCGTAACTGTCGGGCAGGCCACCCAGGATCCCCTTGACTTGACCGACGTAGTCTTCCGGCAGAGCCCGGGCATCAGTACGTGGGTAGGTCAGGACCTTGTGCTTTTCGTACAGGGCCTGGGCCAGCTGCAGCGTGGTCCGCGCCGAGAAGCCGAAACGGCCGTTGGCTTCACGCTGCAGCGAGGTCAGGTCGAACAACAGCGGCGACAGCTGGGTGGAGGGCTTGGACTCCTCTTCGACGGTGCCCGACTTGCCTTCGCACTTGGCCTTGATGGCTTCGGCACGGGCCTTGTCCCACAAGCGGAAGGCGGTGGCATGCTCGGCCAGCGGCGCGCCCTCCTCGGGCTTCTTGAAACCTTCGTCAAACCAGCGGCCGGCATAGGCACCAGCGGCACAGCCGAAGCTGGCCTCCAGTTCCCAGTAGTCGGTGGGCTTGAAGGCGCGGATCTTTTCCTCTCGCTCGACCACGATGGCCAGGGTCGGCGTCTGCACGCGCCCCACGGTGGTAAGGTGAAAACCGCCGGTCTTGGAGTTGAAGGCGGTCATCGCCCGGGTGCCGTTGATGCCGATCAGCCAGTCGCTCTCGGCCCGGCAGACGGCAGCCTCGCGCAGGCCCTCCACGTCGGCGGCGGCGCGCAGCTGGGCAAAGCCGTCGCGGATGGCACCGGCCGTCATGGACTGCAGCCACAGGCGCTGCACCGGCTTGCTGGTGCCCGAATGCTGCACGATGAAACTGAAGATCAGCTCACCCTCGCGGCCCGCGTCACAGGCGTTGATCAGGCCAGTGACATCCTTGCGCTTGATCAGGCGGGTAAGCAGCTTGAGCCGGTCTTCGGTCTTTTCGATGGGATTGAGCGCGAAATGCGGCGGTATCACGGGCAGATGCGCAAATGACCATTTGCCCCGCTTGACCTCGAATTCGGCAGGCACCGCCAGCTCGAGCAGGTGACCCACGGCGGACGAGAGCACGTAGTGCTCGGATTCGAAATAATCCTTTTCCTTGGTGAAACCACCCAGGGATCGGGCGATGTCCGCCGCGACAGAAGGTTTTTCCGCGATGATCAGCTGCTTGCTCATGCCTGTAGGGTGCCTCGTGACGCCTTGCTAGGGAGGTGTAAACACGCGGCGCAGCTCCCCTTGGCGGGGCGCGCGGCAAACGGGCTTACTGGCGCTCGGGTTGTTGGGAGCTGCGGCGCATCATACGGAAGGCCGCGCCGGGCTTGCAAGCCGACGGCCATTCAATGCACCGGGTATGACTCCTGCCCCTCTTCCTCCTCGGCGGATTCATTGAGCAGTTCGTCGAGGATCAGGCCGTTGATGGGCCGGTCCTGCTGCCACAGCACCATCAGCACGATGACCTTGAGGTTCTCGAGCTCGATCTCGGTCTCGCCGAGGGCCAGAGCCCGCTCGACGATCATCTCGCGGCACTCGGAGTCGAGGATGCCGCTGTTCTCGAGAAAGAGCAGGAAACCACGGCATTCGACCCCAAGACGCACCTGCTCGTCGTCGGCGTAGATGCGCAGGGAGCCAGCACGGGAGAACTGGGCCGGCCGTTCGCCATCGGAAAGCTGGCGCAGACCGGAGAGCCATTCGAGGGCTTCGGTGATCTCTTCTTCCTCGAAGCCGGCGGCCGTCAGCTTGCGGGCCAGTTGCGCGGGTTCAGGGCACGCGTCGGCGTGGACATAATTCTCGAACAGGTACACGAGGATATCGAACATGGCGCATGGGCCTGAGGCCGGTCATTTTCAGAGACGCTGGAAGCGCCCTCCGGGCAGGCGGGCAACCCGTCCTTCGAGCTCCAGCGTAAGCAGAATGGCGTAGAGCGCTTCCGGCGTCAAGCTGGTGCGGTGCACAAGCGTATCGATGTCCACTGGGTCGTGGCCCGCAGCCTGCAGCACCGCGGCCTCCTCCCCGACGGCCTCAGGCATGGCCTCATCGAGGACTGACGCGGCTTCCGGCGCAGTGAGGGCCAGTTCTTCGAGGATGTCGTCCGCACATTCGACGAGCTTGGCCCCATCCCGGATCAGCCGGTGGCACCCCTTGGCGAGGGGGGAGTGGATGGAGCCCGGGATGGCGAAAACATCGCGGCCACAATCTGCAGCCAGCCGGGCCGTGATCAGGGAGCCGCTCTTGACCGCCGCCTCGACCACGAGCACTCCACGTGCCAGGCCAGCGATCAGGCGGTTGCGGCGCGGGAAATTGTGGGTCAGCGGCCCGGTGCCCAACGGAAACTCGCTGACGATGGCACCCTCCGCGGCGATCCGCCGGGCCAGTTCGCCATTGCGTGCGGGGTAGATCCGGTCGGCGCCGGTTCCGATCACTGCAACCGTCCGCCCCTCCCCAGCCAGGCCGCCGCGATGGGCTGCCGCATCGATCCCCAGGGCCAGCCCACTGACGACGACCAGGCCTGCCCGGGACAACACCGCGGCAAAGGCCTCGGCATTGGCCTCCCCTTGCGGCGTGGCGCTACGCGCGCCCACCACGGCGACGCCTTGCCGCTTGAGCAGGGCCACATCGCCTTTTACATACAGGCAGACAGGGGGATCGGAGATCTCCAGCAGGCTGGGGGGATAGGCAGCGTCACCCAGCGTAAGCAGCGTATTGCCAGGCTCATCGAGCCAGGCCAGAGCCCGGGCCACCGCATCGGACGCATCGTGCTCCAGCAGCAGGCGTGCCGCCGGGCCACCCACCACGCTGGCGAGGGCGCTGTAAGAGACCGCATAGACCGCTTCAGGCGGCCCGAAGGCGGCCAGCAGCTGACGCTGGACCGCTGGCCCCAGACCCGGGGTGAGCGTCAGGCGCAGCCAGGCAGTGGCGGGATGCTCCCCCGACACAGCGCGTGCCGGTCAGGGCCGGCGGACGCTGTCCGCCACGGCGGCGGGCCCGTTGCTCTCCATCACGAGGGCGTAGGCCACCCGCTCGAAGACCCGGAACACGAACACCAGCCCGTAGCGCTGCTCCGGCAGCACGTAGCGCTGGGCCGGACCGACGTTGTCCTCACGGTACTCGGACTGGCCCCGGTTACGGTGCAGGGCCAGCACGTGGCCGACCTCGATGTCGTCGCGCTTGCCGACGCTGAGGGCCAGCACGTTGTAGCGCCCGGCGCCCTCGACACCGTTGTAGATGGACACCACCCGACCGGACACCTCGGTATCCGGCGCATGGGGGACATAGCTAGGCAGCTCGGGACGACCCGCCGGCAGGAGGCGGTCGCCCTTGCCGATCTCCTGCTTGAAGGAGGTGACCACCAGGCTGGCTGGTACCGGCGAACCCGCCGGGATCGACGGCTGGCTCGCCTCGGGGGACACCACACCCGCCTCGGTGGCAACCCGGGCCTGGCCCAGATAGGCCGCTTCGTAACCGAGGATCTCGCCGGTGACGGGATCCTTCAGCGGCTTGGACTTGCGATAGACGCTCCACTGGCTGACACCCGGGGTGATCCGGGTGGCGAAGATGGTGTCCCCCGGACCTGTGAACACACGGCCCTCCTGGGTGGCCACGACGATGCCGGCGGACTCGTCGTCCGCATCCGCAACGACCAGTGGCTGAACCAGGAAGGGCGCGATGGCCCGCAGTGGAATGCTCTGAATGGCGGCGAGGGCGGCCTCGGAATAGACCTGCGGGAAGCGCTTCTCGTAGAGGGGCTTGCCACCGCCGACCGGCCGGCCGATCTTGAGGGACGGTCCGTTGCGGTCCAGCACGACGGTCTGACCCGGATAGATCAGATGCGGGTTGCGGATCTCCTCGCGGTTCAGGCGCCACACCTCGGGCCAACGCCAGGGCTCGCGCAGGAACTTGCCGGAAATCCCCCACAGGGTGTCACCGGGCACCACGACATGGCTGTCGGGCGCATCATCGGCAAGGCGGATCGGTCCGGCCGCCCCCGCGCCCGCAGGAAGCAGGGCGGCGACGCCGATGAAGAGGGCAGATATAATGCGGATCATTGGAATTGCGCTCGCTTTCGGCGGTCCAAATGGCGCTTGGCAGCATGGCCCGCTGGGCCTTGCGCGTTGCGGAGTCGATGCCCCCCGTTCAAGACGCGGGCATCGCAGATTTCGCTCAAAATTCTGCACGTAAAGTCTTCATCCGGCAATCTTTATGGCTCTCCTACCGATTCTCCGCTACCCCGATCCACGCCTGCACACCCGCGCTACGCCGGTCCGTGAAGTGGACGACGAAATCCGCCAGTTGATCGCCGACATGGCAGAAACCATGTACGAGGCGCCCGGCATCGGGCTGGCGGCCACCCAGGTCAATGTCCACAAAAGGGTGGTAGTCATCGACGTGTCGGAAGACAAGTCGGCCTTGCTCGCCCTGATCAACCCCGAGATCATCGCCCGCTCGGGCGAGCAGGTCTGCGAGGAAGGCTGTCTGTCGGTGCCCGGCATCTACGACAAGGTGACCCGCTCGGAAACCGTCCGGGTCCGCGCCCTCAACGCCAAGGGCGAGCCCTTCGAGCTCGACGCCGACGGCCTGCTGGCCGTGTGCGTGCAGCACGAACTCGACCACCTCGACGGCAAGGTCTTCGTCGAATACCTCTCACAGCTCAAGCAGACCCGCATCAAGGGCAAGCTGGCCAAGAAATCCCGGATCACCGCCTGATGAAAGTCGCCTTCGCCGGAACGCCCGAGTTCGCCGCCACCGCCCTGGAAGCCATCATTGCCGCCGGCTTCGAGGTGCCCCTGGTTCTCACCCAGCCCGACCGCCCCGCCGGCCGTGGCATGCAGCTGCAGCCCAGCCCGGTCAAGCAGGTGGCCGTGGCCGCAGGCATCCCGGTGCATCAGCCGGAGAAGCTGCGCACCCCCGAGCAGCAGGCACCGCTGGCCGAAGCCGGCGCCGACGTGCTGGTGGTGGCCGCCTACGGCATCATCCTGCCCCAGGGGGTGCTCGACCTGCCCCGCCACGGTTGCCTCAACATCCACGCCTCCCTGCTGCCGCGCTGGCGCGGCGCGGCCCCCATCCACCGGGCCATCCAGGCTGGCGACGCGGAGACCGGCATCACCATCATGCAGATGGATGCCGGCCTCGACACCGGCCCGATGCTGCTGCGCCGCCCGGAGCAGATCGCCGCCGACGACACCACCGGCAGCCTGCACGACCGCCTGGCCTGGCTGGGCGCAGAGATGATCGTCGAGGCCCTGCGCCAGCTGCCGGACGGCCTCACCGCCAAGCCGCAGCCCGAGCAGGGCGTCACCTACGCCAGCAAGATCAGCAAGGCGGAAGCCACCGTAGACTGGACCCGGCCGGCGGCCGAGATCGAACGCATGATCCGCGCCTTCAACCCCTTCCCGGGGGTGGTGGCCACCCATGGCGACACCCCGGTCAAGCTGTGGCGGGCGCGCGCCATCGACGCCTCCGGGACGCCCGGGGAGGTGCTGCTGGCGGAGGGTGCCGGCGTCATCGTGGCCTGCGGCGAGGGCTCCCTGTGCATCACGGAGCTGCAGAAGCCCGGGGCCAAGCGGCTGCCGGCCGCCGACTTCCTGCGTGGCATGCCGATCGCCACGGGCAGCCGCTTCGGCTGACTCTCAAAATTTGCAGACCATTGAATCTTTTGGGATTCACCCCATCTAATCCCTCGCTTTCCGCTTAACTTCGAAAGGACGGATAAACACAATGTTCGGCAACTGGCTCAAGACCTCTATCCTCATGGCGGGGATCATCGCCCTCTTTGGGGCGATCGGCGCCATGATCGGTGGCAAGTCGGGGATGCTCCTCGCGCTGGTCTTCGGCGGGGCGATGAACATCTTCTCCTATTGGTTCTCGGACAAGATGGTGCTGCGCATGTACAACGCGCAGGAGGTGGACGAGACCAGCTCGCCCTACCTCTACAACATGGTCCGCGAACTGGCCGGCCGCGCCCAGCTCCCGATGCCCAAGGTCTACATCATCCATGAAGACCAGCCCAACGCCTTCGCCACCGGCCGCAACCCGGAGAACGCCGCCGTTGCGGCAACATCGGGCATCCTGCAGATGCTCAGCGAGCGCGAGCTGCGTGGCGTGATGGCCCACGAACTGGCCCACGTCAAGCACCGGGACATCCTGATCTCGACCATCTCGGCCACCATGGCCGGTGCCATCTCGGCCCTCGCCAATTTCGCCATGTTCTTCGGTGGGCGGGACTCTGAAGGGCGTCCGACCAATATCGTGGCCTCCATCGCGGTCAGCCTGTTGGCGCCGCTGGCGGCCAGCGTGATCCAGATGGCGATCTCCCGCGCCCGCGAGTTCGAGGCAGACCGTGGCGGTGCCGAGATTGCCGGCGACCCCCATGCCCTGGCCGATGCGCTGATGAAGATCGACGCTTACGCCCGCGGCATTCCGATGGCCACCGCCGAGGCCCACCCGGAAACCGGCCAGATGATGATCATGAACCCGCTGTCCGGTGGCGGCCTGCGCGGCCTGTTCAGCACCCACCCTGCCACCGAGGATCGGGTTGCCCGCCTGCGGGCCATGGCCGCACGACGCTGAAGAGCACGCTCCGCAACATACTGGAAACCCGGCCCTGGCCGGGTTTTCCGCTTTCAGGAGGGGCGGTGGAGCGGTAGGCTCACCCGGAAGCGGCTGCCTTTGCCAGGGGTACTGGTCACCTCGATCTGCCCGCCATGCTGGTGCATGATCCGATAGGTGCTGGACAGGCCAAGGCCGCGCCCCTGACCCACCGGACGGGTCGTGAAGAACGGCTCGAAGATCCGCGCGCGGGTGGCTTCGTCCATGCCACAGCCGGTATCCTCGACATCCACGATCAGGTGCTCACCCACCGCCCGGGCGCGCAGCGTGATCTTCCCCGGCCGCCCCTCCAGCGCACGGCTGGCGTTGTCGAGCAGGGCCTTGAACCCTTCGCACAGCAGGGTCGGATTGACCGCCATGGCTGGTAGCTCGCCGTAGCTGCGCACCACCTCCTGACCCGGCCGGCGTCCAACGGCAGTGGCCCGCAAGGCATCGTCGAGGACCACGCTGAGGGACTGGTAGCTGAGCTCCGTTGGCCCCGGGCTGGCGAGGTCCTGCAGCGCATGAATGATCTCGCTCACCCGACCGAGGCCCTTGCCCGACTCGGATACCAGGCTCGGCAGGTCCTCGCGGATGAACCCCAGGTCGGTGCCATCACGCGCTGCCACCCAGGCGTCCTGCTGGCCCGAACCCGCCACCAGCCGGTCGGCGGTATCCACCAGGGCCAGCAGCCGGTCGGCGTACTCCCGCAAGGTGCCGAGATTCGAGGCCACATAGCCCAGCGGGTTGTTGATCTCATGGGCGACGCCGGCCGCAAGCTGCCCCACTGCGGCCAGCTTGTCCGCCTCCAGGAGGCGGTCGCGGGTGTCCTGCAGGGTATCGAGGGTGTGCTGCAGGGCCTGGTTGGCCGCCGTCAGCTCCGCGGTCCGTTCGCTCACCCGATCTTCCAGGCGGGCATTGATGCGGGCGAGTTCGTTGTTGCGTTCAGCCACCAATCCAAGCAGGTTGCGCACGGCGCCCACCAACGCCGCATTGCCCGGGTCGCTGCTGTGGCTGGCCTCGGCCTCATAAGCTTCCGCCGGCCCGACGCCGGCGGCCACGGCGCGCATCTGACGGGCCATGCTCTGGTCGGTATCGAGGATATGGAAAGTGAGCCAGCTGGTCACGAAACGGTAGAGCACAGGCACAACCCGCGCCGTATCGGAGGCTCCCCGCATCTCACCGACCTGGGTCACAAAGTCGGCATGGGCCTTGCGGTGGCTTTCGATGTGACGCGGATCGATCCCCGCCTCCTCCATCAAGGCCTCTTCAGTCACAAAATGATGACGTGCATAACGCCCCAGGCCATCCAACACCTTGGCCAGTTCCGCCGGCTGGATCTCGATGCCGCTGGCTGCACGCTGGGCCAGGACATTGACCAGATCCACCAGCTTGTGATGCTGGGCGTCCACTTCGGCAAAGCCGGTCTCGAAATAGCTCGCCCAGCAGAACGGCGCAATGGAAGAGCGGATGCTCATGCAACCTCCTTGCCGGATGGTCCCAGCCGGCTTTCCAGTTGTTCCAGAAACACGATCAGCGCTCCGCGCAGGTAACCGAGCCGACGGGTCAGCTCGTCAGCATCCACGCCAGCGCGCACAGCCTCACACACCCCAGCCGCCAGCGTGCTCAGATCCCGCGCGCCCAAGTTGCCTGCGGAGCCCTTCAGGGAATGGCTCAAACGCTCAAGCTCCACCCTGTCATCCCGGGCACAGGCCACCTCGAACCGCCTCGGCAGGTCAGCGTGGGTGTCGGCGAAAAGGCGCAGCAGGCGCAGGTAGGTAGGCCACTTGCCGCGTACCATGCGCAGCCCCTGCTCCACATCCAGCCCTGAGATGCTGGCCAGCGCCGCGGAGCTCCCCCTCACAGGTTCCCCCCCCGGCAGCGACCCGGTATCGGGGACCAGCCACTTGAGGAGGACCCGGTAGAGCGCCTCGGGCTCCACCGGTTTGGTGAGGAAATCGTTCATGCCCGCGCTCATGCAGGCCTCCCTGTCTTCCTCGAAGGCGTTCGCAGTCATGGCCACCACCACTACCCGACTGCCACAGGGCAGGGCCCGGATCTGCCGGGTGGCTTCCAGGCCATCCATCAAGGGCATCTGCATGTCCATCAGGATCAGGTCATAGTCGTGGCCTGCGGCCAGGGCTACGGCATCCTGACCGTTCTCGGCACGATCGATGGAGAGCCCGAGATCAGCGAGCATGTCCATCGCCACCTCCTGGTTGAGCAGGTTGTCCTCGACCAGCAGCAGGCGACGGCCAGCCACGCGGGGCGCCAGCGCGGTGGCCGTCTCGACCGCGGGCTCCTCTGCCGGCACGGGCAGCACGACGCCGGGGCGCTGCTGCAACCTCGCCGTGAACCAGAAGGTGCTGCCATGCCCGAGCTCACTCTCGACGCCCGCATCGCCGCCCATCAGGCTGGCCAGGTGGCGGGTCAGGGCCAGTCCGAGACCGGTTCCACCGTACTTGCGGGTGGTGGAGGTGTCTGCCTGCTCGAAGGACTGGAACAGGCGGGGCAGTTGCTCGGCGGCAATGCCGATCCCCGTGTCGATGACTTCGAAGCGGACCAGCAACTCGCTGCCGTCGTCCTCGAGAACCCGCGCGCGCAGGGCCACGCTGCCATGTTCGGTGAACTTGACCGCATTGCCCAGGTAGTTGAGCAAGGCCTGGCGCAGGCGGGTCACATCGCCTCGCAGCACCGGTGGCAGCCCCTCAGCGTCGACCCGGAAAGCCAGAGCCTTGGCGCTCAAGCGATCATGGATCAGCGACTGGGCCTGGTTGAAAAGCGCAATGGGCGAGAAATCCATGGTCTCCAGATTGAGCTTGCCGGCTTCGATCTTGGAGATGTCGAGGATGTCGTTGATGATCGACAGCAGGTGGGAACCAGCGCTGCGGATCTTGGCCAGGCGATCCTGCTGCAGGGGGTCGACACCGCTGCGCTCCAGCAGGCGGGCCAGCCCCAGAATCGCATTCATCGGCGTGCGGATCTCGTGGCTCATGTTGGCCAGGAAGGCGCTCTTGGCCTGGCTGGCTGACTCGGCGCGCTGGGTCGCCTCCGCCAGCTGGGTGGTGCGCTCGGCGACCAGTTCCTCCAGGTGATGGCGGTAACGCTGGAGCTGAGCATCCAGCTCGCGCATCTCGGTGATGTCAAAAAAGGTCCAGAGCAGGCCGTCGCCGACCTTCGCACCGGCCACCATGAGGGTTCGCAGCTGGCCATCCCTGCAGGTGATGCGCAACTCCACCGGATCATTGGTCTGCCCGTCCTCCTGACCGAACATCACAACGGAGCGCCAGGCATCCTGTGCCTGGGCACGCGCCTCCAGCGCCGGGAAGGCCTTCTGCCACCAGGAATCCATGTCGGGCAGATCATCGAGCGTGTAGCCGAAAGTCTGGACGAAGCTGCGGTTGAGATCCACCACCCCACCCACCGCATTGATCAGCACCAGCGGCATCGGCGCCACCTCGAAGAGCTGCCGGAAACGGGCTTCGCTGGCCCTCATGGCGCTCTCTTCACGGTGCCGGGTAATGGCGATGGCGGCGACGTCCGTGGCCAGGGCCACCTGCTCCAGATGCCCGGGCTGCGGCAGCGAGGCGACGTAAGGATAGAGGGCGAAGGTGCCCAGCACCCGCCCGCTGCGACTCAGGATGGGGGTGGACCAGCAGGCCTTTAGACCGAAGCGGGCCGCCAGCCCCCGGTAATCCGCCCACAGGGGGTCGGTGGCGATGTCACCGACGATCACCTTCTCACCCCGGAAAGCCGCCGTGCCACAGGACCCGACCGCTTCGCCGATGGCCACCCCATCGATGATCCGGTTGTAGTCGTTGGGCAGGCTGGGGGCTGCGCCGGTGCGCAGGTGCCGCCCATCTTCGTCGAGCAGCAGCACCGAGGCCCGCACATCGGGCAGCTGGGCTTCCACTCCGCTCACCAGCCGCTCGAGCGTATCGCTCAGGCTAGCCCCGGAGGCCACCATCTCGAGCACCTGCCGCTGGGTCGCGAGGGCCAGCTCAACCCCCTTGCGGTCAGTCACCTCGGTCCACGAACCGACCAGTTCAAGGTGACCATCGGAACCCGGCCGCCCCACCCGCAGCTCATCACGCAACCAGATGTAGCGCCCGTCACGGCAGGCAAAGCGGTATTCGAGCGCCACCTGGCCGCGCTGCAACACCTCCCGGATGCCCTGCAGGGTCGCCTGCCGGTCTTCCGGGTGGATGCCATTGCGCCACCAGCCGGGCACCAGGACTTCCTGGGCAGAGTAGCCCAGGATGCGGGTCATGTTGTCGCTGACGATGATCGGCTTGCTGTGCCCATCCTGTCGCAAGGTAAGGGCATAGAAGATGGTCGGGCTGGCCTCCAGCAGATGGCTCAGCTGACGCTCGGCCTCCAGCTGGCTGCGCTGCGCCTCCTCCCGGCCAGTACGGTCGCGCAGGCCCCGGATCCCGAAGGACACGTCGTTGGCCAGGTCGGTCAGGAGTTGCAGCTCCACCTCGTCGAAGGCATCCTCGTCCGGCGAATACACATTGAGCGCCCCAAAGCACTGGCCATCCTGTCCGAGCAGCGGCAGCGCGCAGGACGACTGGTACCCAGCCCTCAGCGCCGGCTCGCGCCAGCGCTCGAACTCGGGATCGGTCAGGATGTAGCGGCAGCGTACCGGCCGGCCCGAGCGGATGGCGCGCCCCGTGGGGCCCCGCCCGGCTTCGTTGTCTGCCCATGACAGCCGCAGCCCCCTGACATAGTCCATGCCGGCGCCGTAGCCGGCAATCAGACTTACACTGCGCTGCTCGTTGGCCTCCCGGTAGCCCACCCAGGCTGTCCGATAGGCGCCAAACTCCACCAGCACGCGGCAAATCTGATGGAGCAGGGAGGCTTCCTCGTTCGCCCGCGTCAGCACCTGGCTGCATTGCCCCAGGGTCTGGAGGGCCCGGTTGCTGCGCCTCAGGCTGGCTTCCGTGCGCTTGGTATCGCTAATGTTGCGCCCCACGCCCAACACGCCGAGCAATTGCCCGCCAGCGTCGAACATCGGCGTCTTGATCGTCTCCACCCACTCCCGGTGGCCATCATCGGCGAACACCAACTCCTCTTCGTTGCTGACTGCCCGCCCGGCATGGATGGCCGCCAAGTCGTTGCGCCGGAAGAAGTCGGCCAGGCTCCAATGCACGAAGTCGTAGTCGGTACGGCCGACGATATCGGCCTCTCGGGCACCGAAAAAACGCTCGAAGCGCGGATTGCAGGCCAGATAAACGCCGTCCGGATCCTTCAGCCAGACCAGGTCGGGCAGCGTCCGGACCAGGATCTTGAGGAGGGCATGCTCGCGCGCCAGCGCCTCTTCAGGGCCGACGGCACGCACCTCCTCCGCCCCCCGTCGTGGGACGCCCGCGACGCTGCCGGGCGATCCGGACCGGTCGGATGGAGGCGGACGAGACATGCGGTGGGTCTCCGGGGGGAACGTGGTCGGAACCTGGATACCTCAATCCCACCCTGAAAGGCGGCGATTCGGCGAAAGCAGAATTTTAACGGCAGGATCGGCTGCCGGTTGAGGAAAGTCACCTTCACCCCCTCCCCTATCCCCTTATCCTGCCCGCCCTCCACCACTGCGGGCCCAGGCCAGCACCGCGCCCGCAATTTCATGGAGGGGCAGCACGCTCTGCACCGCTCCACGCTGGATGGCCTCCTTGGGCATGCCGAAGACCACGCAGGTCTCCTCCGATTCGGCCAGGGTGGCTGCACCGGCATCGAACATCTCGCGCAGGCCGAGAGCGCCGTCGTCCCCCATCCCGGTCATGATGATCCCCAGTGCATCGCCGCCCGCAGCCCGCGCCACCGAGCGGAACAGCACATCGACGGAAGGCTTGTGGCGATTGATCAGCGGCCCATCCACCACCCCCACGTGGTAGCCACTGGCATCCCGCATCAGCTGCAGATGGCGCCCCCCCGGCGCGATCAGGGCCAGCCCTTCCTCGACCCGGTCGCCATGGCGGGCCTCCTTGACCTGAAGACGGCACAGGCCGTCCAGACGCCGGGCAAACATCTCGGTGAAACCGGAGGGCATGTGCTGCACCACGACGATCCCCGGCACCGCCTCGGGAAGCGCCGTCAGCACCGCCTCAAGCGCCTGGGTGCCCCCCGTGGAGGTGCCGATCGCCACCACCTGGGTACCGTCTCCAGCGCCCTTGAGGCGCGGCTGGCGGGGCAGATCGTCGAGGGTCAGCTTGGGACGCGGCAAGGGCGCCTGCAGACCGGGGCGCAGACGCGCCGAAGCCGCGGCCCGCACCGCGGCCACCAGACTCTCGCTCTCGTCCTGCATGAACTGCTTGAGTCCCACCTTGGGCTTGGTCACCAGACTGACCGCCCCCGCAGAAAGCGCATCGAAACTCGCCTTGGCCCCCCGGGCCACATGGGACGAACAGATCACCACGGGAGTAGGCCGCTCGGCCATCAGCTTGCGCAGGAAGGTCAAGCCGTCCATGCGCGGCATTTCGATGTCGAGCACGATCACGTCCGGCCACGCCCGGCGCATCTTCTCGATGGCGAAGAGGGGATCGGCCGCGGTGGCCAGCACCATCATGTCGGGCTGTGCCGCTATGGCCTCGCTGGCCACCTGGCGCACGATGGCCGAATCATCGACGATCATCACCTTGATCATACGGCTACCCATCAGCCCTCCCCGGCCAGCGGCCTGTGGGCCAGCCAGACATGGCCCGTCCACAATTCGAAGATCAGCTTGCGATGGCCCCGCCCACCACAATGGGTGACCGTCGGCTGGTAGCCATGATGGGCCAGGAGTGCGTACGCGCTATCCACGTTGCGGGCGGCGATGTCCATGACTGGTCGCAGCGCATCGCTCTGGCTCAGCATGTTGCCCCCACCGAAGACCTTGACCTCGTACTCGCCCGGCCTGCTCCCGGCGCGGTCCACCTCCCGGTCAAACAGGGCCAGAGCCTCGTCGGCATAGCGGCCGTCGAGAGGGTCGGCCGGACGGCGGGTCCGGGACGGCAGCATGTAGTGGCACATTCCGCCAATCAACCGGCGTGGATGCCACAAGGTGATGGAGACGCAGGAGCCAAGCAGGGTGGCGACGCGCGTCCGCCCACCTCCGAAGTGGAAACCGCCGGGCTGCAGGAAGATCTCCCGGATGTCGTCGCCGGTCTCGATCATCCGGCCAGGGGCTTGCGATAGATGGTCGCCCGCACCGCCTCCAGGCCTTGCTGGATGCCGTTGAGGGTTTCGGAATGACCGATGATCAGATGCCCCCCACGCTTGAGCCGGGGCAGCAGGTTGGCCACCACCTTGCGCTTGGTCTCCATGTCGAAATAGATCATCACGTTGCGCAGGAAGATCACGTCGAACTCACCGATGTCGGCCTCGATCGGCAGGGTCAGGTTGATCTGCACGAAGCGGACCCGCCGCCGCAGTTCGGGCACGATGAGAAAGGTGCCGCTCTGGGCACGCACACCCTTGAGACAATACTTGACCAGGTAGTCGGGCGGAATCCCCCCGTTGCGCTCCATTGGGTAATGGGCCGCCTCGGCCTTGGCCAGCACCTGGGTGCTGATGTCCGAGCCGACGATTTCCCAGGGCGAGGACGGCAGCGTCTCGGCCAGCAACATCGCCAGCGTGTAAGCCTCCTCCCCCGTGGAGCTGGCCGCGCTCCACACCCGGAACGGCGCCGGGCTGCGCCGCTTCCGGATGATCTCATCACGCAGGAACTCGAAATGACGCGGCTCGCGGAAAAAATAGGTTTCGTTGGTGGTGAGCAGATCCACCATCACCTGCAACTCGTCCGGGTGCTGACCGTCGGCCAGCATGCGGTAATACTGGGAGAAATTCGCCAGATCGTAGTGGCGCAGCCGCTTGGAGAGACGCCCGACCAGCAGGACCTTCTTGGCGTCGGACAGGCTGATCCCGGCGATCCGGTAGATCAGGCGCTGGAAGAGGCTGAATTCCTCATCGGTGATGGCGGCCCCCGTCGGGCGCCCGGCGGCAGGTGCAGGCATGGCAGTCGTCAGAAGAGTTCCACGTTGTCGTCCGGTGCCTTGGGCGTCACCAGGGTGGCGGCATAGGCCCGCTCCTCGCGGGCGATCACCTCGGCCGTGGCGTGCGAGGTGACGATGCGCTTGC
>JAFLDU010000121.1 GCA_017309145.1 Zoogloea sp. | reverse complement strand
AAAACCCGACGTACTCGTCAATATCTAGCGTCTGCAATGGGCTTAACGTGCTTTATTTTCCGTTTTCTGAGACGTCCCCTGCCGGGCCGTATCGATCAGGGCCCGCCGATAGGCGCGCCCCAGCACGTCATAGGTGATCAGCCGGGCATCCGGCACGCCATCCGAAAACGTGACCGCGGCCTGCGCCCCGACGGCCGGGGGGCGCTCCAGCAGCCGCCCGTACAGCCGGTACGGCGGCTCACCGGAAGCCAGCGGGCTGGCCCTTGGCAGATCCGGCGGCGGACCGGGCAGTCGGGCCGCCACGAAGGTGCCGCGACGTCCCTGGGCACTCACCCAGCCCTGGGCCGCCAGCTCCTCGAAAGCCAGCACCACGGTCTTGCGATTGACGGCCAGGTCTGCGGCGACCTCCCGCGTGCCCGGCAAGGCCGAGCCCGGCATCAGGCGGCCGCGACGGATCTCGTCGGCCAGGTATTGGGCGATCTGCAGATGCACCGGCAAGCTGTGGTCGCGCTGGATGGCCAGCTTCATCTTCCAGGGGCGGAGCATGGGGACACCTGCTTGGGCTTGATCTGGACCAGTTGTTTTCCAGAAACTGGCGGTTTTTGATGGGCCAGCGGAATCCTAGCATAGGGGCATTGATGAACACCCGAGATCGCCCCCATGCTCCACACCGCACCGCCCCCCGATCAGGCTCACCCCCGGCCCTTCCGGCTGGAAGCGCTCACCCCGCTCAACCATGAAGTCCTGCGCCTGGAACTGAGCCAGATCGCCGGCCTGCCACTCATCTACCGGGAGGGGCAGTTCGTCACCGTCCGACTGCCGGACGGCACTGCGCGCAGCTATTCGCCGGCGGTTGCCTGCCAGGGCGACGGCCGCCTGGAACTGCACATCCGGACCTTGCCCGGCGGTCGCTTCTCCGCCTGGCTGCGCAGCGATGCAGCCTGCCCCGGCGCCGTCCTGGACATCGGCGGGCCTTACGGCGAGTGCGTGTGGACGCCACCGCCCACGGACGGGGCCCCACTCCTGCTGCTGGCCACCGGAACCGGCATTGCGCCGATCCGCGCCATGCTGGCCCGCCACCTGCCCCATGCGGGCCGGCACCCGGTGCATCTTTACTGGGGCGGCCTGGGTCAGCAGGACCTCTACCTGAGGGACGAGTTCGCGGCCCTCGCCCGGCGCCATGGGCATTTCCGCTTCACCCCGGTGCTGGCTGCGCCGGACGGCCCCTGGACGGGCCGCCACGGCTACGTGCAGGCAGCCGCAGCAGACGACCTGCCCTGCCTGGAAGGCGCCCGGGTCATCGCCTGCGGCTCACCAGCGATGGTCGACGCGGCTCGGACGCTGCTGGTGGCAGCCTGCGGACTGGCGCCGGATGCCTTCCACGCTGATGCCTTCGTCGCACAGGCCGCCGCGCCGATGTCCTCCAGCGACGCCAGCCTGAGCCTCGAGGTGGTGCTTCCACAGGCGCCCGCCCGCAGGCTCGCTGCCCCCCCGGGCAGCACGGTCCTCGACACCCTGGCCGCTGCCGGCCTGCTGCAGGGCGTGTGCGGCGGCCAGGCTGCCTGTGGCACCTGCCGGATCGGCATTGCTCCGGCCTGGCGCGCCGCCCTGCCGCCGGCCGGACGCAAGGAGGCCCGTCTCCTCGCCGCCCTCGGGAGCGGCCCCGAGCAGCGCCTGGCCTGCCAGATCTGCCTCGAGGCGCCCCTCGACGGCCTGCGCATCGAACTCCCCTGAAACGATTTCTCCACCCCCTGTGAAAGGACCCACCCCATGACCACCCAAGCCATCAGCAGCCCGGACCAGGCCCGCCTCGAGGGCGTCGGCCCCGCCTTCGATCCGGAGCGCCTCCTGCACGTACGGAGCCTGACCCGTCAGGCGATCGAACGCATCGCCGCCGCCGTCCAGCCTGGCATGTTCGAGGAGGACGCCGTGGAGATGGCCCGCGACCTCCTCGCCGAAGCCGGCATGTTGCGCGGTTGGCACGATGTCTATGTGCGCTTCGGCAGCAACACCACCAAGACTTTCGGTGCCCCCTCCGACCCCGGCGTGGTGCTGGGTGAAGATGACATCTTCTTCATCGACATCGGTCCGGTCTGGAAGGACTGGGAGGGCGACGGCGGCGACAGCTTCGTGACCGGCAGCGATCCCGACAAGGCCCGCTGCGCCGCCGATGCCCGCGCGATCTTCCATGAGGTGCGGCGCAAGTGGCTGGCGGAGGGCGCGACCGGACGCGCCCTCTACGACTACGCGGTGTCCTGCGCCACCGCCCGCGGCTGGGTCCTCAACATGGACCTGTCCGGCCATCGCATCGCCGACTTTCCCCACGCGGCGATCCACGAGGGACCCCTGGCCGAGACCGACTTCTCGCCCTCCCGGCTGCTGTGGGTCCTGGAGATCCACATCCGCCACCCGAGCGCAGCCTACGGCGCGTTCTTCGAGGACCTGCTGCTGGAGGACGATCACTTCTGACATCCGCCTCAGCAGGAGCAAGCCAGGGCCAGGCCTCGGCTTCGGCCCGTCGGAGCGCCTCAAGGTACGAGCAGCACGTTGCACCTCGCCCCATACAGCACGTTGTGGGTGACACTGCCCAACAGCCTTTCGTCCAGGACCGTGCCCCCGTGCTTGCCGATCACGATCAGGTCGGCACGGGCGCGCTCGGCCTCCTGGATGAGCGCAGCTGCCGGGTAACCGTGCAGCAGCAGGGGGCGAGCGGGCGAGCGGGCCCGCAGGGTGCGAACCTGTTGCAGGATCTGCTGCTCGGCCCGGGCGAGTTCATCCTTCCGGTAACGCTCGATGTCCTCGCTTGAAGCCCCCGCCAGGCGCATGCGCCCCTCGAAGGCGACCGAGTAGGCATGCACGAGCTCCCGGTGGGACTCGGGAAACAGCATCCCCGCCAATTGGGCAGCGCGCATCGAGGTTTCCGAGAAATCGGTCGCCACCAGGATGTGGGTGACCTCCGGGCTCACGGGGCGGCGCACCAGCAGCACAGGCCGCTCGGCGCGCTTCAGCACCTTCAGGGCAGTGCCGCCGACCAGGGTGTCGCCGATCCAGTCCTCGCCATGCTCGCCGACGACCAGCAGTTGGGCATCCTCTTCGCGGCAGAAGGCGGCGATCTCGGTGGCGGCCCGTCCTGTCCGGGTCTCTCCGCTCACCTTCAGGCCATGGCGCTCCCCGAGCTCCCTCACCTGCTGGGAAAGGCGCTGGCGGGCGGCCAGCACCGGCTCGGTACCGACCCACTGTTCGGCCTGGTAGAGGGCCTTGAGCGTCGCCCAGAAACCATCATTGAAGACATGCAGCAGGAACAGTGCCGCCCCCCACCGCTTCGCCAGCAATGCCGCCTGCTCGACGGCCAGTTCCGAGGCCGGCGACAAATCGGTTGCAGCAACCACCCTGTCGATGGATCGCAGTAATGCCATGTTCATGGTGCCCTCCCGTTCAGATCAGACGATATCCATACTTACTGACCGGGCACCCTCACACTTCGTTCAGCCGCCCGGGGTGGATGGGGGCACTAGGCTTGGACAGCGGCGCGGCTTTTGCGTATGATGCACCGCGTCATTGGGGAGTAGCCGACCTTCACCTGAAGGGGCCTGCGTCAACATACTTGGCCAACCAGCCATGGCGCAGGCAGTTCCCGAACCTGGCAAGACCTTTGACCACCCTCGCCCCCGGACTGGCCGGACGGGCGTGGTGGTCATTCGTCTCCGTCCGGCCAGGGAATCACATCATGGAAGCCTTCCTCGTCTCCACGGGCATCGTCGCCCTCGCCGAAATCGGCGACAAAACGCAACTTCTCGCCTTCATACTCGCGGCCAAGTTCCGCAAGCCCGTGCCCATCATCATCGGCATCCTGGTGGCCACCCTGGTCAATCACGGCTGCGCCGGTGCCGTGGGCGAATGGCTCACCCACCTGGTCAGTCCCCAGACGCTGCGCTGGGTGCTCGGTGTGTCCTTCATCGCCATGGCGATCTGGACCCTGATCCCCGACAAGTTCGAGGAGGACGATGCCAAGCTGGCGCGCATGGGTGTCTTCGGTACCACGCTGCTGGTCTTCTTCCTGGCCGAGATGGGTGACAAGACGCAGATCGCCACCGTGGCACTGGCCGCCCAGTATCAGAACCTGGCCTGGGTGGTTGCGGGCACGACGATTGGCATGATGATTGCAAACGTACCGGCAGTCCTTCTGGGCGACCGCATCGCCCAACGCATGCCGGTACGGCTGGTGCACGGCATCGCCGCGGCGATCTTCGCGGTGCTGGGCGTGGCCACCCTGCTCGGTGCGGGTGAAAGCCTCGGCCTGTGAGCATTTTTTGACTCCTGCCCGCAGGGCAGGCTGACGGGAGCGATCCGATGAACGACACACTCTCTCTCGACCCCAAGCTGGAAGAGGACACGCCGGAAAGGGCGGCAGCAACCCGTCGCAGCACCTGGGTGAGCGTGGTGGTGAACGTGGTACTCAGCACGCTGCAGGTAGTCATCGGCGTGCTGTCAGCCTCCCAGGCCCTGATCGCCGACGGCCTGCATTCCCTGTCGGACCTGGTGGCGGACTTCGTCGTGCTGCTGGCGGTGCATCACAGCCGCAAGGCACCCGACGATGATCACCACTACGGCCACCAGCGCTACGAGAACGCCGCCTCCCTGGTGCTCGGCGGCCTGCTGCTGGCGGTGGGCGTGGGGATGGTCATATCGGCGGTGCACAAGCTGCAGGCGCCGGATGCGATCCCCACGGTGCACCAGACCGCCCTGTGGGTGGCGCTGGGGGCACTGGTGGCCAAGGAAGTCTTGTTCCGCTACATGCTGGCGGTGGCCGAGAGGGTGCGCTCCAGCCTGCTGGTGGCCAACGCGTGGCACGCCCGTTCGGACGCAGCCTCATCGCTGGTGGTGGCCGTAGGCATCGGCGGCAACCTGCTCGGCTACCCCTTGCTCGACCCGATCGCCGCCCTCATCGTTGGTCTGATGGTCGGCCGGATGGGCTGGGGCTTCACTTGGAACGCCCTGCACGACCTGACTGACCGGGCCGCCAACGAGGAACAGATCGCCGCCATCGCCGCCGACATCACCGCCACCCCGGGGGTGCTGGGGATGCATGCCCTGAAGACGCGCAAGACCGGCGACATGATCCTGGCCGACGTGCATCTGGAGATCGACGGTAGCCTGAGCGTGGCCGAAGGGCACGAGATCGCTGAGGAAACCCGCCGCAAGGTAATGGCCCGTCACCCGGTGCTGGACCTGCTGGTGCACGTGGACCCGGTCTCCCTGCCCCGCCCGCAGGCTGCGGCTCCAACTCCGGAAGCCGAAGCTCTTCAGTAACCCGGACGTCCGGAGAGCCGGTCCAGATCGCTCTCCTTCCAGCGCAGCTGGTCCCGCTCCCGTCGCAGGTCCCGGTCCAGGTCGCGCAGCTCATGGCGCAGCCGGGCGCGCCGTTCGTCGCTGAGCTTGTCACTGCGCAGTTCGCGCTCGATCGAGTCAGACTGCCCGTTGAGGGTCGAAATGCGGGCCCTGGACTGATGGACCTCGTAAGCCGCCCGGTGCAGGGCCACGAAGGCCGGCTCCTTGCCAGGCGGGCAGACCCCTAGCTGATAAGAACGCCCGGCCAACCCCTCCTGCACGGCATTGCGCGGCTGGCAGTAGCCGTCCAGCCCATCCAGACGCCCTCGTGCATAGGCACCAGGGTCAGGGCGGATTCCAAACTCGGCGCAGGCTTCCTGGTGCTCGGCCAGGCGGCTTGCCGGATAACCCATGCGGCCGTCCCGGAGCCCCAGCTCACGCCAGTTGGCGGAGCGGCACTCCTGTTCATCGAGGGTCGCACAGGCCCCCAGGGAAAGCACGGCCAGGGTCAGCATGCACGCGGAAAACGGGCTCATCGGGATGGGCTTCCAGAGACAAGGGAACGAGCGGGCATTCAGGCAGCTCCCGCCTGCTGGCAGGCAGGGCAGATCGCCCCGATCTCCACCTCCTGACTCTCCAGCCGGTGACCTGCCGCCGCAAGACTGTCAGCGAGGGCCTGGATCACCCGCTCGTCCTGCAGCTCGGTCACGCCACTGCAGCGGGGGCAGACCAGGAACAGGCCGGGCGAATGCTCGTGGTGGCAGTGATGGCTGCAGGCCACAAACAGGTTCATCCGCCCGACCTTGTGAACAAGGCCTTGTTCCATCAGGAAATCCAGCGCGCGATAAACGGTGGGCGGCGAGGCACCAGGCTTGTCCGCCTTGATCCGGTCGAGCAGATCGTAGGCTTTGAGGCCTCGCGGATGATGCAGGAGGATTCCCAGCACGAGGCGACGGATCGGTGTCAGGCTACCGCCGCGGGAACGGCATGCAGCTTCCGCCTGATCGAGGAGCAGGCTCTCGTCAAGGGCGTGGGCCCCAAGGGCGATGGTGTTGTCCATAAGCACAGTTTGGCAGCTGAATTGCAATGTTATAACATTGCAATCACACTCTCATTCAGGATCAAGGTCCCATGGTAGCCCGACTCGAGCCCGCCTCCACGGAGTACAGCGCATTCCCTGCCTTGCCCTCCCGCGCCCGCACGCCCTCATCCCGCCTGCCAGTCACGGTCTTGTCCGGCTTTCTCGGGGCCGGCAAGACCACCCTCCTCAACCACGTCCTGCACAATCGGCAAGGCATGCGGGTGGCGGTCATCGTCAATGACATGTCCGAAGTGAACATCGATGCGCGCCTGGTGGCAGAGGGAGGCGCCGACCTGTCCCGCGCCGAGGAGAAACTGGTCGAGATGAGCAACGGCTGCATCTGCTGCACCCTGCGCGAAGATCTGCTGATCGAGATCCGCCGCCTCGCCGCCGAAGGGCGCTTCGACTAGCCTCGGCCGCTTCGTCGAGCAGCAAGGCTTCCTGCACCAGGCCGGGCAGGCGCGCCTTCTCCGCTGCGGTCAGCTTGAGCTTGCCCTGGGCAAACTCGGTCATCACCTTAACCGCAGCCCTCTCGGTTTCCGTCAGCTGGGTGGTGGCGCCGGCCTCGGCCTGCAGGACCGCCAGCCGACGGGTCCAATCCATTTCGATGGACTCACCAGGGGACTTGGCAGCCTTCTTCTGAACCGGATCCTTGTACTTCTCGCGGATCAAGGCGATGCGCTTCTCGATCTCCTCTTCCGACACCTTTGCATTGAGGCCGTCCTGGCGCACCTGGGCAATCGCCTGCTCCCGCTTCAGATCGTTCGAGCGGTACTGTTCCCCATCCTTCTGCCACTTCACGACTGCTGCAGTATGGGCCGCTCGATCAGCCGCAGCCTTCGCAGCCTTCTCTTCAGCTTCCACGGTGGCCTTGAGACCCGCAAGCTCAACCTTCTCGTATGCATTCAGGCCGGCAAAGATCCCACGCCCCGGCGCAGCCTTCTGTTCAAGCTCGGCAATCCGTTCGCCCCTGGATTGAGTACGGCCAACACCCAGGACCGCATCCCAACCGGCCTTGGCCATCTGGATGACCCCTCCCCACGCCGCCTCGATATGGCCCAGGTTCTGCGTGATCTCCGTTGTCCGCTCATTGAGCGCATCGGCCCATCCCTTCTGGGCCAGGGCCGCTGCGTCGCTGGCCTTGCCGTGTTCGGCCAAGGCACGGATCTGCTTGTAGAGGTCAGCCGTCAGATAGTTGGCCGTCTCGTTGAGCTTTTCCGACGCCTTCACAGGCTCCTTGCCCAACTCGACGAACTGCTTGATCGTCTCGCCGACTGACTGCCCCGTGGCGCGCTCCATACGCACCGCAGCCTCGGTCACCATTCCGACGTTCTCGGCAGCAATAGCGCCGGTGGAAATCACCTGGCTCAAGGCGTCGGCGGCGAAGGCTTGCGTCGAATGTGTCGCAACACTGATCGTCTTGGCCATGTCACTGAGCTGACCCACCGTCTTGCCCACGACGTTGCCCGTCAGGACGAGCCCGGTCGCGAATCGGGTCGATTCCTCGCTGCCTTGGTAATACGCCACCGCCAGCCCCGCAACGGCGCCGGCTGCGATCGTAAATGGACCCACCAGGCCAGCAATGTATCCACCCATGGCCTGGGCAGCAGGACCGATCCCACCGAACTGATCCTTGATCTGGCTACCTTGCTGCAGGAGCACCTGCATCGGCGACTGCCCGGCCTGGAGCGACACGACGATATCGGAGAACTGCATCGGCAACTGCCGAAGCGCCTGCGCGGTTTGGCCTGCAGACACGCCCACACGGTCGAGCTGTCCAGCCGTCGCCCCAAGTGATGCAGCCGCAGCGGGTGACGCAGCCTGGGCAGATCTCGCTGCCACACTACCCAGTGCGACCTCCGCTTTCCCCGCGCCCGCCGCGACCTGATTGAGCTTTTCTGCCGTAGCCCCGAGGGCTGCGGATCCAGCCTGAACCCCCTGCAGCGGCTTTGAAGTCACCCCCGCCAGCGAGGTTTCAGCCTTCCCAGCGCCGACCGCAACCTGGTCGAGCTTCTCGGCAACGGTCCCAAGCGCGGAGGCCTCCGCCTGGAGCCCCGCCTGGGCCGTAGGCGAAACGACGGCGGACAGAGAAGACTCAGCCTTCTCAGCCTCAACCACAACCTTGCTTAGAGCGGCTCCGACTTCGCCGAACGCCTTGTCGACCTTCTGCGTCTCTGCCACCGCAGACGCAGAGTTTGCGGTGATACGAATGCCGTAGACGATCTCGCGGTTTGCCATGGTTCGGTTCTTTGTGGAAATGGCGCTCTGGCCCTTGGTGCTATAGCGCTCAGCAACAGTTACTTTTGACTGGGGAAATTCGATGAACGAAAGCTCGGGCACCTTCGCCCTCCCCAGCGCCGCAACCAGCCGCTCGGCTTCGGAGTGAAGTCACCCGATGAGACCAAAACTGCGGTTGAAGGCATTTACGCCCAAGTAGAAGTAGACCTGCGCAAGCGGAAACACTTCAGGCGGAATGAATTCCGCCTGAAGTGTTTCCAGGTGACATGAAATTATTTTCTACGCTAACACCAACAGAAGCAGGCAATGAAAGAGATCGCCCCAGCTAACGCTCTTGATCCTGAGCATCTTCCTATCGAGTACATTCCGAGGCTGCTACAACCTGTGGCTAAAATGACGGGCGCTGCCGCTATCTTTCGCCTCATGCAGGCATTCGGTGGCCTCTCGATCTACGTGCCGGAGACGCGCGGCCCCGACAGCAGACTGCTTGCCGTTGTGGGGGAGAAGGCATTCACGATCATCACCTATTACTTCCAAGGTGATCGGATCTACATCCCCAAGTTTCCAACTGAAAAAGCGATGAAGGCCGTTCGGGACCAGGCCATCAGATCTGATCGGGCTGACGGCGCAACCGTATTGTCCCTGGCGGCAAAGTATGGCCTGAGTGACCGGACGATCCGGAAGATCACGAATAGTCCGCCTAGCAAGCAGACCGTTGGGGCAGCCTAACTCAGCATTAAGGCCGGAGTTCGGGCCGGATCCGAGCGCATGCGGAGAGGCGTCGAATTGATTGCATCCAGAAGGTACATTCGCTAGGATCACTCACGGAGCATCCTTTTCAGGGGCTTTGTTTTGCCAGTCAGCCGTGGGCGACTGGTTCCGCCAGGTGTCTTGTCAGGCTACGGCGGTCTTTCCTTAACTCACATGGAGAGGCCCCCAATGGCCAACACTATCGCCCCCGCCCGCGACCACGCTTTTCATGAACAATCCGGCCGCTGCATTTATTGCGGCGCCCCGATGTGGGCGCACTCACCTGACAGGTACGCGAAAGCACATCACATTAGCTTGGCAGATGCCGGGCGATTCCAGCTCACGGCAGAGCACCTGAAGCCACGCAGCGAAGGCGGAGGCAACAGTCGGGACAACATCGTTGCGGCTTGTCTTTTCTGCAACCAGAAACGTCATCAGCGCAAAGTCGTACCTGCACCCGACAAATATCGAGACTTCGTTCAAAAGCGAATTGCACGCGGCAAGTGGCATCCAGAACATTTGCACAGTAAGGTTCTTACCCAGCGATCTCGGCCTGTTTGAACCGCGATTACGCTTTGACCGCCGGAGACACATCGCTTGCTCGAATGCTCTCAACACCTACTTGAAGGGGCGCGAAACGGTGGAAGGCTGACCTTATTGCCCCCTTCCACCGACCACTTACTTCCGTGGAGGATTATTGCCGCGACCACCTCCCGAAGGATTACCAGTCTGGCTCGGACCATTTTCAAGCTGCATGAACATAACGATTCTCCAAGTTATCCCCGTATAAAGAGCGTACGCGGGTCCGGGGCATACATCGCGTACGTTTGATGAAGTCAATGTTTGGACTCAGGCAACTGCGGCGGTCCAATCTCGACCTTTGTGTCAAAGACAGCTCTTAGTTCTCAGGCGAAAACCGTTCGAACAACCTGCGCGGTATGTCCGCCGCAGAGGACGGGCTTGGTAAGTCGGCGATCATCTTCTCGACCATGCCTTTAAGATGGTCGACATCTCTTCTCCGCCAAGGAACGGCCACGAGTTTGCCTTTCCCCATGTCCTCAGAAAGTCCAATGCGGTACTTGATACCAAAATGGCCATCGAGGCCAATCCGCCGATGTGCCTTGGCTTCATCAAGGAAAATCGACACGCTGCCGCCCCCACTCACACTCCAGCACTCCCGGGGAAACTCCGCGAGAAAAGGTGTGAGCCCTCCTCGCAGATCCGCAGCCAGCCAACTCATCACCAAAGCATGAGTTGAGTTCTTTTGACGAAAGCCTTCTAGAAGCTTGTCGGACATTCCATCCAGACCTCCATCCAGGATCATCCGCGCGGCAGGGCGCGAGACACCTCCGCTGTGTTCGGTAACGACTAATCGAAGACGACGAACATCTCCTGTGGGGCACGCGTGACCACCAAAATCCGTCACGAAGTTTGCTGCGGAAAAGGCCCACTCAGGGAGCCATGACTCCAAGAAACTACGATCGCGCCACGTGGCCTTGACCCACCTGAGCCCCCCCTTGTCCATGGGGTCACAGCGAACGCAATCGATGCGGATCACCTCGTGACGCGCGGTGCTGAGCCGGACCTCTATCCGAACCCATGGCTCATCATGGAACATGCGAATAGTGGCATCACTTGTGTTTTGTTCCAGACGGTTACCCAAGATCTCCTCAAGACGCCTGGCTAGACTAAGCGCGCCAAGAATGAACTCTGTGCAATGGATACCAGGACCATTCGCTATCACCAACCAATGTCCGAGTACGCTCACGGGTCTCAAAAGCTCTGACTGAGGTAGTCCGGTCAGTACCGAAAGCTCTTCAAGCTCGGACGGGTTGCGCCCGAGTTGTGCTGCTTCGACTCGCACTCCGATGTCCTCAGCCAAGTTCCGGATCGCTTCATCAGTTAGCTCCTGGGTTCCGGAGCTTCGTTTGAGCGCCTGGACAAGAGCTGCACCTGGATGATCAAGTAATCGCTGACGTAGAAGTGAGGCAAGATCAGCAAGGTAGTCAAACGAGTCCGGTGGGGCCTCTCCCTGCAGGACGGCAACCGGGACTTTGAAGATCTCGGCAAACACCTCTGCCCGCAGCCGGCTGGTTCGTCCCGTCCGCTCAATGCGCTGATAGTCGCTTATGAGTGTTGCATCGCTGGAAGGGTGCTTGATACCAAGCTTGCCCTGGAGCTCCTTGGCAACGGCAAGCTGGGTCATTCCAGACTCCTCCCGAAGCTCCCTAAGCCGTTGCCTATCGATGATAAAAACCGGTCTGCCCATGATTGCCTCCGTCATCTCCTGACCGAATGATGCCGAACAGCCATAAATGCTGTACACACCTCTTAAATACAGCATTTACTCCAATGCCGGCCCGATCTCGAATGAGGCAACCAACATCCAGAAGACTTCAACCCGCCCCCCAAGCTGCTCGAACAACACAACTCCACTGGCTGCCCCTGAGGAAGCAGGTCGCTCCATCGCGACCACCGCGATGCTCTTGAGCACCTCCAGGCTTGCCGGGCATCAGCGCTACCGGGGAGCAAACAACACTGATTAACGCGATAGGGTGCTTTCCAAATGAATACTTGCAGAGACCAGGTCTGCCAAAGCAAACTCCCACGCGATGGCCCGCGCGCCCTCTGCGGGCGGATAACCCCAGCCTTTTTGGGAGCCACGGTGCGGAAGAAATTTGATATTGAATGGTGTCAGAACTACGCCCGGATTCGCGGTGGGGAGTGTCTGTCCCCAGAGTACAAGGGCGTTCACACTGCACTTGAGTACAGATGCGCTGTTGGACACGTGTGGCATGCAAGGCCCGCCAAGCATATCTACGAGGGGAGTTGGTGCCCTCAGTGCCTCTCAGGAAAGCCCGTACCGGAAGATGAGGTTCGGGCTCTGGTGGAGTCGCGGGGACTGACTCTGCTAGGCGGCTTTAAGGGCTCGAAGGAGAAAATGACTCTGCAGTGCTCCAACGGCCACCTCTGGCACTGCACCCTTGTCAACTTCAAGAATACGAAGCACGGCTGCCCAGACTGCAGCCAGGTTGCCGACACATACGCGCGGACAAAAACGAGGAAGTACACCGCTAAAGATATCCGCGCGCGCGCGTCCATGCACCTTGGTACATGCCTGACTCTTGCTGAAGCACCTGACGACTATCGGATCGCCACCAAAGATCGGGGACGCTTCAGATGCGCCGACGGCCATGAATGGGAGACCCTTTTCAGCTCTATCATTCGCGGGCACTGGTGCCCCCAATGTGCATTCGGAGCTGGTAGGGCCTGATACGATGAAGTCGATGTTTGAGAACACAACTGGCCCCGGGCTCCTATGCTCAAGCCCCCTTCCCCTCTAGCGGAAGGATAGCCGGAAGCCTGCAGCACTGACCCAAAGCGCAACCAACGTGACCATCAGCCCCTCCACTCCAGACCTGGAGCACCTCGCCCAGCAACTCGAAGCAACGGGCGACTACAAGGTGCTGCGACGCTTCGAGCCCAGTGACTGCTACAGTCCTCTCGACGGCAGTGATCCCAAACCCCTTCCGATCGCAATGGTCGTCGACACCGAGACGACTGGCCTGGATAGCACGACAGGGAAGATCATTGACCTTGGCTACGTACTGGCCGAGTTCAATCCGAAGACAGGTCTGGTACACCGCATCCTTGAGCGTTACAGCGGCTTCGAGGATCCGGGCTTCCCGATACCGCCGGAGATCACCGCGCTCACTGGAATCCGGGACGAGGATGTCGCTGGCCAACGGCTCGACGACGCCAAGGTCGAAGCGGCGATCGCCCGGGCTGCGATTGTCATCGCTCATAACGCCCCCTTCGACCGAAGCTTTCTCGAACGCCGTTTTCCATCATTCCAGAGCAAGTGGTGGGCGTGCTCTCAAAGGGAAGCCCCGTGGTCTCAACTGAATACGGGTTCAGCCAAGCTGGAGTGGCTCGCATACAAGCTCGGGGGTGTTTTCTACGGAGCGCACCGGGCCCTGATCGATGCGGAGGTCCTGCTCTTTCTTCTCACCAAGGAGGGGTTGAACGAACGCACGATTCTGTCCCACATTCTCGAGAGCAGCGGACGAAGGACGTACTGTGTCTGGGCCGAGGGCGCGCCTTTTGAGATGAAAGACGTCCTCAAGAAGGACAAAGGCTATGCCTGGAGCGATGGCTCTGCACCAGAGAAACCCATCAAGGCCTGGTACAAGACCGGTGTGGTCGATCTCGAAGCCGAGCTCAGTATGCTGGGCCGAGATGTCTTCGGTCGCCCTGCCCTCGTGACCGTTGATGTCCTGACAGGCAGAGAACGCTACACGTCCCGTTACCAGTCCCGCGAAAAAATGAAGGTCATAACCGCTTGACCACTTGATCGAACTCAAACGGTAGCGAAGTCCGCCCTGGAGGCGGGCCCACGCTATCGGACACATGCTCCGGGCTTCAACGAAGTCGCCCCTACAACTTCAACAAGAGACCGTCAGCAGACCCCCCTGAGTTTTCGATTCAGCCCGAAAGCTCACCCTGCCCGAACCACCGGCACCTCATCCCATCGAGTGGTCCATGCCTGCGACAGGTTCTCCCTGCGCATCCGCCAGTCACCCCCAAACCCCGTGGCAAGCGGGCGAATGCTTCCCCTCCCCCACCGGTCATTGATCTGGTCCATGGCCACCATGAGCGCAGCGGCGCGTTCCTCTCTTTTCGAATCGGCTAGCAGGCTGGCTTGCCGGCGACCGACCGGCTCAAGCCCAGATAGCAGCACCCCCGCCTTCTTGTAGGCGTAGCCCGGGCGAAAGATCTTGCCCAGACCCCACAGGGCCGCATTGATCAACGCGCGGGTATCGGCGCTTGGCTCGGGGAGGGGCACGACAGCCCCCTGGTTGTACTGGGGCTCCCACGGCTTGAAGGGGTTGCTCCGGATGCTCACGGTGATGGCGCCGGCAACGTACTGCTGTGCGCGCAGCTTCTCCGCCGCCCGGGTCGTATGCGAGGCCACCGCCTGGCTGAGTAGCTCTAGATCGAAAACAGGCGTCCCGAACGATCGACTGGCCATGATCTGCTGCTTGGGGGGCGCGATGTCCTCCAGGTCCAGACAGGACACCCCTCGAAGCTCCCTCACCGTTCGCTCCAGCACCACCGAGAAGCGCTCCCGAATCAAGACTGGCGAGGCATCCCGCAACTGGCGCACGGTGCCGATATGCATCTCCGCCAGACGGGCATCCAGTCGGCGTCCCACACCCCAGACCTCCGAAACGGGGATCTGATCGAAGAGCCCTTCCAGCGCCCCGGGCGAGAGCGCGCTGAAGTCGCAGACACCATCCTGCCCCGCCAGGCCCTTCTTCGCAGCGTGGTTCGCCAGCTTCGCCAAGGTCTTGGTGGGGGCGATGCCGACACACACCGGCAGGCCGACCCAACGCGCCACCCGCTCCCGCATCTGCAGACCGATCTCTGTAGGTGGTCCGGTCAGCCCCTCCAGATTCAGGAAGCTCTCGTCGATGTAAAGGAAAGAAGAACAGCCATGGACATGACTTCAGCTCAGACATTCCGCTACTCAATCTCTGATGTCGGATGTCCATAGAAAGAACCTCTTTTCCAGGA
>JAFLDU010000120.1 GCA_017309145.1 Zoogloea sp. | reverse complement strand
GGGCGGCGCCTGCCGGCCATCGTGGCGCGGCGTCTGGCCGAGATCCAGGACGTGGAGTCGGGCCGGGCCGACGTGGTCAAGCCCAAGCCCGCCGGTGCCATCCTGATCCGCGGCACAGAGGGCGTGGCGGTGCAGCTGGCCCGCTGTTGCCGGCCGATTCCGGGCGATCCCATCGTCGGCATCATCCGCAAGGGGCAGGGCCTGGAGGTGCACATGCACGACTGTCCGCAGGCCCGCAAGCTGCGCAGCGAGCGGGATCGCTGGATCGACGTGGAATGGGAGGCTTCCTCCGACCGCCTCTTCGACGTGACCCTGAAGCTGCTCACCCAGAACGTGCGGGGGGTGCTGGCCAAGGTGGCGAATGCCATCTCCGAGCAGGATTGCAACATCCAGAACGTCAGCACCGATGGCGACCAGGGCGCCTATTCCACCATCTACATCACGCTGCAGGTGACGCACCGGCTGCATCTGGCCAAGGTCATCCGCGGCATGCGCAACATCCCCGAGGTGGTTCGCATCAACCGCCTGAAGGGTGACCAGAAAGCCGTCTGAGGCTGATAGAATCCAGGCCGCAAAAAGGGAGATCAAAATGGCAGGTTACGAATCCGAGCACACCAAGTTCATGCGCGAATGGATGGAGAAGCACCCCGAAGAGCGCGAGGTGCAGAAGCAGGGCCGCGCCCTGTGGTGGGACAAGCCCCAGGACGCCGAGACCCAGCGCCAGTACGAGGCCGGCAAGGTGCCCGCCAAGGCCTACCCCTACGCCACCGAGAGCTGATCCAAGGTCTTGCTGGTCCCCAAGCTCGCCTTCATCGACGTCGAGACCACCGGCGCCAACCCGGTCACTGACCGGGTCACCGAAATCGCGATCCTGAGGGTCGAGAACGGCGAACTGGTCGAACGCTGGTCGAGCCTGGTCAACCCGGGCATCCCGATCCCGGCCAACATCCAGGACTTCACCGGCATCACCGATGCCATGGTGGCCGAGGCCCCACCCTACGCGGTGGTGGCCGACCAGGTGCGGGCCCTGCTCGCCGACTGCGTCTTTGCCGCTCACAATGCCCGCTTCGACTACGGTTTCCTGAAGAACGAGTTCCAGCGCATCGGCCAGGCGTTCGATGCACCGGTGCTATGCACCGTCAAGCTGTCCCGCGCCCTGTTTCCCCAGCATCACCGGCATGGTCTTGATGCCCTCATCGAGCGGCATGGCCTGATCTGCACGGCCCGCCATCGGGCGATGGGCGATACCGAGGCCCTGCATCAGTTCGTCGACCTGGTGGCAGGGCAGTTCGAGCGCGGGGTGCTCGACATGGCCATCGCCAAGGCCATGCGCGCGCCCAACCGGCCTGCCGGTCTGCCGGAGGGCGTGCTCGAGGGCCTGCCCGAGGGGCCGGGGGTTTACCTGTTCTATGGCGAGAACGATCTGCCCCTTTACGTCGGGCGCAGCGTCAGCCTGCGCTCGCGGGTGATGGGGCATTTCTCGGGCGAGCCGCGCAAGGGCCGCGAGGCCAAGATCGCCGAGCAGGTGCGCCGGGTGGACTGGCGCGTCACCGCAGGCGAGCTGGGTGCCCAGCTCCTCGAGTCCCAGGTGCTCCGGCAGCTCAAGCCCGCCGAGAACCGCCTGCCAACCGACACCGATGCCGTGTTCGGCCTGCGCTACGATGCCACCCGCCCGCGTGGCGCGGTGCTGTCGAGGGCGCCGCTCAACGGCGCCGATCCGCGGGCCTGGGGAGAGGTGTATGGCACCTTCCGGGCCCGCAAGGAAGCAGACAACGCCCTGCGTGAACTGGCGACCCTCTACAAGCTATGCCCCCGCCGCATCGGCACCGAAGCTTGGGCCGAAGGTGCCTGCCTGGCCCATGCAGCCAGACGCTGCGCCGGCGTCTGCGCGGGCAAGGAAAGCGCCGCCGAGCATGACCAGCGCCTGCTCAAGGTGCTGGAGGGCCTGCGCCTCAAGCGCTGGCCCTGGGCAGGGCCGGTGGCGGTGCATGAGCGGCATCCGGATACCGGCCGGGAGGCCTGGTACCTCCTCGACCGCTGGTGCCTGCTGGGCAGCGCGGACGATGAGGCGGCGCTGCAGGCCTTGTGGGCCACCGCGCCTGCGGCCCGCTTCGATGTCGACATCTATCGCATCCTGCAGCGCTGGCTGGACAGCCCGGCCGGCAAGGCTGCCGTCACCCCGTTTTAGCTTCAGGTCGCGGCCCGGGCCGGCGCCCCGTTCTGCCGGCGCTCCCGCCATCCCTCCACCAGCGAATACACCGCCGGCACCACCACCAGCGTGAGCAGGGTGGAGCTGACCATGCCGCCGATCACCGCGATGGCGAGGGGCTGATTGGTCTCGTTGCCGGCGCCGAAGCCCAGCGCCGCAGGGGCCAGGGCCAGGATCACCGTGGCCGAGGTCATCAGCACCGGCCGCATGCGGATCGGGCAGGCGTTGCGCAGGGCCGCGTCCACTGCCAGGCCCTCGGCGCGGCGCTGGTTGGTGAGATCCACCAGCAGGATGGAGTTCTTCGCCACCAGGCCGATCAGCAGCACCAGGCCGATCATCGAGTAGATGTTGAGGGTCTGGCCGGTGGCCCACAGGGCCGCCACGCCACCCACGATGGCGAGGGGCTGGGCCAGCATCACGATGGCCGGCTGCAGGAAGCTGTTGAACTGGCTGGCCAGCACCATGTAGAGCAGGGTGAGGGCCAGGGCGAAGGTGAAGCTCATGTACTTCTGCGTCTTGCCGAACTCCTCCGCCTGTCCGATCAGCTTGATCTGGTAGCCGGTCGGCAGCAGCTCGGCAGCGGCAGCCCTGACCACCTCCACGGCCTCGCCCAGCGGCAGGGTCGGTGTGGCGTAGAAGGTGGCGGCGTACTGCAGGTCGAAGCGCCCCACCACTGCCGGTCCGAGGGCCTCCTTGAAGCTGGCCACGCTGTCCAGGCGGACCAGCTGGCCGGCCTTGTTGCGCAGGAAGATCTTGGACAGGTCGGAGGGCTGTGTGAAGCTGCCCTCCCGGGCCTTGACGCGGATGTCGTAGCGCTGGCCGTCGCCCGGTTCGTCGTTGAACTTGGCGATGTCCACCCCGCCGGTCAGCATGTTGATGGCCAGGGCCACGTCCTGGGTGCTCAGCCCGGCGTCGGCGATGCGCAGGCGGTCCGGAGCGAAGACCAGCTGCGGCAGGTCGAGCTGCAGGTCGCTGTCCATGCGGCCGAGGCCCGGCACGGTGGCCAGCTTGCGCTGCAGGGCGACCGCATGGCGGCCCAGCTCCTGCAGGTTGTCGCCGGTGAGCACGAACTGCAGGGGTTCCCCCCGCTGGCCCTGGACCATCGGGTAGGGGGCGGCAAACACCCGCGCGCCGGCGATCTGGGCGAACTCCTTGCGCAGCAGGGGGATGATGTCTTGCTGCTTCACGCTGCGCTCCTCCCGCGGCAGCATGCGTACCACCACCGTGCCTTGATTGACCTGCCCCGCTGTCCCCAGGCCGATCAGGGCGAACTCGGAGCGGACCTCCGGATGGCGGTCGAGGATGGCCTCCACCTCGCGCAGCTTGCTGTCCGTGTAGTCGATGCTGGAACCGAGAGGCGTGCGCAGGGATACGAGGAAGCGCCCTTCGTCCTGCTCCGGCGTGAAGGCCTTGCCCACGTTGGCAAAGAAGAAGGCGCTGGAGGCCACCACGGCGAGGGTCGCCAGCAGCACCCACAGGCGGTGGGCCAGGGCGCCTTCGAGCAGGCGCACATAGACCGCATCCATGGCCTCGAAGAGCCGGTCGAAGGCGCGGTACACCGCCCCGTGCTGCTTCTCCACCCGCAGGTAGCGGGAGCACAGCATGGGCGTGAGGGTGAGGGACACGAACAGGGACACCAGCACCCCGAAGGTCACCACCAGCGCGAAGCTGCGGAAGAACTGCCCGATGATGCCGGAGATGAAGGCCACCGGCGCAAAGATGCAGACCAGCGAGAGGGTTGCCGCCATCACCGCGAAGACCACTTCATTGCTGCCGTTGATGGCCGCCGAGACCGGGTCCGGGTCGAGTTCCTCGCGATGGCGGAAGATGTTCTCGAGCACCACGATGGCGTCGTCCACCACCACGCCGATGAGTAGCAGCAAGGCCAGCATGGTGAGGGAGTTGAGGGTGAAGCCGGCGAAGTAGATGACCGCGATGGCCCCCATCAGGGACACCGGGATGGCCAGCGCGATGATCAGGGTGGAACGCACCGAGCGCAGGAAGAACCACACCACCAGCGAGGCCAGCAGGGTGCCTTCGATGAGGTGCTCCTTGAGGGAGTCCACGATCTCGAGGATGAACACCGCGTCATTGGAGACCACCGACAGGGTCATGCCCGGGGGCAGGGCGGGGCGGAGGTCCTTGTCGAGGCGTTCCTGGATGCGTTCGGTGATCGCCACAGTGTTGGCGTTGGCGATCTTCACCATGCCCAGGCCGACGGTGGTCTTGCCATTGAAGCGTGCCAGCTGGCGGTTGTCGGTGAGGCCGTCTTCCACCTCGGCCACGTCGCCCAGGCGGATGGGGGCTTTGTCACGCCAGGCGATCACCATCTGCCGGAGTTCATCCACCTGATGGAACTCCAGATCCAGCTTGACCAGGCTCTCGGTCTTCTGGCCGACCACGAAGCCGCCGGCCAGCTGCACGTGCTCCCGCGCGAAGGCATCGCTGATGTCCTGGGCGGTGATGGTATGGGCGGCCATGCGGTCCGGCCGCAGATTGACCCGGATCGTCCGGTCGCGGCGGCCGCCCAGGCGCACCTCACCGACGCCGTCGATGGTTTCGAGGCGTTTCTTGAGCACGTTGATGGCGTACTGGTTGAGCTGCTGCTGGGTGCGGTCGCCCTGCAGGGCCAGCCACATCACCGGCTGGGCGTTGGTCTCCACCTTGGCCACGACGGGTGGATCGACGTCCTTGGGGAGGCGCCGCAGCACCTGATTGACCTTGGACTGGACCTCGTTGAAGGCCACATCCACCTTCTTCTCGAGATTGAAGGTGATGTTGACCACCGAGACGCCCGGCGACGAGGTGGACTGGACGTGCTCGATGCCCGGCGTGCTGTTGATGGCCGACTCGATGACATTGGTGATGCTCGAGTCGACGATGTCCGGGTTGGCACCCTTCAGGGTGGTGGTGATCGAGATCACCGGGAATTCGATGTAGGGGAAGCGATCCATGCCGATCCGCTGGTAGCCGATCACCCCGACCAGTACCAGCACGGCGCTCATCATCCACGCCAGCACGTGGCGTTTGATGGACAGTTCGGGGAGTGTCATGGCTTGCTGCCGGGAGCCGGAGCGGGGGGCTTGGCGCCCTTCACGGTGACGGAGGCGGCATCGGTCAGGAAGCCGGCGCCGTCTTCGGCGAGGGTTTCTCCGGCGCTCAGGCCCTTGACGATCTCCACCAGACCGTCGCGCTTGATGCCGGCTTCAACGATGCGCTGGTTGGCCTTGCCGTCGGCGATGACGTAGACCACCTTGCCTGCCGGTCGCAGCACCACGCTCTGCTCAGGGACCACCACCGCCGCAGGCTTGCTGCCGGTGATCACCGATGCATTCACGGTGCCGCCCGACAGCAGGGCGTCCTCGTTGTCTACGCGGACAAGCACGTCGAGGGCCCGGCTGCTGTCGTTGATGGTCGGCTTCACGTCCTCGACGCGGCCGCGGATGACCCGGCCCGGGGCGTGGGGCAGGCTCAGCCGTACAGGCTGCCCGGCGCGGATACGGCCGGCAGCAGACTCGGGGAAGGGCAGGTGGGCGCGCAGGACGCGGTTGGAGATCAGGCGGAACAGCGGGTCGCCAACCTTGACGTAGTCGCCGACGGACACGATCTGGGTCTCGATCACGCCGTCTGCGGGGGCCAGAACCCGGGTCCGGCCAAGGTTGTTGCGGGTGGCCTGGTTGCGGGCCCGGGCCGTGGCCAGCTGGGCACGCAGCGCATCGCGCTGGGCCAGGCTGTCCTCCGCGCCGTTGCGGGCGATGAAGCCTTTGGCGACGAGATCCTGCTGACGCGCGGCAAAGCGTTCGGCCTGGGCCACCAGGGCTTCCAGGCGGCTAATCTCGGCGGCGTCGGCGCCACCCTGGATCTCGAAATCGCTGGCGTCCAGCTCGGCCAGGAGTTGGCCCTTGCGGACCCGCTCACCACTGTGGGCCAGCACGCGGGTCACCCGGCCGGCCACTTCGGCGCCGATCTTCGGATCGATCAGCGCCTCCAGGGTGCCGAGGGTGTCCTCGGTGACGTCCAGGGCCATGCTGCGGGCGCTGGTGGTGGTGATCAAGGTGGGCGGCGGGCTGGCCGGCTTGGCGCCGGCCGGGGTGTCGGGCTTGCTGCCGCAGCCGCTCAGGCCGATGGCGAGGATAAGGGCAACCCGGGGGGTGAGACGCTTGATCTTGGCCATCGGCATGTCGGCGGTGGGTCAGGGCAGGGGGCGTTCGCCCTTCAGCAAGTGCTCGAGGGTTTCGCGCTCGCGGATCAGATGGACCGTGTCGCCGTCCACCAACACCTCGGCGGCACGGGGCCGGGTGTTGTAGTTGGAACTCATGGTCATGCCATAGGCGCCGGCCGACAGGAGGGCGAGCAGGTCGCCCGGGGCCACCGACAGTTCCCGGTCGTGCCCCAGGAAGTCGCCGCTCTCGCAGATCGGGCCGACCACCTCGTAGCGGGTGGCGGGCAGGTCGCGGGGGGTGACCGCGACGATCTCGTGGTAGGCGTCGTACAGCGCCGGGCGGGCCAGGTCGTTCATGGCTGCGTCGATGATGGCGAAGTTCTTCTCGACGCCGGGCTTGAGGTACTCGATGCGGGTCAGCAGCAGCCCCGCGTTACCTACCAAGGACCGGCCGGGCTCGAAGCACAGGGCTTCCTCGCGCCCGGCAAAGCAGGCCAGCAGGGGCTTCAGGTAGTCGGTGGGGGTGGGCGGCTCTTCGTCCCGGTAGCGGATGCCGAGGCCGCCGCCCAGGTCGATGTGATCGAGCTTGATGCCTTCGCTGGCCAGCTGGTCCACCAGGCCGAGGATCTTCTCGGCGGCTTCGGTCATCGGTGCCGGATCGAGGAGTTGCGAGCCGATGTGGCAGTCGATGCCGCTGATCTCGATGTTCGGCAGGCTGGCCGCCTTGCGGTAGAGGTCGAGGGCTTCGGTGAAGGCCACCCCGAACTTGTTGCCGCGCAGGCCGGTGGAGATGTAGGGGTGGGTGTTGGGATTGACGTCCGGATTGACCCGGAAGGCGATCGGCGCGCGCTTGCCCAGGCTGCCGGCGACTTCGTTGAGGCGGTCGAGTTCGGCGGCGGACTCCACGTTGAAGCAGCCGATGCCGGTTTCGAGGGCGTAGCGCATCTCGTCGACGCTCTTGCCGACACCCGAGAAGATGACCTTGCCGGGATCGCCACCGGCGGCCAGCACGCGGGCCAGCTCTCCGCCCGAGACGATGTCGAAGCCGGCGCCGAGCCGCGCGAACACGGACAGGATGCCGAGGCTGGAGTTGGCCTTGACGGCGTAGCAGACCAGCGCCTTGCGGTGTCCCAGGGCCTGCTGGTAGCTCTCGTAGGCGGCGGTGAGGGCGGCGCGGGAATAGACGTAGGTCGGGGTGCCGAAACGGGCGGCGATGTCGGCCAGCGCGACACCTTCAAGGGTCAGGCCGGCAGGGCCGGCTTGCAGCGTCGGCACGGGCAGGGCGGTGGTCATTGGGTGGGGTCCTGGGAGGCGGGTTTGTTATGATCCGACTGGGCCGGGTGGGCAGGCGCCGGTGCGGTTTCGGCCGGCTTGGCGGCGGGCTTGGGAATCTGCGGATAGTAGAGCGGACCCTTGATGCCGCAGCCGGCCAGCAGGAGTGCGCCGCACGCGGCGAAGGTGAGGGCGAGGGTTCGCATGGGTTTCGCGCAAAAACGCAAATGTTAACAGAACAAGGGTTCGGACGATGAATGAAGCGGATTTCAATGCCCTGGCGGAGGCCGAGCTGGATCGCCTCGAGGGTTTGCTCGATGCCTGTACGGCCGAGATCGATCATGAGGTGAAGCCCGGCGGCATCATCGAGATCGAGTTCGAGAACGGTACCAAGATCATCGTGAACCGCCACAGCGCGGCCCGCGAGATCTGGTTGGCGGCCAAGTCCGGCGGCTTCCACTTCCGCCCCGAGGCCGGCCGCTGGGTCGGCACCCGGGACGGTGCGGATTTCTATGCCGTGCTGTCCCGCTGCATGTCCGAGCAGGCCGGGGAACCGGTCAGCCTGGGCTGACCGGCTTGCTGGGGGGCGCCTCCTCGGAGGGGGCGCTGGTGGGCTCGGGTGGCACCTCCGGCGGTGCGGCCGGCAGGTTCTCCTGGTAGATCATCTCGTCGCTGCCGCCGCCCGCGGGTTGGATGCGGATCAGGCCGCCCGGCGGTGTCGGGTAGCTCTCCGGCACGCCCTCGAGGGCCTTGCGCATGTAGTTGATCCACATCGGCAGCGCTGCCGCGCCGCCGGTTTCCCCGCTGCCCAGCTTGCGTGGCTGATCGAAGCCGATCCAGGCCACGGCGGCCACGGTGGGCTGGTAGCCGCAGAACCAGGCATCCACGTATTCATTGGTGGTGCCGGTCTTGCCGGCCAGGTCGCCGCGCTTGAGCACCAGAGCCTTGGTAGCCGTGCCCCGGCGCACCACGTCCTTCATGACCGAGTCCATCAGGTAGGCGTTGCGCTCGTCGATGGCCCGCTCGGCGGTTTCGCCGGCGACGGGTGGGTCGACCCGTGCGAGCACATTGCCCGCCTCGTCGCGGATCTCCTTCACCAGGTAGGGCTCGATCCGGTAGCCGCCATTGGCGAAGACCGAGTACCCGCGCAGCATCTGCCAGGGGGTGACCGAGCCGGCGCCCAGCGCCATGGTCAGGTAGGCGGGGTGGCGTTCCGCATCGAAACCGAACTTGGTGATGTAGTCCTGGGCGTAGCGCGGGCCGATGGACTTGAGCAGCCGGATCGACACCATGTTCTTGGAGCGGGCCAGGGCTGAGCGCAGGGACATCGGGCCGTCGTACTTGCCGTCGTAGTTCTTGGGCTCCCAGGCCTGGCTGCCGGTTTCACCGGCGGGGAAGGACAGGGGAGCGTCGTCCACGATGCTGTTCGGGCCATATCCCTTCTCGAAGGAGGCCGAATAGATGAAGGGCTTGAAGCTGGAGCCGGGCTGGCGCCAGGCCTGGGTGACGTGGTTGAACTTGTTGCGGTTGAAGTCGAAGCCGCCGGCCAGGGCGCGGATGGCGCCGGTGCGCGGATCTGCGGCGACCAGCGCACCCTCGACCTCGGGGAGCTGGGTGATCTCCCAGCGGTTGTCCGGATGGCTGATGCGGACGATGGCGCCGACACGGATGCGCTTGTTGGGTGGCGCCTTGTCGCTGAGCATCGGGGCGGCGAAGCGCAGACCTTCGCCGGTGATGCGGATGTTTTCCCCGTAGCGGTAGACCGTGAGGGTACCACTGCCGACCTGGGTCACGATCGCTGCCATCATGTCGTCATAGTCGGGGATTTCGGCCAGAATTTCGTCCATCGACTCGGCCTGTTGGGTGTTCAGGCGTGCCGGGTCGGCGTAGCTTTCGGCGCCGCGATAGCCGTGGCGGCGGTCGTAGTCCATGATGCCCTTGCGCAGCGCCCGGTGGGCGGCTTCCTGCTCGGCCTTGACGACGGTGGTGATGACCTTGATGCCGCGGGTATAGGTTTCTTCCTTGTACTGCTCGTAGGCGATCTGGCGGGCCATCTCGGCCACGTAGTCGGCACTGCCGCCAAAGTCGGCCGAACTGCTGGCCACCTTGAGGGGCGTTTCGATGGCCTTGTGCTGCTGCTCTTCGGTGATGAAGCCCAGCTCGGTCATCCGGCGCAGCACGTATTGCTGGCGCTGTGCGGCACGCTTGGGGTTGACCACCGGGTTGTAGGCTGACGGCGCCTTGGGCAGGCCTGCCAGCATGGCGGCTTCAGGAATGCTCAGGTCGCGGATGGATTTGCCGAAATAGGTGTGGGATGCGACGGCGAAGCCGTAGGCGCGGCGGCCCAGGAAGATCTGGTTGATGTAAACCTCGAGGATCTGGTCCTTGGTGAGGTTCTGCTCGATCTTGAAGGCCAGCAGGATCTCGTAGAGCTTGCGCGAGATCGTCTTCTCACGGGTCAGGAAGAAGTTGCGGGCAACCTGCATGGTGATCGTCGACGCGCCCTGGCGCTTGCCGCCGGTGGCCAGGTTGGCACCTGCGGCCCGCAGGATGCCGAGGAAGTCCACGCCGGAGTGTTGATAGAAGCGATCATCTTCGGCTGCGAGGATGGCGTGCTTGAGCACCTCCGGGACTTCCTGGATGCGGATGAAGGCACGTCGCTCCTCCCCGTATTCGCCGATGAGCTCACCGTCCGCGGTGTAAACGCGCAATGGAATCTTGGGGTGGTAGTCGGTCAGCGACTCCAGCGACGGCAGCGTCGGCCAGGCAAATGCCACCGCGAGGGCCAGAATGGCGGCGCCAATGGCGATCAGGCCGAGGAGGGCAATGAAAGGGTAGAGTACCCAGCGCATGTCGGGATGGTAAGCGGAGTAAAGTCTCGCATTATACGATTCAGGGCGTTTTGCCGCTGTGCGCATGCCCCGGTGTTTTTCCGACGCTTGCTTTACACCTGTCATTGTTGTTGTTAGGATTTCAAGTAGATTGTTGTAATTGCGCCTAACGTAAAGAATTTTCAGGACTTTTTGTGATCGACCTCTCCTTTCTCAGCCCCAGGGCGCGTCCTTTGATCGGTGTCGACATCTCGTCGTCATCAGTCAAGATGGTCGAATTGTCCGCTGCATCCGGGGGGGGGTACCGGGTCGAGCGCTACGCAGTCGAGTCTTTGCCCCGCGAGGCGGTTTCCGACGGCAATATCGCGAATCTCGATGCAGTTTCCGAGGCGATCCGCCGAGGCTGGCGGCGCCTGGGGACGAGCACCAAGTTCGTTGCCCTGGCCCTGCCGGCGTCGGCCGTGATCACCAAAAAGATCATCCTGCCTGCCGGGCTCCGCGACCAGGAGCTTGAAGTTCAGGTCGAATCCGAAGCGAATCAGTACATCCCCTTTGCGCTCGATGAGGTTAATCTGGATTTTCAGGTGATCGGGCCTGCAGCCTCGGGGGCCGACGAGGATGAGGTCCTGATTGCCGCCTCCCGCAAGGAGAAGGTCGAAGATCGGGTCGCAGCTGCGGAGGCCGCCGGTTTGAAGGCGCTGGTCATGGATGTCGAGTCCTACGCGTCCCTGTCGGCCTTTGATCTGGTCCAGGCTGACCTGCCTGACGGCGGCCAGGACAAGATCATTGCGCTGGTCGATGCGGGGGCCAATGTCATGAACGTCTCGGTTCTGCGCAACGGCGTGCAGGTCTACGCCCGGGAGCAGGCCTTCGGCGGCTTTCTGCTGACTCAGGACATCATGCGGCATTTCGGCATGTCCCTCGAAGAGGCAGAGAGTGGCAAACGCACCGGCTCCCTGCCCGAAAGCTATGAGACCGAACTGCTCCGCCCGTTCATGGATGCCCTGGCTCTCGAGGTCTCGCGGGCGCTCCAGTTCTTCTTTACCTCGACCCAGTTCAATCAGGTGGATCACATCGTCCTGGCTGGGGGCTGTGCCGTCATTCCGGGCCTTGCGGAGACCGTCGCAGGGCGTACGCAGGTTGATACCCACATTGCAAATCCTTTCTCCGGAATGAGTCTGAGCTCCAAGATCCGACCCAAAAATCTGGCAGCCGATGCGCCCGCTTTGCTGGTGGCTTGTGGTCTTGCCCTGCGGAGGTTTGACCTGTGATCCGCATCAACCTCCTTCCCCACCGGGAAGAAAAACGCAAGGCCCGGCGTCAGCAGTTCATCCTGCTGTCGGCCCTGATGGCGCTTGCCGGCCTGGTGGTGTGGTTCGTCGGGCACACCTTGATAGCGGGCTATATCGATGGGCAGGAAGCCAAAAACGCCTTTCTGAAGCAGGAGATTGCTGCCCTCGACAAGGATATCGCCGAGATCAAGGGGCTGCGTGAGCAGGCCGAGGCCTTGTTGTCGCGCAAGCAGGTCATTGAGTCCCTGCAGACCAATCGCACCGAAACCGTGCTGGTCTTCAACGAGCTGGCCCGCCAACTGCCCGAAGGTGTCTATCTCAAATCGCTCAAGCAGACTGGCCCACGGATCAATCTGGTCGGCTATGCCCAGTCCAATGCGCGCGTCTCCAATCTGATGCGCAACCTCGAGGCGTCTCCACACCTCCAGAACGCCGACCTCGTCGAAGTGAAGGCCGCGGTGCTGAATACCCGTCGGGTCAGCGAGTTCAGCCTGAACGTCAGCACTGAACGTCCCAAGGCTCAGGACGGGATCGAGGCCAAGGCGGGCGCCATGCCGGGAGGTAAGCCGTAATGGGCTTCAAGGATTCGCTCGAAAACCTGCGTTCGCTGGATATGCAGGCGCTGCTTCGGGATTTTCAGGGTCTTGACCCTAACGATCCCGGTCAATGGCCACTGTTGCCGCGTGTCGTGACCCTGGTGGCCTTGTTCGCGGCCATTGTCGCTGGTGGCTGGTGGTTTGACTGGAGTGACCAGCTTGCAGGGCTGGAAGCCAAAGAGAAGGAGGAACTCACGCTGAAGGAGGACTGGCTGAGCAAGAAGCGGCAGGCGGTCAACCTCACGGAGTACCGCCGTCAGCTCAGCGAGATTGACCGTCAGTTCGGTGCCTTGCTCAAGCAGTTGCCCAACCGCTCCGAAATCGAGTCCTTGCTTGCCGATATCAACCAGGCCGGGCTGGGGCGGGGGCTTCAGTTTGAATTGTTCAAGCCCGGCTCGGAGGGTTCGAAGGACTTCTATGCGGAGTTGCCGATCGCTGTGCGTGTCACGGGCAACTACCATGACCTCGGTGAATTCGTCAGCGACGTGGCCAAGATGCCGCGTATCGTGACCCTCAACGATATTGCTATCGAAACAGGCAAGGATGGCAACCTCAAGTTCGATGCCACGGCAGTGACCTATCGCTACCTGGACGACGAGGAAGTTGCCAGGCTGCGCAGGGAAAGAGCCAAGGAAAAGGCGGGCAAGAAGTGAGGATGATGCGACTGACGTTGGTGGTTCCGGTCCTGGCCCTGTCGGTACTGGCCGGATGTTCTGACCGCCAGGACGACATCCGGTCCTGGATGGCTGAAGCCTCCAAGGACCTCAAGCCCAATCTCAAGCCTCTGCCTCCGATTCAAAAGGCGGTCGAGGTGAACTACGAGGGGGCTTCCCTGGTTGATCCCTTCCGGCCTGCCAAATTGGAGCCGGACAAGAAAGGGGGGCAGTTCGCTCCCGATGCAAACCGTCGGCGAGAGCCGCTTGAGTCCTATCCGCTGGAGTCCCTGAAGATGGTGGGGGTCCTCATGAAGGGCGGTCAAGCCCACGCCATCGTTGCGATGGACAAGACCTTGCATCAGGTTAAGGTGGGCAATTATCTGGGGCAGAACTACGGGCGCATAACGGCGATTGCCGAATCCGAAATCACTTTGAAAGAGCTCGTCGAGGACGCCGGTGGCGAATGGACCGAGCGCATCAGCACGCTGCAACTGCAAGAGCAGGCGCCTCAGGAGGCGAAGAAATGAAAATGGGACGTTGTAGGGTCAGGTTTGGCGCTTGGGCCGTGATTGCGGTGCTTGGAGCCGTTTTTCCCGCTGCCCCCGTGCTCGCGCAGGCGCAGCAGGCGGAGGCGGCAGTAGGCAACCGCATCGAGAAGATCGTTGCTGCGGAGCAGGGGGGCAATATCGTCCTGAAGCTCACCATGGCGCAGCCACTGTCAGCGCCTCCCGGCAGCTTCAGCGTGGCCAGTCCGGCACGGATCGCCTTTGACTTCCCGGATACGGGCAATGGCCTGGGGCGGAACAGCCAGGCCCTCAATACCGGTGATCTGCGCAGCGTGAACGTGGTGCAGGTGGCTGATCGCACCCGCTTGGTCCTTAATCTGTCCAAGATCTACCCTTACGAAACACGCCTGGATGGTCGGGATGTTTACATTACGCTGGCTACCAGCCAGCTCAAGGATGTTTCTGCCGCTACGACCCAATCCACCCAGTTCGCGCCAGCCGCGGCGGTCCCAGGCGAGCGGCATGCCATCCGGGACATCAACTTCCGGCGCGGCAAGGATGGGGAGGGGCGTTTGGTGGTGGATCTGTCGGATCCCAACGCGGGGATCGACATCCGTCAGCAGGGCAACAGCCTGATCGTTGATTTCCTTAAAACCGAGGTGCCTGAGCAGCTCCGTCGCAAGCTCGACGTGATCGACTTCGGCACGCCGGTGTCCTCCGTGGTGACCCAGCTCCAGGGCGGGAATGCCCGCATGACGGTGACGCCCCGCGGTCTTTGGGAGCACAACGCCTACCAGAGCGACAACCAGTTCGTGCTCGAGGTGAAGCCGGTCAAGGAAGACCCAAACAAACTGTTGCAAGGGTCGGCCAAGGGGCGTTTCGCAGGCGAGAAGCTGTCGTTGAACTTCCAGAACATCGATGTCCGTTCGGTGCTCCAGGTGATCGCGGACTTCACCAACTTCAACATCATCACCAGCGATTCGGTGCAGGGTAACCTGACCCTCCGTCTCAAGGACGTGCCCTGGGACCAGGCGCTCGACATCATTCTGCAGGCGCGCGGGCTGGATATGCGCAAGAACGGCAACGTGATCTGGATTGCCCCGCGGGACGAGTTGGCGGCTCGGGAGAAGCTTGATCTCGAGTCCAAGGCGCAGATTGGTGATCTAGAACCCCTGCGCACCGAGAGTTTCCAGATCAATTATCACAAGGCCAAGAGCGTTGCCGAGTTCCTGAAGAACAAGGATCAGACCGTGCTCTCCAAGCGGGGCAGCGTGATTGTCGACGAGCGGAGCAACAAGATCTTCGTCAACGACGTGGCCTCCCGTCTCGAGGAGTTGCGACGTCTGGTGGCTGAAATCGACGTGGAGGTCCGCCAGGTGTTGATCGAGGCCCAGATCGTCGAAGCTCAGGACAACTTTGCACGCAACCTCGGCGTGCGCCTCGGCTTCGGCGGCAAGACCGGCGGCCTGCTGGGCACGACGGAGGGCGGTGTCTCGGTGTACCGCAATACCTTTGGTTCCGGCACCCTCAATTCGACCGGCTATCAGGCCGGGCAGATCATCACCCGGCCCAACTTCAACGAGTCTCTGGGCGTCAATCTTCCTGCCTCCACCATCAACAGCAGGCAGGCGGGGGCCTTTTCGCTGGCCTTGTGGAACAGTGCGGCCACCCGCTACATCGATCTCGAGGTCTCGGCGCTGGAGGCGGATGGCAGGGGCAAGATCGTTTCCCGTCCGCGGGTGATGACGGCTGACAAGGCCGAGGCGCTGATCGAGCAGGGTGTTGAAATCCCTTATAATTCTGCGACCAGCTCCGGTGCTACCAGC
>JAFLDU010000119.1 GCA_017309145.1 Zoogloea sp. | reverse complement strand
GCTCGGAGACGCCGTTGCCCACGTAGATGTCTTCCAGCGTCACACCCTTGATGTGCTTCTGCTGGGTGTAATGCATGATCGCCTTGCGGGCCGCGAAGATGCCCTTGGAATCCGAATAGCCGGCCGCGTTGGGCAGGTTGCGGATCATGTCGAGCTGGATCTCTTCGGGAGAATCGAAGCCGAAGGCGGCCAGGTTGCCGATGTTCAGCTTGATGATCTTGTGGCCCTCGTCCTCCATCTGCTTCGCCTTTTGCAGCACGGGGCCGCGGATGTCGTAACAGACGTTGGCGAGCTTGTCGGACTTGCGAATGGGTTGCACGGTGCTTTCCGTTTCCTTGCTGGTGAGTGCGGCACCGTTCTCGGCCTGGGGCTTCGAAACGACGCGCAGTTTGGCGTAGCGACTCATGATCGGGGCCTCTTACCCCATGCTTCCGGTCCGGCCAGCGGGCAGAACCCGCGGCGGGTGCATGACGACGCAAAGGTATAATGTTACCCAAGCCGTCCGGGGCCGGCAAATCAGCCCCCGCCTCGCCCGAACGATTCCAGAGAGTCCGCCCCCATGAAACTCCACCTCGACAAGAGCGACCAGTACAACACCATCGCCCGCTACGACGCCCAGCACGTCATGGTCGGCACCACCCGCCACGAATCAAGCGTGATCGTGATGCCCCAGCGCATCGAGCCGGGTTGGCACCAGGGCGGCTTCGACGCCCTCGACGACGCCGCCTTCGAGCACCTCGCCGGCCTGGGCGTCGAGATCCTGATCCTCGGTACCGGCATGAAGCAGCGCTTCCCCCACCCCCGCCTCATGAAGAGCCTGATGGCGGCCCGCATCGGCCTCGAGGTGATGGACCTCGGCTCGGCCTGCCGGACCTACAACATCCTCGTCGCCGAACACCGCAACGTGGCCGCCGCGCTGCTCTTCGATCCAGTCTGAACGCCCCTCTCCGTCCAATCTTCATCCAGGACGGATTGCCAGCCCCGCGGCTTGGGATTAGGCTGCTACCGGACAACCTCATCCGGAGAAACCATGCTCGACCAGGCCGCGCCCGACTTCAGCCTGCCCGCCACCGGCGGCCAGACGATCACCTTGTCCGCCCTGAAGGGGAACAAGGTGGTCCTGTACTTCTACCCCAAGGACAGCACGCCCGGCTGCACCACCGAAAGCCAGCAGTTCCGCGACCTCCACGACGCCTTCCTGGCGTCCGGCAGCCTCGTCTTCGGGATCTCCCGCGACGGCCTCAAGTCTCACGACAACTTCCGCGCCAAGCAGGAGCTGCCCTTCCACCTCATCTCCGACCCGGACGAAACCGCCTGTAACCTGTTCGACGTCATGAAGATGAAGAACATGTACGGCAAGCAGGTGCGCGGCATCGAGCGCAGCACCTTCGTCATCGACGCCGCCGGCGTGCTGCGCCGTGAATGGCGCGGCGTCAAGGTACCTGGCCATGCCCAGGAAGTACTGGATTATGTGAAGACCCTGTAAGCCCCGCCGCGCGCCCTCCTCCGACCGACGAAGAGAATCGAGATCCCATGGCCACCCGACGCCCTGCCAAGTCCAAGACCCCCGCCACCAAGCTTTTCGTCCTCGATACCAACGTGCTGATGCACGACCCGACGAGCCTGTTCCGCTTCGAGGAGCACGACATCTTCGTGCCGATGATGACCCTCGAGGAACTCGATTCGAACAAGAAGGGGATGTCGGAGGTCGCCCGAAACGCCCGCCAGGCCAGCCGCAGCCTAGACGAAATCGTGCAGAGCAGCCCCGACGGCATCGAGGCCGGCATCAGCCTGCTGGCGCCGTCCAGCGAGCTGGCCAGCGGCCGCCTGTTCCTGCAGACCGAGGCCATCAACGTCCAGCTGCCTGCCGCGCTGCCCACCGCCAAGGGTGACAACCAGATCCTCGCGGTGGTGATGCACCTGTTCGAGAAGTTCGACCGCAAGCGTCCGGTCATCCTGGTGTCCAAGGACATCAACATGCGCATCAAGGCCCGCGCCCTGGGCCTGGAAGCGCAGGACTACTTCAACGACAAGGTCCTCGAAGACACCGACCTGCTGTACACCGGCACCAAGGAGATCGACGCCGCCTTCTGGGAAGCCAACGGCAAGGACATGGAGTCCTGGAAGCAGGAAAGCCGCACTTACTACAAGATCAAGGGCCCCGACACCGCCGACCTGCTGATCAATGAGTTCGTCTACCAGGATGGCGAGCAGCCCCTGCAGGCCTGGGTCAAGGAGAAGGCCGGCAAGACCGTCACCCTCGAGACCCTGATCGACTTCTCGCACCAGAAGAACAATGTGTGGGGCATCACCGCGCGCAACCGGGAGCAGAACTTCGCCCTCAACCTGCTGATGAACCCGGAGATCGACTTCGTCACCCTGCTCGGCCAGGCCGGCACCGGCAAGACCCTGCTGACCCTCGCCGCCAGCCTCACCCAGGTGCTCGAGACCAAGCGCTACTCCGAGATCATCATGACCCGCGTCACCGTGCCGGTGGGCGAGGACATCGGCTTCCTGCCGGGCACCGAGGAAGAGAAGATGGCCCCCTGGATGGGCGCCCTCGAGGACAACCTGGACGTCCTCAACGGCACCACCGGCGAAGGCGGTGAATGGGGCCGCGCCGCCACCCGCGACCTGATCCGCAGCCGCATCAAGATCAAGTCCCTCAACTTCATGCGCGGGCGCACCTTCATCAACAAGTTCCTGATCATCGACGAAGCCCAGAACCTCACGCCCAAGCAGATGAAGACGCTGATCACCCGCGCCGGCCCCGGCACCAAGGTGGTCTGCCTGGGCAACATCGCGCAGATCGACACGCCCTACCTCACGGAGGGCTCTTCGGGCCTCACCTACGTGGTGGACCGCTTCAAGGGCTGGCCGCACTCGGGTCACATCACCCTGCAGCGGGGCGAGCGCTCGCGTCTGGCCGACCACGCCGCGGAGGTGCTGTGATGGGCGCCTGCGGACTCAAGCCTCAACCCTCGGCGCGCAGCGGGGAGGCCCGGTCATGATCAACTGGGCCGACCTGGAAGCGCGCTACCAGGGGCGCGACGCCTTCATTGCCCGCCTGCTCGGCATCTTCACCAACTCCCACGCCAGCTTCTCCGCCCAGATGCGCGAGTTCACGGCGGCCGGCAATTCAAGCGAGATTGCCCGGCTCGCCCATTCCCTCAAGAGTTCGGCCGGCAACATCATGGCCATGGACCTGATGGATCTGGCGCTGCGCACCGAGCAGGCCGCCCGGCGGAGCGCCCCGGAGGCCATGGAACTGGCACTCCAACTCTCCGACGAACTGGAGGCCACCCTGGTGGAGATCGAGACCCGGCTGGCTTCCCAGAGCTGAGCTCAAGCCGCCAGCAGGCGCGCGGCCGCAGCCAGGGCGGCCGGTTCGAGGGATTCGAGCGGGAGCGGGCGGGCCTGACCGGCCTGCCTGTAGAGCCCCTCGCCGCCGCGCCGATAAGCAGGGTCGTAATGGTCGATGATCAGGGCGCGGGCCAGCTCATCCCAGCGGGCCTCCTCCACCATGGACTGCCAGCCCCCGACCCGCTCGTGGCCATGCTGGGGAACCAGCCGTTCCAGGGCCGCCCGGAAGGCTGACGGCTCGCCGATCAGGTCGGCATAGCAAGTCATCAGGTGCGCGACCCGTGCATCGAGGGACGCCTCGATGCGCACGCACTCGCCATCACGCAGGCGTTCGAACAGGGTGCCCGGCACATGCAGCCGACCGATACGCCGGCTCTCCGACTCGGCCCACACCGGCCTGCCGGGCTCCAGGCTGCGCAAGGTGCTCCACAGCCCCGTTTCAAACGCCTTCTGCCCCGGCTGGCTCTCCGCAACCCCGCCTCCCAGCACCGAGCCCCGATGGCGGGCCAGGGCCTCGAGGTCCAGCACCTGCTGCCCCTCCCGGCCCAGCGCCTCCAGCAGCGCCGTCTTGCCGCTGCCGGTCGGACCGCACAGGATGCGGAAATCCAGGCACGCGGGCAGGTGCGCCAGATCGTCCATCACCCGCTGCCGGAAGGCCTTGTAGCCTCCTTCCAGGCGCCGCACCGGCCAGCCCACCTGGCTCATCACCAGGGTCATCGCGCCGCTGCGCTGCCCCCCGCGCCAGCAATAGATGAGTGGCTTCCAGCCCTTGGGCATGGACAGAAAGCGGGTCTCCAGATGGTGTGCTATGTTGCGCGACACCAGGGCCCCACCCAGCTTGCGCGCCTCGAAGGGCGACACCTGCTTGTACAGCGTGCCGACGCGGCCCCGCTCCTCATCATCGAGCACCGGGCAATTGATGGCCCCCGGCACATGATCCTCGGCAAATTCCGACGGCGAACGCACGTCGATGATGGTGTCGAATTCACCGAGCTGATCGACGCTCGCGGAAAAATGGGATGGGTGGGGGAACATGGAAAAGACAACCGATAGACAGGACAGAAAATGACAAACGCAACACTTCGACTCACCGAATTGTCTCACGGTGGCGGATGCGGCTGCAAAATCGCCCCTTCCGTACTCAGCGAGATGCTGGCCAGCATGCCCGCGGCCCAGCCCTTCGCCAACCTGATGGTCGGCACCGAGACCGCAGACGATGCCGCCGTATGGCGGCTCAACGATCAACAGGCCCTGATCGCCACCACCGACTTCTTCATGCCCATCGTCGATGACCCCTTCGACTTCGGGCGCATCGCCGCCACCAACGCCCTGTCCGACGTCTACGCGATGGGCGGCACGCCGATCATGGCCCTGGCCATCGTCGGCATGCCCATCAACACCCTGCCGGTCGAGGTGATCGGCCGCATCCTGGCAGGCGGCGCCAGCGTCTGCGCCGAGGCGGGCATTCCGGTGGCGGGCGGCCACAGCATTGACTCGCCCGAGCCGATCTACGGCCTGGTCGCCCTGGGCCTGGCCCACCCGGACACCATCAAGCGCAACCGCGACGCCCGCGACGGCGACGTGCTGATCCTCGGCAAACCGCTGGGTGTGGGCGTGCTGGGCTCCGCCATGAAAAAGGGGTTGCTCGATGCCGACGGCTACGCCCAGATGATCGCCACCACCACCCGCCTCAACCGCCCGGGCCCGGCCCTCGCCGCACTGGACGGCGTGCACGCCCTCACCGACGTGACCGGCTTCGGCCTGCTCGGCCACCTGTTGGAGCTGTGCCGCGGCGCCGGCCTGGAGGCGCGGGTCAGCGCCTCCGCCCTGCCCCTGATCCCGGCCGCCATCCCCTTCGCCCGTGACGGCATCGGCCCGGGTGCCATCGGCCGCAACCTGGCCAGCTGTGGCGACGCGGTACGCTTCGAAGCCGGTGTGGAGACCTGGCAGCGCAGCCTGATGGCCGACGCCCAGACGAGCGGCGGGCTGCTGGTGGCGTGCGCACCGGAGGCGGCAGACAGTGTGCTGGCGACCTTCCGTCAGGGTGGCTTCGGTGAAGCTGCGGTGATCGGCCGGATGGGCCAGGGACCGGCCCAGGTCAACGTGACGGCCTGAACACCGGCCCTTCCCGGCCCTCGGGCGGGGCTGGGACAGGCCAGGGCCCGCCCCGCATTCCACGGGGAGAGAAGCACGGAATGCGGGCGGCCTTGGGGGAAGCAAGCAGGCGTGAGACGCGGACTCCGGATCGAAGGGCAATTCGAGGGTCGGAGGAGCCGGGAGCGCGGCCTGCACGCGCTCCGGTTTAGGGCAGCAGCGCCAGGATCAGGCCGGCACGGCCTCTTCCTGGGGTGTCAGCATGGCGCCCTGCTGCTCGTAGCGCAGGTGCCAGGCAAATGCCTCCTGCAGCAGGTGCGGGGTGTGACCACCACGCCGGCTGGCCCGCAGGAAGTAATCACGCAGCGCATCCTTGTACAGCGGATCGGCGCAATGCTCGATGATCTGCCGGGCCCGCTCGCGGGGCGCCAAGCCGCGCAGGTCGGCCAGGCCATGCTCGGTGACGATGACGTCCGTATCGTGTTCTGTGTGATCCACGTGCGACACCATCGGCACGATGCTGGAGATCGCCCCATCCTTGGCGATCGACTTGGTCACGAACACCGCCAGGTGGGCATTGCGGGCAAAGTCGCCGGAACCGCCGATGCCGTTCATCATGTGGGTGCCGCCCACGTGGGTGGAATTCACATTGCCGTAGATGTCGCATTCCAGCGCCGTGTTGATGCAGATCAGGCCCAACCGGCGGATCACCTCCGGGTGGTTGGAGATCTCCTGGGGGCGCAGCACCAGGCGTTGCTTGTAGCGCTCGATCTGCCCCAGCACGCGCTCATAGGCACTCTTCGACAAGGTGATCGACGACGCCGAGGCGAAGCTCAGGCGGCCATCGTCGAGCAGCTCGACGGTGCTGTCCTGCAGCACCTCGGAGTACATGCGCAGATCCCGGAACGGCGAATCGAGCATGCCGTGCAGCACCGCGTTGGCGATGGTACCGATGCCCGCCTGCAGCGGTTGCAGGGCGGTGGACAGACGCCCGGCCTTGACCTCGTGGAACAGGAACTCGTTGAGATGGCCGGCGATGGCATTGGTCTCCCGATCCGGCGGCAGCACGTTGGACGGGCTGTCGGCCTTCTCGGTGATGACGATGGCGACGATCTTTTCCGGGTCCACCGGAATGTAGGGCAGGCCGATGCGCTGCTCCGGGGAGATCAGCGGGATCGGCAGGCGGTGCGGCCGGTAGGTGGGGATGTAGATGTCGTGCAGCCCCTCCAGGCCCAGGGGCATGGTCAGGTTGATCTCGACGATGATCTTCTTGGCCAGCACCGCGAAGCTGGCCGAATTGCCCACCGAGGTGGTCGGCACGATGCCGCCGTTCTCGGTGATCGCGGTGGCCTCCACCACGGCGATGTCCACCGGCGCGATCTGCCCCGAGCGCAGCTGCTCCACGGTCTCGGACAGGTGCTGGTCGATGAACTTGACCTCACCACCGTTGATCTTGCGGCGCAGGGTCGGGTCGGCCTGGAAGGGGATGCGGCGGCTGATCACATTCGCCTCCGCCAGCACCTTGTCGATGTCGTTGCCCAAGGACGCCCCCGTCATCAGGGTGATCTGCAGGGGCTCGCGGGCGGCCCGCTCGGCCAGGGCGAAGGGCACGGCCTTGCAGTCACCGGCACGCGTGAAGCCGCTCATCCCGACGGTCATGCCATCGCGGAACAGTTCGGCGGCAGCTTCGGGAGACATGATGCGGTCCCGCAGGCGGGCAAGGCGGATGCGATCCATGGGCATTGCTGTTTTCTCCGATACTCGTTCTTGGGGTCTGACGCCCCTGGGCGCGCCTCTGATGGACGCCTGGGTGAATCCGGGCACGAGTATAGGTTCGGGAAATCAGTCACTGGATGACTTAAAATAATCCCATCAAGTCGTTTTCTTCATGATTCGATGGACCTGCGCGCCCTCCGTTATTTCGTCGAAACCGTCCGCCACAACAGCTTCACCCTGGCCGCCGAGCACCTCTGCGTCACCCAGTCCACGGTCAGCAAGATGCTGCGCCAGCTGGAGGACGAGATCGGCCAGCCCCTGCTGCTGCGGGACGGCCGTCAGCAGCGCCTGACCGATGCCGGCCGGGTCGTGTTCGAGCGGGCGCAGCAGGCCCTCGGCCTGATGCGCGAGTTGAACCGCGAACTGGACGACCTCACCACCCTGGCCCGGGGCGAACTCACCGTCGGGCTGCCGCCCATGGTCAACCTGCTTTTTCCGCCGGTGGTGAAGGCCTTCCGCGAGCAACACCCGGAGGTCCGCCTGAACCTGCGGGAGAGTGGCGGCCAGGTGATCGAACAGCAGGTGGCCAGCGGAGAACTCGAGACCGGCGTCACCGTGCTGCCGGCCGATCCGGCCCTGGGCCTGGCGACCTTGAGCGTGGGCCGCCATCCGGTGTTAGTGGTCGGCCCCCGGGACGCCGCCTGGACCCGCACAAGCCCGCTCGAGCTGAGCGAACTGGCCGGCGAGCCCCTGGTGCTGCCGCCGGATGACTTCTCGCTGACCCGCCAGGTGCGGGACGCCTTCCGCACGATCGGAGCGGAGCCGCTGATCGTCGCCCAGAGCGGCCAGTGGGATTTCCTGGTGGCAATGGCCGCCGCCGGCCTCGGCACCACCCTGATCCCGGCCCCGCTGCTGGCCCGCCTGCAGCCCGATGAGGCCCTCGCCGTCAGGGCCCTGGCCGAACCGGCGATCAGCTGGAACGTGGCCTTGATCCATGCCCCCGGGCGCTATCTGTCCCATGCCGCACGGGCCTGGCTGGCAGTCTGCGAGGCGGTCCTGACGCCTGCCGCGATGGGCTAAACTCCGCGGACAATTCCAACCCCACGGAGACAGCCCCATGACAAACCGCTACCTCGACGACCTCAGCGTGGGCGACCGCTTCATCAGCGGCGGCCTGACCCTCACCGAGGCGGAGATCATCGACTTCGCCTTCCGCTACGACCCGCAGCCCTTCCACCTGGACGTCAACGCGGCGGCCGAATCGCCCTACGGCGGGCTCATCGCCAGCGGCTTCCAGTCCATCGCCCTGTGCTTCCGCCTGTTCATCCAGAGCGGCATCTTCAAGGAATCCAGCATCGGCTCGCCGGGCCTCGATGAAGTGCGCTGGCTCGCCCCGGTTCGCCCGGGCGACACCCTGCACAGCGAGGTCGAAGTGCTGGAGGTCCGACCCTCAACGTCCAAGCCCGACCGGGGGATCGCCCGCCTGCGCTACGCCGCCGTCAACCAGCGCGGCGAGACCGTACTGAGCTTCATCGGCAACAACCTGCTCAAACGCCGGCCCGGCTGAGAGGAGGGAGGTGTAGGGAATGTGCAGGGGCGGCTTCAGCCGCCCGCAGGAGCCAGATCAACGTCCGCCAGCCCCTACAGCCCTACCGCGACAGCACGTGGGAGAGCCACAGCTCCAGGTCCTGCACCTCCTCGAGGCACAAGGAATGGTCCATCGGATAGGTGCGCCATTCCAGCGGGTAGCCGGCGGCCTTCAGGAGGTCGGCGGAGGCCTGGCTGAAATCGCAGGGGATCACCGGATCGCCCAGGCCATGGGCCATGAAGATCGGCGTCTTGGCATTGGCCTCGCTGGCCTCGGCGGTCAGGGTGTCGGCCAGCGGCAGGTAGGTGGACAAGGCCAGCACGCCGGCCAGGCGCCGGGGGTGGCGCAGCGCGGTGTGCAGAGCGATCGCCCCACCCTGCGAGAAGCCGGCCAGCACGATGCGGCTGTCCGGAATGCCGCGCTCGTTCTCGCGGGCGATCAGGGCTTCGATCAGCGCAGCCGATTCGTGCACGCCCGCCGGGTCTTCGCGGCGGGTGGAAAAGTCCGATGACACGATGTCATACCAGGCCCGCATCACATAGCCGCCGTTGATCGTCACCGGGCGGGTCGGGGCGTGGGGGAAGATGAAGCGGGTGAAGGGCAGTCGGTCGGTGTCGAACTCATCGATCACCGGCTCGAAGTCATGACCGTCGGCGCCCAGGCCGTGCAGCCAGATCACCGAGTGGGTGGGGGACGGGCCGGTCTGGATCTCGACGGCGGGCAGGAGGGTGGCGGTCATGGCGGGGTCCGGTTGGGAGGTTTCGAAGGATTGTAGCGGACCCCGGCTGCACCGCAATATTCCTCAGGATCACCGATTTATTGCGCAAGATCATGACACTCCGGCGGGGCCGGAGTAGATTCGGGCGTTTGATCCGCGCCTCCAGTCCTGCTTATGGATACCACCGCTGCCGACACCCTGATCCGCACCCACCTGGACTTCCTGCGCCGCCATGCCCCCTTCGACCGCATGGAAGCCGATGCCCTGCGTTTTCTGGGCGAACGACTGGCCACCGCCTTCTATCCGGCGGAGTCCGAGATCCTGATGCCGGGAGACGGTGCCCCCAATTACTTCTACATCGTCCACCGGGGCAAGGTGCAGGCCCGCCAGACCGGCGGCGTGGCGGTCACCGAGTATTCCACCCTGACCCTCGGCCCCGGCGAGGGCTTTCCGATCGGTGCCATCTCGGCCGGGCGCCCCTCCACCAACGGCTACCTGGCGGTGGAGGACACCTACTGCTTCCAGCTCCCCGCTGCCGACTTCCTGAAGCTGCAGGAGCTCAGCCCGAGCTTCCAGCTGTTCTGCACCCGCTACATCGCCAGCCTGCTCAACCAGTCCCGCGAGCAGCTGCAGGTGCAGTTCTCGCAGCGGGCCGCCGAGCAGCAGACCATGACCACCCCCCTGTCGGGGCTGATCAAGAAAGCACCGGTCTCGGTATCCCCCGAGCTGGCCACCCGGGCCGCCCTGGAGCGCATGGTGGAGGCCGGCGTGGGCTGCCTGGCGGTTGCCGGCGAGGACGCCAAGCCGGTGGGGGTGCTGACCCAGAGCGACATCCTCAAACGCATCGTGCTGCCGGGCTTCGACCTGACCCGGCCTGTCGCCGACGTGATGACCGCCCCGCCGCACACCCTCAACACCAACGCCAGCGCCTACGACGCCGCCCTCGAGATGGCCACCCACGGGGTGCGCCACATCCTGGTGGTGGATGCCGAGGACACGCTCAAGGGCGTGATCTCCGAGCGCGACCTGTTCGCCCTGCAGCGCATCGGCCTGCGCCAGATCCGCTCCGGCATCGAGAGCGCCGCCGACGTGCAGGCCCTGCAGCGGGCCAGCCGGGACATCCGTCAGCTCGCCCTCAACCTGCTGGCCCAGGGCATCGGCGCCGAACAGCTGACCCAGTTCATCTCGGCCCTCAACGACGCCCTCACCCGCCGCATCATCGAGCTCAACCTCGACCGCCACGACCTCTACGGCGTCGAATACGCCTGGCTGGCCTTCGGCTCCGAAGGCCGCCACGAGCAGACCCTGTCCACCGACCAGGACAACGGGATCATCTACGTGCTGCCCGAATGGGCCGACAAGGAACCCCTCAAGCTGCGCCTGCTGGAGTTCGCCCGGGACGTGAACAACGACCTGGCCGCCTGCGGCTTTCCGCTGTGCGAGGGCAACATCATGGCCAGCAACCCCGACCTGTGCCTGACCTTTGACGAATGGCGCGAGAAGTTCGGCAGCTGGATCCGCGAGCCCCACCCCGAGGCCCTGCTCAACGCCACCATCTTCTTCGACTACCGGGTGCTGTACGGCGACGAGAAGCTGGCCTACGCCCTGCGCCACTGGCTGCTGTCGATGACCGGTGGCAACCCGGCCTTCCTCAAGGCGATGGCCGCCAATGCGCTCGACGTCTCGCCCCCGCTGGGCAAGATCCGCGACTTCGTCACCGACGACGACCCGCGCCACCCGGGCACCATCGACCTCAAGAAGTTCGGCGCGCGCCTGTTCGTGGATGCAGCGCGGGTGCTCTCCCTGCGTGCCGGCGTCGAGGCCACCAGCACCGCCCAGCGCCTGCGCCAGGCCGGTAGCCGCATCGGCATGCCCGCCGAGGAGCTTTCCGCCATGGCCGACGGCTTTCACTTCATCCAGCTGCTGCGCCTGCGCCACCAGCACCTCGACACCGACCACGGCTCGTCCGGCGACAACCGCGTCAAACCCGACGACCTCAACGAACTGGACCGGCGCATCCTCAAGGAGGCGTTCCGCCAGGCCCGCAAGATCCAGCTCCGCCTCAAACTGGACTACCAGATATGAACTGGCTCTCCCGACTCCTGCCCGGCAGCGGACCGGCCCTCGCCCCGGCCCTGCGCAGCACCCTTGAAGACATCGCAGCCCTGCCCGCGCCCGACCTCAGCCGCTCCCACTACGAGACCCGCTACGTGGTGGTCAACACCGAGACCGGCCCGATGGACGGTGGTGGGCAGCGTCTGCTGGCAGTGGGCGCCGTGGCCATCAACAAGGGCCTGCTGCACCCCGGTGATGCCTTCCAGGCCCGCCTGGGCAGCGCCCCCGCCGAGGCCATGGCCAGCCTGCTCCGGTTCATCGCCAAGGCACCGGTGGTGGTCTACAACGCGCCCTTCAACCAGGGCACCCTTGAACGCGCCTTCGAGAACAATCTGGGCAGCACCCCGCCGCTGGAATGGCTCGATCTGATGGTGCTGATGCCCAGCCTCTACCCCGAGCGCATCGCCGGCCAGGCGCGCATGGATGCCTGGCTCGGCGCCTTCGGCATCGAACGCCTCGACCACCGCGACGCCCTGCTCGAAGCCCTGGCCGTCGCCCAACTCCACCAGGTGGCCCTCGCCCGCGCCAAACAGCAAGGCCTCGGCAGCCCACGGGAGCTGCTGGACACGCAAAGCAGCCGCAAATGGCTGCGCGGGAGTTAGCGGGGCAGCGCACACTGCCTGCAATCACCCGCTACATCCTTCCCGGCGCGTCCAATCAAGCATGTAGACGCGTCCACATGGCATTCACAAGGCGATGGACGTCATGTCGACCTCGGTGGATTCAATGTTGACGGGCCCGCATTCAATGATGACCGGTCCACATGGAATGTTGGTCCGTCAACATTCCATGTAGATGACGCTTGCACGCATATTGCCGGCTCTACATTCTTCGTAGACGCCAGCCTCAAAGGAATTGGGTATGGCATGTATCAACACCATACCGATTTGTCTTTGTAGCGCGACACTTGATGCATTTAGCAGCCGGGCTGGAAGGAGATACGCAGCTGAAGTAGGTCGGGTTAGCGCAGCGTAACCCGACACGCCCCACGCGATATCGATGCCCTGCGCAATACCTGATCATCTTCACGGCATCTGAACTTTGCCACCTCGCTGCGGACTTCCCCACAGGCGGGTACCCGATCCGGGCGCGGTTGAATGTGCTTCGAAGACATCCGGCGTGAGTGGGGTCGAGCATGGGATGTCGGGTTACGCTGCGCTAACCCGACCTACCTGAACTCCCCGCGCAGCCCTACCACGCCGCCTCCAGCATCTCCGCAAACTTCAGTGCCAGCGGCGAAGCCGCCTGGGGGAGGAAGATCGCCGCCTCTGCCACGGCAGCAGGCCCGGCCAGCTCGCGCAGCACGGCACCGGGTGGCAGCAGATCGCGCATGCAGGCCGGGATCACCGCCACGCCGAAGCCTGCGGCAACGAGGGTCAGCATCGAGGTCTTGCGGGACTGGACGGTGGCGGAGCCAGGCACGAAGCCCGCTTCCAGACACAGGTCGGTGACACGCCGGGCCAGGCCCCCGCGCTCGCGATGCACGGCGGAGACGAAGCACGCATCGCGCAAGGCGTCGAGGGGCAAGGGCCCGGCCTCCGCCGCCAAGGGGTGATGGGCCGGCAAGGCGACCCACAGACGCTCGGCAGGCAGCGGGCGCTGCAGCAGCTCGGGGCTGCGGCGCAGCACCGGCAGGCGGACCACGCCGATGTCCGCCCGCCCGGCCAGGATCTCGCCCCCCTGCAATTCGGAGGACACCCGGTCCAGGTCCACCCGCGCCCCCGGCAACGCTGCCGTGAAACGCTGCAGCGCCGCCAGCAACGGGCCGGCCAGCGGTACCGAGCTGGAGTGCAGCAGGCGCAACACCCCCACCTCGCCCCGCTCCAGGCGGCGGGCGTCATCGACGGCATCGTCCAGCATCCCGGCCAGGCCCCGGACGCGTTCAAGAAAGAGCGCCCCGGCGGGCGTCGGGAAGACGCCACGGGCTTCGCGCCGGAACAGGGCAAAGCCCAGCGCCTCTTCCGTCTGCGCCAACTGGCGGCTGAGGGCCGGCTGGGCCACGTACAAGCGTGCCGCGGCGGCGGTGAGGCTGCCGGTGTCGGCGATGGCCAGCAGGTAGCGGATCTGTCGGAGGGAAACCATACCGTCAGGGAATAGGTAGCTTGATGAATCGGCATTGGTGTTATACCAAGCCGCCGTACAGAATGCAGCCATGCTCGCACGTCCGCTCCCCTTCCGCGCCCTGCCCGGCTCCACCCCTCGCACCCCGGCCCTGCTCGACGCACTGGACGCCCGTTTCAGGACCGGCGGCGATGTGCCCGACCCGGATCAATGCAATGCGCTGATCCATCTGGCGCGCCTGGGCAGCCGGCCGCCCGGGCGCCCCGTCGGCGCGGGGGGCGCACCGGGGCTGTTCATGTGGGGTGGTGTCGGGCGCGGCAAAACCCGCCTGATGGATACGCTGGGCCAGGCCCTGGGCCCGGCGCAGGTCAGACGCCTGCACGTGGCCGAACTGCTCGCCGCGGTACATCGCAGCGCGGTGGGCGGCGGGGACTGGGCGCAGCGCATGGACACGCTGCTCGGTACCGCCCGGATGCTGCTGCTCGATGAGTTTCACGCCTATGACGGCGCCGACGCCCTGATCCTGCTGCGCGTCTTTGAAAGCGCCCTGGCCCGGGGGATGGGCTGCGTGCTGACCGCCAATCATCCACCGGCAGCCCTGTGGCCCGACCTGCCGCACCTGCGCCAGCAGGCCCGCCACTACCTGCCGCTGGCCGCGTGGGTGGAAGAGCACTGCACCGTGCTGCGGGTGGATGGGGAGCAGGACTACCGGGAGCGACTGGCGGCGGACGCGCCACCGCGCTGGTGGCCGGACGCCCCGGCCACACTGCCCGCGTCCAGCCCTGGCGGCTGGCGGGAGGTGGATTTCGACGGCTTGTTCCGCCAAGCCCGCGGCCCAGCCGACTACACCCACCTGGCGGCGGCCCGGCCAGGCCTGCTGATCCGCGGATTTCCGAAGCTGGCGAGCGAACACATGGACAGCCTGCGCCGCCTGGTGTGGTTTCTCGATGCGGCCTGGGAGGCCCGGCAGCCGCTGGCCATCACGGCACGGGCGTCCGTGGAGGAGAGCTTCTCCGGCCTTGCGCCGGAGCTGGCCGCCCTGCTCGGCAAGGACCTGGCCCGCAGCCGCAGCCGCCTGCTGGCCCTGTGCCGGATCTGAAGGCAATCAGACCTTCAGGAAGTTGTCGCGGTAGTAGCGCAGCTCGGCGATGGACTCGTGGATGTCCGCCAGGGCCTGATGGGCGCCCTTCTTCTCGAGGCCCTTATACACATCCGGACGCCAGCGGCGGGCCAGCTCCTTGAGGGTGGACACGTCCAGGTTGCGGTAGTGGAACCAGTCTTCCAGCTTGGGCATGTAGCGGGCCATGAAACGCCGGTCCTGGCCGATGGAGTTGCCGCACATGGGCGAGGTGCGCGACGGGATGTATTGCTTCATGAACTCCAGGTAGATCGCCTCGGCCTGGGCTTCATCGATGGTGGAGGCCTTGACCCGGTCGATCAGGCCGGAACGGCCGTGGGTGTTCTTGTTCCATTCGTCCATGGCATCGAGCACCGCGTCGGGTTGATGCACGGCGATCACCGGGCCTTCGGCCACGATGTCGAGGTTACCGTTAGTGACGACCATGGCCATCTCGATGATGCGGTCGCTGTCGGGATTGAGGCCGGTCATTTCCATGTCCAGCCAGATGAGGTGATTCTGGTCCTGTGCCATAATCGGCTCGCTTTTCGGTAAAGGCGCGATTCTACGCTGAAGCCACCGTCCGCCGCGCCCCCACCCCCGTTCAACGCCCTCCCCCCGAGCCCCTTCGATGAGCCCTAGC
>JAFLDU010000118.1 GCA_017309145.1 Zoogloea sp. | reverse complement strand
ATGCCGTCGGGCAGGGGCAGTGCAGGGAGGGCCACCGCCAGCACCGGCTGGCAGGGCGGCGGCGCGGCGGACAACCCCGCCGTGGCAAGGCAGAGCAGGCAGCTCTCGTGGCGGGTGGCCTCGGGCAGGCCGCCATCGAAGGGGGCGATCTCACTGAACGCAGCCCCCCGCGACGGGGCCAGCAGATCGGCCGCGTGCCCCACGGCGTGGGCGGCTGCGAAGATCTGGGCGAGGACGAGCAGCAGCGCCAGCGTGCTGCGAAAAAGGGCGGATGGCCGGCGCAAGCTCATGGCCCGACCTCTGCAGACGCGGCGCAGAAACAGGCGAAGGCCTGATCCACCAGCTCGCGCTCCAGGTCACGCACGATGAAGACCAGCCGCGTACTGCGGTCGGCATCCGGCCAAGCCGGCAGGGAGGCGTCCGGGTAACGCAGGTGATGCACGCACTGGATGACCCGTGGCGCAGACTCCCCACGCACATTGACGACGCCCTTGATGCGCAGCAGGTGATCGCCACGCAAGCCCTGCAGCATGTCCAGCGCCGTGGAGAAATCCCCCCAGGCCACCGGCGCTTCGAGGCGCACCACGAAGGCGTGGGTGAGTGCATCGTGGCGGTCCGGGTCGCCAGCCGGCGACCGGCGACGGGGTGCATAGGCAGGACGGAGCGCCGCCTGGCTGCGCACCGCCTCGTCGGCCAGCCAGCCGGCCACATCCGCACTGCGGGTGGCCGGGTTCCACAGCCCGCAGTTCAAGATGTCGACGGCGTCGCCCCGCCCTTCCGCGACACGTAGCTGACGCGCGCCCGGATTGAGGGCACGCAGGCGTTGCGACAGGGCTTCGAGTGCTTCCGGGGCGGCCTGATCGATCTTGGTGATCAGCAGGCGGTCGGCCATCGCGGCCTGCTTGACGGCCTCGCCGTGCCGCTCGAGCTGCCCCAGACCGAAGACACCATCGACGACCGTGATCACCCCGTCGAGGCGGTAACGCTCGGCGATGAAGAAGTCCTGCATGAGGGTGAAGATCACCGGCGCCGGGTCGGCCAGACCGGTGGTTTCGATGACGATGCGGGTCAGGGCCGGCAGCTCACGGCGCAGGCGGCGCATGAAGAGGTCGCGCAGCACCCGCACCAGGTCACCGCGCACGGTGCAGCACAGGCAGCCGGATTCCAGCAGGACGAGGTTCTCATCGATGCGCTCGACCAGGAGATGGTCGATGGGGACGGCACCGAACTCATTCATCAGCACCACCGTGCCAGCCATTTCTGGCTGGCGCAGCAGGTGATTGAGGAGCGTAGTCTTGCCTGCCCCCAGGAAACCGGTGAGCAGGCTGACGGGGATGGACGGCGCCGGATCGGTCATGGAATGCTTGAGCCGAGCCGGCACAGGCCCCGGGGATTACTCCCCGTACAGCTTCTGGGTGCGCTCGCGGCGCTCCTGGGCGTCGATGGAGAGCGTCGCGGTCGGGCGGGCCAGCAGACGGCCGATGCCGATCGGGTCACCGGTTTCCTCGCACCAGCCATACTCGCCTTCGGCGATACGCCCCAGCGCTTCATCGATCTTCTTAAGCAGCTTGCGCTCGCGGTCACGGACGCGCAGTTCGAGGGCGTGTTCCTCCTCGACGGTGGCCCGGTCGGCCGGATCGGCGACCAGTTCGTTCTCGCGCAGGTTGGCGCCGGTGCTCGCAGCGTTCTCGAGCAGCTCGTCACGCATCGTCGACAGCCGGACACGGAAGAACTCCAGCTGGGCCGGGTTCATGTAATCGTCTTCCGACATGGCCAGGATTTCGGCCTCGGTCAGCAGCTTCTCATTGCTCGTGGTTGCAACCATGTCTCTTTCCTCCCATGAATCGACTATCAGGCGTGGCCCGGGATCAGGCCGACCTGGCGACTCTTCCAAATCCTGCGGAGCATTCTGCCGCAAAAGGCACACCCGGTGACGGGGCTTTGTGCATTTCGGGCCATGCACAAAACGCACCAGCCCGCATTCGAGGCCGCGATTCTAGGCACAGGACTGCTGCAATTACAACGCCCGTCACGCATTCAGCCAGATGGACCGAACATTCTGAAACACTGAATGAACGCAAGCGCTTCGGCTCAGGGCAGGTCGTACTGTAAAATGTTGCGATGCATGCATCGATTCATCCCGCGTCCGGCGAACGCAAGGCCTTCATTTCATTGCCGGTCCGGGTTTACTACGAAGACACGGACGCCGGCGGTGTTGTTTACTACGCCAACTACCTCAAGTTCTGCGAACGGGCGCGCACCGATGGGCTGCGCGCCCTCGGTTTCGAGCAGGCCCGGCTCGCGGCGGAGGCCGACCTGCTCTTCGTGGTGCGTCGCGTGCAGGCAGAGTACTTGCAGGCTGCCCGCCTGGACGACCTGCTCGAAGTCACCGCCACCGTCGAGCGCCTGGGCGGGGCCAGCGTGGTTTTCGACCAGCAGGTCCGGCGCGATGACCAGCTGATCTTCGAAGCCCGCGTCACCATCGCCTGCGTTTCCGCGAGCACCGGACGCCCCACCCCCATCCCGCCGACCGTGCGCGCACAGTTTGCCACCCTGGTTTGAACCGATGAACGTCACTGAAGACCTTTCCATCCTCTCCCTGATCGCCAACGCCAGCCTGCTGGTGAAGCTGGTGATGGCCCTGCTTGGCACCGTCTCCTTCATGTCCTGGTACTGGATCTTCCGCAAGTGGTTCCAGATCAGCGACGCCCGCAAGAAGACCGACCTCTTCGAGCGCGACTTCTGGAGCGGCGGTGACCTCAACGCCCTGTACCAGAGTGCCACCACCAGCCGCCATGAAGCCGCCGGCATGGAGCGCATCTTCGAGGCCGGCTACCGGGAGTTCGCCAAACTGCGCGGCAAGAGCCTCGACCACGGCGCGGTGATGGACGGCGCGCGCCGCGCCATGCGAGCCACCTACCAGCGCGAGGTGGACGACCTCGAGGCACACCTGGCCTTCCTCGCCTCGGTCGGCTCGGTGTCGCCCTACGTGGGCCTCTTCGGTACCGTGTGGGGCATCATGCATGCCTTCCGCGGCCTCTCCAACGTGGGCTCGGCCACCCTAGCCCACGTCGCCCCGGGCATCGCCGAAGCCCTGGTGGCCACCGCCATCGGCCTGTTCGCGGCCATCCCTGCGGTGGTCGCCTACAACCGCTTTGCCCACGACATCGACCGCATCGCGATCCGCTTCGAGAGCTTCACCGAGGAGTTCCTGAACATCCTCCAGCGTCAGCTGCGCTGACCGGAGCTCCGCCGCCATGCGTCAACGCCGCCTGATGAACCAGATCAACGTCGTGCCTTACATCGACGTGATGCTGGTGCTGCTCGTCATCTTCATGGTCACCGCGCCGATGATCCAGTCCGGCTCGGTCAACCTGCCCAGCGTGGACAAGGTTCCCGCCCCGCCCACCGATGCCATGGTCGTCACCGTCAAGTCCGACGGTGAGCTGGGTCTGCGCGCCACCAGCAACTCGCCCGAGCGGGTGCTCAACCGCAAGGACCTGATCGCCGAGGTCAGCTCGACCGTGTCGGCCAACCCCGGCCAGCCGGTGGTCATCGCCGCCGACAAGAGCGTCAAGTACGAACTGGTCATGAACACCCTCAACGACCTGCGCAACGCGGGCGTCAACAAGGTCGGCCTGCAGACGCAGGTCGGCAAGTCGGCCCGATGAACCCAGCCCTGCCCGGCAACGACAGGGGCAAGTGGTCGTCCCTGGGGCTCGCCGCCCTGGTGCACATCCTGCTCGGCCTGTTCCTCTTCTATGGCGTGCGCTGGCAGAACCGCCTGCCCGACGCCGTCGAGGTCGAGCTGGTCAGCGGCAATCCGCTCCCCGCCCCTGCACCGGCGCCCGCGCCGCCGGAGCCCGCCGCCGAATCCCGACCGACGCCGCCGCCTCCGCCGCCCGAACCCGAAGACGAGCCGGAACCGGAACCGCCGCCGCGCAAGCAGCCGGACATCGCCATCAAGACGCCGGAGCCCAAGAAGACGCCGCCCAAGCCGGTGAAGGAAGTGGTCAAGCCCGTGGAGAAACCCCCGGTCAAGCCGCCCAAGCCTGAGCCCAAGCCCAAACCGGAGCCAAAACCCGAGCCGAAGCCGGAACCCAAGCCCGCGGCCAAGCCCCAGCCAAAACCGGAACCGAAGGCCAAGCCCGAACCCGTCAAGGCCGAAAAGCCCGCAGAAAAGCCGCTCAAGCCGGTGGATAAACCGGTGAAGACGGACAAGAATGCCAAGGCCGAAGCCGAGAAGGCCCGTGAACTGGAAGACCGGCGCATGCGTGAGCTGATGGCGCACGACTCGGAGAATGTCAGCCAGTCCAAGCAGCTGCAGGAAGAACTCGCCCGCGTGGCCGGCGCCAAGGCCACGGCCGCCCGCAACAAGGCACAGGAAGCCTACGTGGAGAAGATCCGCGCCAAGGTGAAGGGCAACATCATCCTGCCGCCGGGCATCAACGGCGATCCGTTCGCGATCTTCTACGTGGATCAGCTTCCCGACGGCTCGGTGATCGAAGTCCGCCTCAAGCGCTCGACCGGCAATGCCCAGCTGGATGGAGCCATCGAGCGGGCGATCCAGAAGTCGAGCCCCCTGCCCAAGCCCGACAAGGCTGAGTTGTTCAATCGCACCCTGGAGCTCAAGTTCTACCCGCTCCGGGATTAAACCACCGTGGACCCCGACCCCATGACCCTACGCATCCCGACCTTCCTGCGCGCCACTTTCGCGGCCTGCGCGCTGGCGCTTGCGTCCAGCCCACACGCCCAGCTCGCCATCGAGATCACCGGCGCCGGAGCCAACCGCATGCCGGTCGCCATTGCCGCCTTCGAGGGCGAGAACGCCCTGCCCCGCGCGGTCACCGACGTGGTCCGGGCCGACCTGGAACGCAGCGGTATCTTCAAGATCGTCGAGCTCGGCCCGAGCCCGATGGGTGCCGAGACGCCGCCGGACTTCGGGCGTATCCGCTCGCGGGGCGCCGACGCCGTCGCGGTGGGCACCGTGGCACCAGCCAGCGCCGGACGCCATCAGGTGCAGTTCCGCCTCTTCGACGCGGCCAAGCAGGTCAGCCTCGGCGCCCAGGCCATGGTGATGTCGCCCAACCAGTACCGCACCACCGGGCATCGCATCGCCGACTACATCTACGAAAAGCTCACGGGCGAGCCCGGCGTCTTCTCGACCCGCATCGCCTACGTGCTCAAGTCCGGCTCGCGCTACGAGCTGCAGATCGCCGACGCCGACGGCAGCAACGCCCAGACAGCGCTGGCCTCCAAGGAACCGATCATCTCGCCGGCCTGGTCGCCGGACGGCACCCGGCTCGCCTACGTATCCTTCGAGGCCAAGAAGCCGGTGGTCTACGTGCACTCCCTGGCCACCGGGCAGCGCAACGTCGCCGCCAACTTCAAGGGCTCGAACTCCGCCCCCGCCTGGTCGCCGGACGGCCGCCGGCTGGCCGTGGTGCTGACCAAGGACGGTCAGTCCCAGATCTATACCGTCAACGCCGACGGCTCCGGCGTGCAGCGCCTGGCCTCCTCCTCGGGCATCGACACCGAACCCTCCTGGTCCACCGACGGCTGGATCTACTTCACCTCCGACCGGGGCGGCAGCCCGCAGATCTACCGGGTCCCCGGCAGCGGCGGGGAAGCCCAGCGGGTCAGCTTCGAGGGCAGCTACAACGTGAGCCCGCGCCCCTCGCCCGATGGCAAGAGCCTGGTGTATGTGTCCCGCAACGGAGGCCGCTTCCAGGTCACCCTGCTCGATCTCGCCTCCCGTCAGACCCAGATCCTGACCGACTCCTCCAAGGACGAGTCGCCCAGCTTCGCCCCCAACGGCCGGATGGTGCTGTACGCCACCGAACAAGGCGGCCGCGGCGTGCTGGCGGCCGTGTCATCCGACGGTCGTGTCAAGCAGCGTCTGTCGGTACAATCGGGCGACGTTCGCGAACCCGCCTGGGGTCCGCAGCCGCGCAACTGACACATAAAAGAGCCAATATCCTTATTCCCGCCCTCTGCGCCCGCACCCGGAGTCCACATCATCATGAAGTACACCCGTATCGCCCTGTCCCTGATCACCATCGGCCTCCTGGCCGCATGCAGCTCCTCGCCCAAGACCGATGGTCAGACCGGCGCGGCTGTCGAGGACCGCTCCAGCAACAGCGCATCCAGCTCCGGCGTCGACGCCAACCGCGTCGTCCCGGTTGATGCCAACTCCGGCGGCCAGTCCAGCTACCCCGAGCTGAAAGACCCGAAGAGCCCGCTGTCCAAGCGCAGCGTGCTGTTCGACTACGACAGCTATGTGATCAAGGACCAGTACCACAGCCTGATCGAAGCCCATGCCAAGTTCCTGACCAGCCACCCCAACGTCAAGATGCTGATCCAGGGCAACACCGACGAGCGCGGCAGCCGCGAGTACAACCTCGCACTCGGCCAGAAGCGTGCCGACGCGGTCAAGAAGGCCCTCAGCCTGCTCGGCGTATCCGAAGGCCAGCTCGAGTCCGTCAGCCTCGGCGAGGAAAAGCCCAGCTGCAGCGAAGCCAGCGAATCCTGCTGGTCCGCCAACCGTCGCGGCGACATGCTCTATTCGGGTGAGTTCTGATGTTCCGCCCCCTTCTGCCCCGGCTGCTGGCGGGCCTGCTGGTGGGCGTCTGCGCCTCCCAGGCCCAGGCCGGCCTGTTTGACGACGAGGAAGCCCGCGCCCGCATCAATTCGCTGCGCAACGAGCTGGGTGGTCGCATCGAGAAGGTCGAGGCGAATCACTCGCGGGCCCAGATCGAGCTTGCCAACCAGATCGAAGAGCTGAAGGCCGAGATCGCCCGCCTGCGCGGGGAGAACGAAGTCCTCACCAACGACCTGGCGAATGCCAACAAGCGGCAGAAGGACTTTTACGTGGATCTCGACAACCGCCTGCGGAAACTCGAGACCGCCCCGGCAGCAGAAGCCCCGCAGCAGGCCGCCCCGGCGGCTCCTGCCGCGGCCGACCCTGCCGCCGAGAGCCGCGATTACGAAGCCGCCCTGACCCAGCTGCGCGGCGCCAAGTACAAGGAAGCCGCGGCCGGCTTCATCGCCTTCACCAAGGCCTATCCGGCCAGCAGCTTCCTGCCCAGCGCCCACTTCTGGGCCGCCAGCGCCCTGTACCAGCTGAAGGACAACATCGGCGCCGCCGAGCAGTACAACAAGGTGGCCACCCAGTGGCCGGACGACAGCCGGGCACCCGACGCCCTCCTCGGCCTTGCCAGCACCCAGCAGGCCCGCGGGGACAACGTCGGCGCCAGCCGCAGCCTCGAGAAGCTGATCGCCAAGTACCCGAGCAGCTCGGCCGCCCAGATCGCCCGTCAGCGCCTCAAGAAGTAAGCATCAACCCGCCCGCCCCGGCTCCGGCCGGGGCCGGCCTTTTCCGCCGTACCGCCATGTCCTCTACCGGCCGCCCCGCCACCCTCCGCATCACGGAGATCTTCCACTCCCTGCAGGGGGAAACCTCGCGGACCGGCCTGCCCACCGTCTTCGTCCGCCTCACCGGTTGCCCCCTCCGCTGCACCTGGTGCGACACCGAATATGCCTTCACCGGCGGCACCACCCGCAGTCTCGACGAGATCCTCGCCGAGGTCGCTGACTACCAGTGCCCAACGGTCTGTGTGACCGGTGGCGAACCCCTGTCCCAGAAGAACTGCCTGCCCCTGCTCACCGCCCTGTGTGACGCCGGCCATTCGGTGTCCCTGGAGACCAGCGGCGCCCTGGACATCGCCGACGTGGACCCGCGGGTCTCCCGCATCATGGATCTGAAAGCACCTGGCTCCGGCGAAGAGGCCCGCAACCTGCTGTCCAACATTCCGCTGCTGACCCCCCACGACGAGCTCAAGCTGGTCATTGCCAGCGAGGCCGACTACGCATGGGCGAAGGCCAGGATCGCCGAGCACCGCCTCACCGAGCGCTGCCCGGTGCTGCTGGCCCCGGTACAGGGCCAGCTCAAGCCCGCCGACCTGGCCGCCTGGATCCTGCGCGACCGTCTGCCGGTGCGCATGCAGGTCCAGCTGCACAAGATCATCTGGGGCAACGAACCCGGCCGCTGAGCCCCCCGACATCCCGGAGAACCCATGAACACCCCACGCCCCCGTGCCCTCGTCCTGCTCTCGGGCGGGCTCGACTCCGCCACCTGCCTGGCCATTGCCCGCGCCGAAGGCTTTGATGCCTACGCCCTGTCGGTCGAATACGGCCAGCGCCATGCTGCCGAACTGGCCGCGGCCCAGCGCGTTGCCCAGGCCCTCGGTGCCGTCGCCCACCGGGTGGCCCACGTGGACCTCGGCCAGTTCGGCGGGTCCGCCCTCACCGACCCGGCCCTGGCCGTGCCCACCGACGGCGCCGAAGGCGGCATCCCGATCACCTATGTGCCGGCCCGCAACACCATCATGCTGTCCATCGCAATGGCCTGGGCCGAGGTGCTCGGCGCCCAGCACATCTACGTGGGCGTCAACGCAGTGGACTACTCCGGCTATCCGGACTGCCGCCCCGCCTTCATCGAAGCCTTCGAGAACATGGCCAACCTGGCCACCAAGGCCGGTGTCGAAGGACACCGCCTGAGCATCCATGCTCCCCTGATCGATCTTTCCAAGGCCGACATCATCCGCCGCGGCACCGCCTTGGGCGTCGATTACGGCCTCACCGTGTCGTGCTATCAGGCTGACGACGACGGCCGTGCCTGCGGCCTGTGCGACGCCTGCCGCCTGCGCAGGGCCGGCTTCGAGGCCGCCGGCGTGGCCGACCCCACACCCTATCGCTGAACCCTCGGGCGCTCCACCGCTCCAAACGCCATGGACACGCCCGCCCCCTTGCCGCTCTCCCTGCCCGCCATCGCATGGGCAGCCTGCGCCCTTGGCGCCGTGTTCGGCTTTGCAGGCCAGCGCAGCAACTTCTGCACCATGGGTGCCGTGGCCGACATCGTCATCATGGACGACTGGACCCGCATGCGCATGTGGTCCCTGGCCCTGGCCGTCGCCATCGCCGGCACCGCCGGGCTGCAGGTGACGGGGGTCGTGGACGTGCACGACTCGATCTACGCCGGACAGCGCCTGCCCTGGCTGTCGCACCTGGTCGGTGGCTTTCTGTTCGGCATCGGTATGACCCTCGCCTCCGGCTGCGGGGCCAAGACCCTGCTGCGGCTGGGTAGCGGCAACCTCAAGTCCCTGGTGGTCTTCGCCTTCCTCGGCCTGTCCGCCTACATGACCCTGCGCGGGGTGTTCGCTGCTTGGCGCACGGCATGGCTGGACCCGGTGGCGCTCCAGTTCGACACCCACCAGGACCTGCCCAGCCTTCTGGCGGCGCGCTTCGGCCTCGACAACCGCAGCGCCTGGCTGGCCTGCAGCACCGTCGCGGCCGGAAGCCTCGGCCTCTTCGCCCTGTCGGAACGCGCCATGTGGCGGCTGTCACCCCTGTCCGGCAGCCTCGCCATCGGCGTCACCATCGTCGCCGGCTGGTACCTCAGCGGCCACCTGGCCTACCTCCCGGAAGACCCGGAAACCCTGCAACCTGCCTTTCTGGCCACCAACAGCGGCCGTCTCGAATCCCTGAGCTTCGTCGCGCCCTACGCCTACAGCCTCGATCTGCTCATGTTGTGGACCGACACCAGCCGCATCGTCACCCTCGGCATTGCCCTCACGACGGGCGTGATCCTCGGCGCCCTGCTCGCGGCACTGAGCACCAGCAGCTTCCGTATCGAGAGCTTCCGCGACGCCCCCGACCTGGCCCGGCACCTCACGGGTGCCATCCTGATGGGCATCGGCGGCGTCACCGCCCTCGGCTGCACGATCGGCCAGGGACTCAGCGGACTGTCCACCCTGTCCCTCGGCTCGCTGATCACGACCGTCGCCATCATCGCCGGCGCCACCTTGTCCCTGCAGATCCAGCTAAGAAGTAGTTGACACTTTCAGATTAATCTCTATAATGCAGCGCTTCTCTGCTGGGGGTCGTTAGCTCAGCTGGTAGAGCAGCGGACTTTTAATCCGTTGGTCGCAGGTTCGAATCCCGCACGACCTACCACTGGCGAAAAAAGTGGTATATAATGCGCGCCGCAGAGAACAGAATGGGTTGTTAGCTCAGTTGGTAGAGCAGCGGACTCTTAATCCGTAGGTCGAGTGTTCGAGTCACTCACAACCCACCAGAAATTCAAGCACTTAGGCCAATCCGAAAGGGTTGGCCTAAGTCTTTTCACGCTGGTGTAGCCACTGCGTAGCCAGATTCCGTATATCGAAGGCATCGGGTTGGCGCTAACCGCTCAAGTGCCGACTTAGTGTCAGCGCCAACTGACGCAGCTTGCTGAGGTAGTCTGATAGCTCATAGTAGGTTTTAACTATGGCATCTGTTCTTAAGCGCGTTGACTCCCTTGTCCGAGGATAGTTATTCTTGGCTGCGGAGGACGCCTAGATGAAAGCACTCAGAGTGAAGGGTTATAAACGGATTGAGCGTAGTGGCTTGCTTAGGGCGAAGAACCCGAAGGAAGCCATGCGTAGTCGCATCCTTTGCCCCGAGAAAGTCCATCAAGCATGGATTGCCCGAGAGGTTGCAAGAGCGAGTTTTTTTCCTCCGAAGATTTCGGCGTTCGTGCTTGAGTGGCGCTAACGGTTGTTAGCCCCTGATCTTCTTTACGACTGGTTTTCTCCTAGCGACTTTCAATTCATCGCGGAACAACTAGGGCGGCTTAAGTCGGATAGCTTTCCTCCGATCATCGTCGGTGGGCAAAGCTTGGTTGGATGGGCTCAGCTCCTCGACATACCGATCCCCAAGACAGATACGCCCTATGTAACGAGGGACCTTGATCTTATCTGTCCGAACCAGACTGCTCAGTGGCTGGCAGAACAGCTAGGCGTCAAGCTATCGGTTCCCGATATCCATGACGCAACACCGCAGACTGGAAAGCTATGCTACCGACCCAGTCCTGAGCGCGGTCTCTTGGTTATTGACTTCTTGTCAGCAATTCTTGGACCTGACACGAAAACGGTAAGGCGCCTAGCCGTACCAGTCCAGTACAACGGACAAACGCTACACTTACTTCAGCCTATCCTTTGTCTTCATAGTCGCCTAGCAAACCTTTACAGTCTAAGGGAAAAACGAAACGGCAACGGGTATGCACAAGCTGAAGTGGCTATCCTTGTTGCTGGCGAATATCTGCGTAAGCTTGCCGAAAACAACCCAACGCTAGCCTTGTGGTACGTCAGGGAGATCGTGAGAATTGCTACAACAAAGGAGGGCGTATTCTGCTTCGTTGAGTGGGGCTTCGATCCTCTAAGAGCAATTTACCCGTGCGTATTTTCTCATAAAATCAAATACCTGGGAAAATATCGCTACCATGAGCCACTTCGACGGCTGTTCAAAAAGAGGGAAGTTGGCATTCATACCAAGCTAGGACAAGCCCATCAGCGAAGGGATTTGCGAGGGCAGCGCGAGTACATAGAGAAGGAGCTGCATAGCACCATGAGCACATGGGGCTGTCGCAATATTTGGCGAAACTCCCCATAAAGAGGGGCATATTCTGGGCTGATATCTTCGGATAGCTAGGCTGCAGGGATAGCAACCCGGACACAGGAACAGCTCTGCCCCCTGCCGACACCCTTTTCGAGCCCTGCTACGAGACGGGTAAGGAGGTGCGCTAGCGGATCGAGTGGGAGGACGGCAAGCCAATGGGCTTGGCTGGTCTGTGGGAGCGGAGGCTGACGGACGATGGTCGGCCTTCTTGGTCCATAACCATGCTCACGATCAACGTAGAGAACGATCCCGTCCTCCAGCGCTTCCACAAGCCGGAAGGCAAGAAGCGGTGAGTGGTAATACTGCCGGATGACACCCGGGGCGACTGGCGGCGGTGTAGGTCGGAAGGCGAGGCCACGACTATCCTCGCGGAGAAGCCCTCGGCGGACCTCGTGACGCATGCCGATCCACGGTAGTGCATCCTCGGCTGCCCGGGGGAGCTAGTTCAATCCACAAAACCTGTGGGTAACTCGATGAACAACGTGTTACAGCCCGTACCCTGACCGGGATGGGGAGGCATGCCCAGAAAACAGGCGCCCTCCCCTCAGCTTCTCAACGTGCCGCAAGGCCTTCGCTTCAGGCCAGAAGACAAGCCGGAGGGCTACCGGAGTCCAGGGCGGCACATCACGCCCTTGCTCGTACCTAGCGCCGCCGGACTGTGACAATCCAATCGCTCCCCAGAAGACCGTCTGAGTCAGCCCCAACGCAACCCGCTGTGCCGCGAGATCGGGCCCTGTGCTCCACGTCTCAACGAAGAACACCGCTGCGGCAGCTCGCCTGTTTGGGCAACCTCGCCCATCACCAGGGCGACCTCCACCGCGTCAATCCACGGCCAGACGTGCCCCGGAAACAACTTGACCTCGCCACCACTGGGAGCGTTGAGGAGCGATTGCCACCAGCGCCCCTCTGGTTCGGCGGGCACCTCCTCAGATGTACTCCTCAACATCAGCACACCAACCGTGATGGCGTCCGGCAGCACTCGGACCTTGTGTAAGCTGACCGGGTCGAGGATGTAGCGGCTGATGTCGAGCACATCACTCTCACTCCACCGACAGGACGCGACTCCGTTGCGGTTCGAGATCAGCGGCAACGGTGCATGCAGGATCTCACCCGCCCGCTCATAAACCGGGGCGTAACGCAGCAGCACCGGAACCCCATAACGCACTGCGGGGTATCCGCTGATCAGATCACGGAGCAAAGACTGGAGAGAAACTCTCAAGTCAGGCGGACAGCCGTTGAGACAATCCACCACGTCGGCATAGCGGGCACTCGGCAGCCACGACTGTAACGCCCGAATCGCGCCGGTGGCATCGTACCGGGCAAGGCTGTCGTATAGCGCCTGGTGCTTGAAGGGGGCTCGCAAGTCCATCCTTGGATTATGGGCATGCTTGCATCAACACTGCGCGTCCGCAGTACCCAGAATGGAGTGACGTGTCACCCTTCGATCTACCGAAGGATCTCCTTGGCCCGAGCCTTGTCGGTGATCAGCAACATCCCCAGGATGCTATGCACACCGGGAGCGGGACAGTCTAGGAAGCCCGGGGCAATTCAGAGCACCCCTACACCACGATCACAACGGAGGTAGAGGAAGGCATGGTGGCACCACACCTCCCTAAAAGGGTGATCCACGTCATAGCACTTCACGCTTTCGGTTCTCAGGATAGAGGATTGTCCGTTACAGACAGACCTTCGAGCCCAATGCCCGATCTGCCCGCCGCGGTGGGGTACCGCGTCACGTCGGCATCCCGCGCGCCTTGGCGTTTTACCTTACGTTCATTACCTAAGAGGGGCCAGGCGGCGCAGGAAGGTGTGGGGGGGGGCGCCACAGCCGGAGCCCCCGCCCCCAAGTCAGCGCAGCTAACGCAAGAGCAGGAGACGCAACATGACGAAACAGTACTTCCTAGTGTTTGTCGTCAGGAACTACAAGACCAACTTGTCATTTCAGGTCAGCCTGGGCACCTCAGAAAGACTTGCTGGCATTCTTGAAGACCGAGACTGGCAGTCGCCGGGCTTCTTCCAATTCGAGACGATGGACGGTAGGACCGTCGCCATCAACTTGGAGCAGGTGCAAGCGATCCGATATCTGTGGGAGCCGTTTCCAGTTACTTACGCGGACGTGACCACAGATGAGGAGAAAGGCGAAACCGAGGACGAGGATGGGGACGAGGACGAGGACGGGGACACAGTGAGCATCTATCTGCGAGATAGCGAAACCCCGATCTCGACGTCCCCCCCCTATCCTGAGGAGCTTTACGACTTCTTCGCTGCTTTGGAAAGTGCCCCCCAAAGCCAAAGATTCCCCGCATTTCATGACGAGGACGGAGAGTTGCTTCAGATAAATGCACGCGAGATCGTGTGGGCAACGGCCCCAACTCACTTGATCGACGAGGACGTCATTAGCCCAATCGAGGGAGACATGGAGCCCTTGAGTGGAAACCAATCGTGAAGCCAAAGAGTCTCCAGCCCAAGGGCTGCACGTGACTATCACCTCGTATCGCTCGCCGCCACACCATCCAGCCTCGAGCACGCATCTAGCCTGGCCAAATCACGCGGTCACATCATGTACGCAGTGCGCAATGGATACCCCTGCGCACTGCGTACCTCACTGCGTACTGCGTACTTGATACCGCAGCTGGCTGCTCGCAACATCAACGAGCAAACCAGCCGATACCAAGGCTTTCCAGCTCAACCTCCGCCTCGTTCGCAATCCACGCCGCCCGCCTGAGGCCGGCAACCGCTCCAGCGATCACGCCTCACCTCCTTCGCTCTCCGTGTCAGTGGAGCCCAAGACGAGGAGAGAAGATCGAGGCACACGCTCATGCCCGAGGCACAGCGGAACCGGCTTGTCATCCCAAGCGATGCTGACCGAGCCATCGGGATAGACCTTCATCGCGATACCGGTTCGCCCTGTGTGAAGAGTGCGCACGCGATCACCCACGGCAATGGGTTCCCGGACGAGCACGGCGGGGTGAGTTGCTGGCCGACTTGCACGGGCTGGAGCGGGGGTGCGCCGGGCACTCATGCTGCCATCCCTCTCACGCTCGCCAAGGTGACTGGCTCCCGATCAAGCCAGTTCGTCTCCATCTGCTGCAGAGCCCAGGTAAGGTCCAACACCATGCCATACAGCGCCATCATTTCCGAGATATCGCTCCGGTCTTGAAGCCCCCCGGAATTGTTGCTATCGGAGCCCACCAGCAAGGAGATTCCATCGGACACCGTTTTCAGGTTGTACAGAAGCAGCGCCGCCATTTCGCAGCCGCCATCCAACTTCTTGAGGTCATCCTCCGTCAGATTCGGCCCAGCACGTTCAACCAACAGTTGCAGCATTGTGGAAAAACTACGCATGACACACCTCCCGAGCGAACACGAAACGATAAGCGGCCACCGGACCCACGATCCGGCGCAAGACGCGGTACTTGGCGATGGGGCTCATGCCGACGCTCCTCGAACGCTGGCTTGGCGAGTGCCACGGCTGGGTTTGATGAGTCCGGGGATTTTTGCCTTGAAGGCTTGGAAGTCGTCATCCGACATAGACGTCACGAAGAGATCCCATTGTCTCCGCCGCTCAGCCTTCCCAGCAGGAGACTGGGCATGGATTGCCGCTTGAAGCTCTAGCGCCTTTTCGGCGATGTATCGAGCAGAGTAGTCTGGAGCGCTCGCAGGTTCGATGCGGCACTCCCACCAGTCAACATCCAAAAAGTCTCGGCGGGGGCCTTTGATGCCATCAGGCCGCTTGCGACGGATCTCCATCCGCAGGCTGCCTTGGCTCCATGAGTGCTCCCTGAATCCTTCAGGCCACGGCATTCCTTCAGGAAGGATGCCTTCAGCTTCGAGGGCGAAGCGGGTGCCTTCGTAGGTAGAGAATCCCAAGAACGGGGTTCGAACGATCAGCTCGGCGTAGAGGCTGAGGCCACGTGCGGCCGGAGACTGCGCGATGGCGCTTTGCTGTACGCAGATCATGGCTTGCTCCTTGTGTGCGGTAAAGTTTTCCCGCAACCCCACGCCAATGGGGTGGCAGGAACCGTGCGGCGTTG
>JAFLDU010000117.1 GCA_017309145.1 Zoogloea sp. | reverse complement strand
GAATGTCCTGTTCGAAACGGTGACCGGCACCGCCGTGGCGGCCCCCGCCGCGGTCGAGCCGCCTGCGCCGGTGGTCATGCACCAGTCGGACGAGGATCTGGCGCGAAAGTCGCCAGAGCAGATCATCAAGGCCGCCGTGGGCCGGCGTGTCACCGACAAGCCCGGAGCGTCTGGTCCGGTTGGCCGGCGCGACAGCGAAAAGCAGCGCGACAATTCCATCCGCGTGGATACGGCCCGTCTCGACCAGGTGCTCAACCTGTCCGGTGAAATCGGCCTGACCAAGAACCGGCTGAATGCGCTGCGCAGCGACATCCTCAACGGCCGCAACGACACCGAGACCCTGCATGCCCTCGATCTGGCGGTGAGTCAGCTCGACCTGCTGGTGTCCGATTTGCAGAACGCGGTCATGAAGACCCGCATGCAGCCGATCGGACGCCTGTTCCAGAAGTATCCGCGGATCGCCCGCGATCTGGCCCGCAACCTGGGCAAGGACGTGGAGTTGGTGCTATCCGGTGAAGAGACGGAGATCGACAAGACGATGATCGAGGATCTCTCCGATCCCATCATCCACCTCATCCGCAACGCGGTGGATCACGGTGTCGAGGAGACCCAGGAGCGTCTCGCCAACGGCAAGCCGGAAAAGTCCATCGTGCGCCTCGAGGCCCGTCAGGAGGGCGACCATATCGTCATCCTGGTGGCCGACGATGGCCGCGGAATGAACGCAGAGCGTCTGCGCGCCAAGGCTGTCGAGAAGGGCCTCATCACCGATGAGGAAGCCAATACCATGGATGAGCGCCAGAGCTTCAACCTGGTGTTCCTGCCGGGCTTCTCGATGGCCAGCCAGATCTCGGACGTGTCCGGTCGTGGTGTGGGCATGGACGTGGTGCGTACCAACATCCAGAAGCTGAACGGATCCATCGAGATCCGCTCCAGCATGGGCAAGGGCACCACCTTCATCATCAGCCTGCCGCTGACCCTGGCCATCCTGCCGGTCCTGCTGGTGCGGCTGGGCGAGCAGCCCTTTGCGGTACCGTTGTCGATGGTTCGCGAGATCCTGCCGATCGAGCCGGCCGAAGTCCAGGAGGTGGGTGGGCGTGCCACCATGGTTGTGCGCGGCGAGGTGCTGCCCATCATGCCCCTGTCGTCGCTCCTGGGCTGGGACCCGGTGCAGACGCCGGAGTACGGTGTGCTCATGCAGAGCGCGGAGCAGAGTTTCATTCTCGCCATCGACAGCTTTGCTGGTCGCGAAGACGCGGTGATCAAGTCCCTCGACGATTTCCGCCCGAAGGGCGTGGCTGGCGTCACCACCCTGTCGAACGGTCAGATCGTGCTGATCCTCGACATGAAGGAACTGCTCGGCGCCCTGGGAGACAGCCGTGGCGGTGTGTCCCGCCGGGCCTTGCTGGCGGCCATGGATGTTCCCGCGTTGGCCGCTTGAGCGGGGCTTCGCGTCAATTAACACAGTGCAACAGCTTGGTGTGATTTAAAACGCTCCATTGGATGCGGCGGGCGGTTAGGATGAATTCCTGACTGCCTGTTTGGCCGCCTTCCGCTGCCCGACTCGAGTCGGCGGAAGGAGGCCTCTGATGGGCAGTTTCGATTTCGAGTACTGGCGGCAACTCGCCGAAAGCGATCCGAGGGCTTACTTCCAGCTCCGCGAGCGGACCTTGCGGTCCTTCATTGACCAGCATCCCGACCAGGCCTCCTCCCTGTCCGAGCTCCAGGAGAGTATCGACTCCGCACGGGTGATGGCCGGTACTCCTGTTCAGGCCTGCCGGGACATCATGGGGCAGGTCGGGGATAATCTTTCCCTGCTGTCCTCCCAATTGGCCGATCTGCAGCGGGAGATCGCCAGTATCAGCGACTTTCTCACCTCGCGCTCCAGGCGGCGCTGATTGAAGGCGGGTCGGAATAGCCCGGTCAAACGCCTCCTGTTTTACCTCCGCAGGCCTGCCCGGTCGAGGTATCCTCCGGCCATCACAACTACGGGGTAGCGTTTCGTGGCCGACGACAGCGACCTCGAAAAGACAGAACCAGCCTCAGGCCGGCGACTTGAGCAGGCGAGGGAAGAAGGGCAGGTCCCGCAGTCCAGGGAGCTTGCCACCTTCATCCTGCTGATTGTCGGAGTGGCCGCGTTGTATGTGCTCGGCCGCTGGGGCGGTCAACGTCTGCTGCACATGCTGCGCACCGGCCTCAGTTTTGAGCGGGCGCAAGCCTTCGAGACGACAGGCATGATCCTCGCCCTGTACGACGTGGCGATGGAAGGGCTGCTGACGGTGGCCCCCATGCTCATTGCCCTGGTGCTGGCCACGCTTGTGGCGCCCTTCGTGATGGGCGGCTGGGTCTTCTCGACCAACATCCTCCGCTTCGATCTGACTCGCCTGAATCCGATGCAGGGGCTGGGGCGAATGTTTTCCACGCATGGCCTTGCCGAGTTGGTCAAGGCGACCCTCAAGGCCACGGTGGTGGGCGGAGTCGGCACCTGGGTGGTATGGCGGGAGCGCGATCATCTGTTCGGACTGATGCTGCAGCCGCTGGAGGCCAGCATGGACGAGTTCGCCAGCCTGGTCCTGTTTGCCACCTTGCTGATCACCTGCAGCCTGGCGCTGCTCGCCGCGATCGATGTGCCTTACCAGCTGTGGGAGTATCACCGCAACTTGCGCATGAGCAAGGAAGAGGTGCGGCAAGAAAACAAGGAGCAGGAGGGCGACCCGCAGATCAAGGCGCGCATTCGTGCGGCCCAAAGGGAGATGTCACGCAAGCGCATGATGGCGCAGGTGCCGAAGGCGGACGTGGTGGTGACCAACCCGACTCACTACGCCGTGGCGCTCAAGTACGATCCAGAGAAGAGCGGGGCGCCGGTGGTCGTCGCCAAGGGCGCGGACCTCGTGGCCCAGAGCATCCGCGAGCTGGCCAAGGATAACGGGGTGCCGATCCTCGAGGCGCCGCCGCTGGCCCGCGCACTCTACGCCAACTGCGAGCTGGACCAGCAGATTCCCGCGGCGCTCTACACCGTGGTCGCCGAGGTGATGGCCTGGGTCTTCCAGCTGAATCACTGGATTGCCGAGGGAGGGCTCCCCCCTGAGCAACCGGCCGGGCTGGCGGTGCCGCCTGGCCTCGATCCGGCCGCCGGTGATCCCGAGGCCCCCGCTGAGCGACCACCGAATTGGGTGGTAAATCCCTGTTTCTTCCAGCCTTTCCAAAAGCCTGCGGAGGAGGACCATGTCGACCATGAATGGTAGCCTGAACCTCCGCGCGCTCTTCTCGCCCAGCAACATCCGACAGTTGGCGGGGCCGCTGCTCATCGTGCTGATCCTGGCGATGATGGTGCTGCCCCTGCCGGCCTTCGCCCTCGACCTGATGTTCACCTTCAACATCGCCGTGTCGGTGATGGTCATGCTGGTGGCGATGTACACCAAGAAGCCCCTGGACTTCTCGGTCTTCCCAACGATCCTGCTGGTTACCACCCTGCTGCGCCTGTCTCTCAACGTGGCGTCCACCCGGGTGGTGCTGCTGGAGGGGCATACCGGGCCTGATGCGGCCGGCAAGGTCATCGAGGCGTTTGGCCACTTTCTGGTAGGGGGTAACACGGCCGTAGGTCTGGTGGTCTTCATCATTCTCACGGTGATCAACTTCGTGGTGATCACCAAGGGTGCCGGGCGGATTGCGGAAGTCGGTGCGCGCTTCACCCTGGATGCCATGCCTGGCAAGCAGATGGCCATCGACGCCGACCTCAATGCCGGCCTGATCGACGAGAAGGAAGCCAAGCGGCGGCGTGCCGAAACTTCTCAGGAAGCCGATTTCTATGGCGCCATGGACGGTGCATCGAAGTTCGTCCGTGGCGATGCCGTGGCCGGCATCCTGATTCTCGCCATCAACATCGTCGGTGGGCTGATCGTCGGGGTTCTGCAGCACAACATGGAACTGGGTCAGGCGGCCACCAACTACACCCTGCTCACCATTGGTGATGGTCTGGTCGCCCAGCTGCCAGCACTGATCATCTCCGTGGCGGCGGGCCTGGTGGTGTCCCGGGTCGGTGACGAAGGGGACATGGGCTCCCAGGTCATTGGTCAGGTCTTCTCGAATCCCCAGGTGCTCATCCTCACCGCCTCCATTCTCGGTGTCCTGGGTCTGATCCCCGGCATGCCCAACTTCGTGTTCCTGCTTATTGCGGGAGGGCTGGGTTTCCTGGCGTGGCGAGGTGGCGTTCGCCCGGAGCAGGAGGAGGAGGTGGGGAGCGCCGCGCCGGCTGCGGCACCCGTGATGCCGACGGAGAGCCAGGAGGCCAGCTGGTCGGATGTGACGCCGGTGGATGTGCTGGGCCTGGAGGTGGGCTATCGCCTGATCCCGATGGTGGACAAGGGGCAGGATGGCGAGCTGCTCAAGCGGATCCGGGGTTTGCGCAAGAAGTTTGCGCGTGACATCGGCTTCCTGGCGGCGCCGGTGCATATCCGGGACAACCTGGAGCTCAAGCCTAACGCCTACCGGATCGTGCTGAAGGGCGTGGAGATCGGGGTTGGCAGTGCCTTCCCCGGGCAGTTCATGGCGATCAATCCGGGGCGGGTGTCCGGCCCGCTCAACGGGCGGGAGACCACCGACCCCGCTTTCGGCCTGCCCGCCGTGTGGATCGATGCCGCCCAGCGGGAGCAGGCCCATGCCCTGGGCTACACCGTGGTGGATGCCAGCACCGTAGTGGCCACCCATTTGAACCACCTGATCCTCAGCCATGCCTCGGAACTGCTCGGCCGCATCGAGACCCAGGCCCTGCTCGATCACATTTCCAAGGAGACCCCGAAGCTGGTGGAGGACCTGGTGCCCAAGCTGCTGCCTCTTGCGTCGGTGCAGCGGGTGCTGCAGAACCTCCTCGACGAGGGGGTCAATATCCGCGACATGCGCACCATCATCGAAGTGCTGGCGGAGCATGCGCCGCGGGTCCAGGACCCCCTGGAGCTTACGACGCGGGTGCGTCAGTCTCTCGGCAGGGCCATCGTGCAAGGGCTCTTCCCGGGCAATGGAGAGGTTCAGGTCATGGCCCTCGATCCCGGGCTCGAGCGTGTGCTCATGCAGGCGATGGCCGGCGGCGGGCCGGATGGCGGCGCCATCGAGCCGGGCCTGGCGGACACCCTGCTGCGGGAGACGGCGGCGGCTGCGATGCGCATGGAAGACACCGGCCTGCCGCCGGTGCTGCTGGTGCCGGCTCCGCTGCGCTGGCTGTTGTCCCGCTTCCTGCGTCGTGCGGTGCCCGCCCTCAAGGTGGTGGCCAACTCTGAAGTGCCCGAGACCCGTCTGATCCGCGTATCCGCCCTGATCTCGGCAAACGGTTGAGCGATGGAGCTGGCAGGGAGGGGCTGCGCGAGGTCACCTCTGCACGGAGGTGTCGGGCCGGTTCTGGAAAGGCCTCCCGCAGAAAGGGGAATAGCGCCGTAAAAACCTGCTTATCTGTGGGATCGATTTCCTTTTCGGTAGCGATAATCAAAGCTACCGAAGTGCCCATCATGGGCCCATGAAAGCCTTCGTACCCCGGCGACAGGAGCATGAACGTCAAGCGCTACTTTGCCAAAACCGCCCGCGAGGCCCTTCGCATGCTGAAGGATGATCTCGGGCCGGATGCGGTTGTGCTCTCCAATCGGGCGGCGAATGGTGGTGTCGAGATCCTCGCCCTGCCGGCCAACGATGTGGCGGCGCTGCAGTCGGCCCAGCGGGCGCGTAATCAGGCTGCCGCAGCTGCTGCTGCGGCGCCTGTCAATCCGCCCCGCCCAGCCCCTGCGCCGACAGCCCCGCAGCCCAAAGCGGCCGGGGAATTCTTCGATGACGATTTTCGGGTCAGCCTGTCCCGTGCAGCGGAGAGTCGCCCGCGGCCGGCTGCGCCCGCCGTGGCACAGCCCGCCGTTCAGCCTTCCGTCGGACAGACGTCTGCACGCCCTGCGACGGTGCCCCAGCGGCCTGCCGACATGCAACCCTTCAACCCCCCGCGGGTAGAGCTGTCGCGGGATGTCTTCAATGCGGCGACTTCCCAGGTGCGCCGTCCGCCCGCCGAAGCTGCGGCCGCGCCCAGATCACCCCTCCGCTCCGATACGCCGCCTGCGCCCCGCGAGGCGCAGCCTCGTCCGCGTCCGACCGGTGTCGAGGAAGAGGCCCGCATCCGCGCCCTGGAGTCGGCCAACTCGCAGATGGCCAACGAACTGGCCACCATCCGCGGCATGATCGAACGTCAGCTGGCCGGCTTTGCCTGGGGTGAAATGGGGCGCAATGCGCCCGGGCGTACCCGCCTGATCGGCGATCTGCTCGAGGCCGGGTTCTCTGCCGTGCTGGCCCGTGAGCTGGCAGAGAGCGTGCCCGAGGATGAGGCGCCGGAAGAGGCGCACCGCCTGCTCCATGAAGCGCTGGACGCGCGCTTCCAGGCCATGGCCAGTGATGCGGACATCATTGATCGGGGCGGGGTGTTCGCCCTGGTGGGGCCGACCGGCGTCGGCAAGACCACCACCACGGCCAAGCTGGCTGCCCGCTGCGTGGTGCGCCACGGTGCAGACAAGCTGGCCCTGATCACCACCGACGGCTACCGGATCGGCGCCCACGAGCAGTTGCGCATCTATGGCCGCATCCTCGGCGTGCCGGTGTTTGTCGTGCGCGACGCGACCGACCTGCGCGAGACCCTGGCAGGACTCCGCGACAAGCACATGGTGCTGATCGACACGATGGGGATGAGCCAGCGTGACAAGATGGTGGCCGAGCAGGCCGCCATGCTGACGGGGGCGGGCAAGGTGTCCCGCCTGCTGCTGCTCAACGCCACCAGCCGTGGCGACACCCTGGATGACGTGATCCGTGCCTATGCAGGCGACGATCTGGCCGGCGTCGTGTTCACCAAGATGGACGAGGCCATGTCCCTGGCGCCGGTGCTGGATGTAGCCATCCGTCACCGTGTGCAGGTCTACTACGTGGCCAACGGGCAGCGGGTGCCGGAAGATCTGCATCTGCCCAACCGCGACAAGCTGCTGACCCAGGCCTTGCATGAGCTGCCTGCCAGTTCTCCCTTTCGGCTCGAGCCCCTGGAGGCCGGCCTGTTGATGGCCTCTGCCGGCAAGGCGGCGACCAACGGTCTGCACGGAGGGGCCTGAGATGTTGCATGCCTCCGATCAGGCCGCTGGCCTGCGCCGTCTTTTCCGTCGCACCCACTCGGCGGTCGTCGCGGTGCTTGCCTGCGGACGCCGTCCGGACGCGCTTGCCCTGCAGACCCTGGTGGCGCTGACCGAAGGTGCGCACCGGGTCGTGGTGATCGATGAGCACGCCCCGGGGCAAGGTTCGCTGCTGGGTACCGCCGGTCTGCCGGAAGGGGGGGACCTCCTGGGCGCTCTGGAAGGGAGGCATGATGTCACCGAGACCATGCGTGAGCTGGCGGATGGACTTTGGGTGGTGCCGGCCGCGGCGACGGTCCAGGCCGCAGCCCTGCTCGACGATACGCATCATGCCCGCCTGGAGGCTGGCCTGACCGAATTGCAGCGGCGCGCCGATCTGCTCGCCATTCATGCCGTTGGTGACCCGCGGCAGCTGACCCCCTTCGCCCGCGCTGCGGCACGACATTTGCTCGTGGTGGAGGCCAGCGGCGTCGGCGCACGCAGTGCCTGTCAGTGGATCAAGGGCCTGGCCGCGGCCGGGGCGGGTTCTCTGGAGGTGGCGGTCAGCGGCGCCCGTGACCGGGCCGATGCGACGGCCTTGTTTGCCAGTCTCAATGACTTTACCGGCAGGCATGTGGGCTTGCCGCTGGTCTGGCGGGGAGAGGTGGAGCGCGATGCACTGGCCGAGTCGATGACGGCCCCTCTGGGCGAGCGGCATCCGGGGGAGGGGGCGAGTGCGTTCATCCGGCGCCTGCGGGCCTGCTCTTCGCAGGCGAGTGTGACGGGCTGAATGCGCCGTTTTGTGAGATATTGTTTCGAGGGTCGCGTTGAAGCCTGTCGTTGCCGATGAGTCTTCCATGACGCAGCGCATCGCCCGGAAAACCAGACCAGAAAGCTGAACACTGATGTACACCGCCTCCGGAACCCTTGATAAAGAGCAGCTCGTCGTCCAGTACGCGCCATTGGTCAAGCGCATCGCCTACCACCTGATGGCCAAGCTCCCGGCCAGCGTGCAGGTGGAGGACATCATCCAGAACGGCATGCTCGGATTGCTCGACGCAATCAACCGTTACGAGGAAGGTCTGGGGGCGCAATTCGAAACCTACGCGGTGCAGCGCATCCGCGGTGCAATGCTGGATGGCCTGCGCGAGAACGACTGGTTGCCCCGCAGCCTGCGCCGGGACATGCGCCGCATCGAGGCGGCGGTGCATCAGCTTGAACAGCAGCATGGCCGCCATCCCACCGAAAAGGAACTGGCCGAGTCCCTCGGGCTGCCGCTCGCCGACTACCAGCATATGCTGCAGGAAGCCCGCGGCTATCAGCTCGTCTATTTCGAAGACTTCGCCGGCGATGGCGAAGAGGACTATCTGGAGCGCCACATCACCCTCGAAGGCAATGATCCGCTGACCTTGCTGCTCGAGGGCAACATGCGGGATGTGCTGATCAAGGCGATCGATGACCTGCCAGACCGGGAAAAGACGGTGATGGGGCTGTACTACGAGCAGGACATGAACCTGCGGGAGATCGGCGAGGTGCTCGGGGTGTCCGAGTCGCGGGTCTGCCAACTGCATAGCCAGGCCATCGCCCGTTTGCGCTCGCGTATTTCCGGCGCGATTCAGAATCCTGCCAAGGCCAAGTCTGACGGCCGTGGTCGCGGCCGTCGTCCGGCGGCCTGAGCCGCATACAGGTTCAGCCCATGGATAGCATCAGCCTGATCGGTATCACCCTGGCCCTGGCGGCGATTCTCGTCGGGCAGGTCCTGGAGGGGGGGCATGTCAGCTCCCTGATCCAGCCCACGGCCTTCCTCATCGTGATTGGCGGCACACTGGGCGCAGTGATGCTGCAAAGCTCCCTGCGCGTCTTCAAGACCGGCATGCAGATGATTCGCTGGGTTTTTGTGCCGCCCCGCCTTGATCATGCGGCGCTGATCGCCGATGTCGTCAACTGGAGTCACGTGGCGCGCAAAGAGGGGTTGCTGTCCCTGGAGAGCCAGATCCCTTCCATAGATGACCCGTTCATCCGGAAGGGGCTGCAACTGCTGGTGGATGGGGTGGAGCCCGAGCGCCTCAGGGAGGTGCTGGAGGTCGAGATCGACACCTGGGAAGGCCAGATGAAGCAGGGCGCCAAGATCTGGGAGGCGGCCGGCGGATATGCGCCGACCATCGGCATCCTGGGGGCGGTGATGGGGCTGATCCATGTGATGGAGAACCTCTCCGACCCGTCCAAACTGGGCTCCGGCATCGCAGTCGCCTTCGTGGCCACTATTTATGGGGTGGGCTCCGCCAACCTGATCTTCCTGCCGGTGTCGAAGAAGCTGCTCGGCGTCATTGGAACCCTCACCTCGCTGCGCGAGATGGTGGTGGATGGGCTGGTCGGCATTGCCAACGGCGACAACCCACGCATCATCGAGAGCCGCTTGCAGGGCTATGCGAGCTAGATAGATCATGGCCAGGCGCAGGAAAGGTGAGGAAGAGCATGAGAACCACGAGCGCTGGCTCGTCTCCTATGCGGACTTCATCACCCTGCTGTTTGCCTTCTTCGTGGTGATGTACTCCCTGTCGTCCCTCAATGAGGGCAAGTACCGCATCATGTCGGATTCGGTGGTGAATGCCTTCCGCAACATCGCCACCAACAGCGACGGGCAGCGTATCGTCTCCAGTCCGATCCCGTCGATCCGGCCCAGCGTGTCACCGCCGCCCTCGGAGGCCGCCGAGGAGGCCCGCAAGTCCCGCGCAGAGCGGGTCAAGAACATGGCCGAGGAGATCCGCAAGGTGTTGGCTCCGCTGGTGGCGGACGGGCAGGTGCGGGTCACCGAAGGGGCCTTCGGAATCACCGTGGAAATCAATGCCAGCGTGCTTTTTGCTCCGGGGGAGGCGAGTCTGGGGCCGGATGCCAAGCGTGCCTTGAGGGCCGTGGCCGAGGTGGTGGCGGGCTCGGAGTTTCCCATCACGGTGGAAGGTCACACCGACATCACGCCGATCGCCACCGCCATGTTTCCGTCCAACTGGGAGCTTTCTGCGGTCCGCGCGTCGAGTGTCGTGCGGCTTTTTGTCGAAGGCGGCGTGCGTCCTTCCCGCCTCACCGCGGCGGGTTACGGAGACCAGCGGCCGGTGGCGGACAACGCCAGTGCCGAAGGGCGGGCGCGCAACCGCCGGGTGACGATCCTCATCGAATCCCGTGTGGTGGAGCCGGAGCCGCCCTCCCGGCCAGTGCGGGCGTCGGGTGTGACGGACTCCATCCTGCCGTCGGACGCCGCGCCGCCGGTACCGCCGGCTGCGCCGTCCGGGCCGGAGGCCCCTGCGAAGCCTTGAGGGCCGGGCATGGGCGTGCCCGATGGCACAGTTCAAGCGTGACTCAACACCAGTCCGCCGTCGGCGGCTGGAAGTGATGAAGGCTGTTGCGTGAAGGCTCAGACTGAGCCGAGGTGACGGCTTGAGGCGGTCGGTCTGGATTGGCCGTCGGGCCCGTAGATCTGCGGGTGTTCCGCCGCGGAGAGCAGGGTGGTCAGCGCCTGCTGGTTGTTCTGCAGGCGCTCGACGATCAACTGGCCGTTAACCCGGTTGCGCTCCTTGGCCTCTTCGGCCATGGCGACCACTTCTTCCCAGCCTGCCAGCGCATCGGGTGCCTGAGCGAGAACGATGCGGATGTTCTCGTTGCTGACCTTGGCGCCAACCCTGGCAAACATCATGGTGCGCTCGTCGGACAACCGCTGGAGGCTGCGATAAAGCTGGGTCTTCTCTTCGGCGATGTTGCTGAGTGCGTCGATCTGGCCGGCGATCAGGAGAGACTCCTCGCGCTTCAGCAGCTCGAGGAAGGCCCGCATGCCAGCACGCTCGTCCTGGATCAGACGGGCGAGCCGGTTGGAGAGTCCTGGATCTGCGGCCATCTCAGAAGACCTTGGGCAATGGAGCGTCAGGCTTGGCCGGCCTGTCCGGTCTGGGACGACAGCATCTGGCGGACGCTTTCGATCAGGCCGTCAGCAACACGGCCGGTGTCGACCTTGAAGCGGCCTTCAGAGATGGCCTGCTTGATTTCATCAACCTTCGCGCTATCCACCACAGGGGTCTTGGCGACGGTCTCTTCCATTTGTTGCAGGCGAGCGGAGAGGGACGAAATCTCGACCTTCTCGCTGCCACCACCGGCCGCTTCGGATTTGGTTGATTCCTTGGCGGAGCGCGTGCGCCCGTCGTTGGGCGGCAGGCCTCCGGTCGACTTGACTGAGTTATCGATCTTCATGGCGTAGCCCTTTCTTCCTTGTGTCGCAGGGGTCTACGACCCATGGAAGCCAAACTTTAACCCATTCGATTCATGCATGGCGGGGAGGTTCTCAAGGTAGCGTAATTTCTACAATTCCACCATTGCGTGCCGTGCCCCGGACGACCTGACCCGTTGCCAGCCGGACCTGTGCCCCCTGGCCGTCGGCCGCGCTGCTCAGGGCCGTGCCGTCGTTGGCGACCTGGAAGCCGGGCCCCCGGGAGATGACCTTGACCGGCTGTCCCTGGACGACTGCGGGGGGGAGCCGCAGGTGGCTGGCGGCAAGGGGGCGTCCGCCGGCCAGCGATACCTTGGCGGCGTGGCCGACCGCCTGGCTCGGATCGGTCAGTACGTCGGCGGCCAGGGCTGTCAGCTCGCCCGACTCCCGGCGGATGTCGGCAGGCCCCAGGATCTGGCCCGCCGAGACAGGGGCTGCGGTGATGAGGTAAAGCCCCATCACCTTGATCTCCGCCGGTACATAGGCCGACCAGGGCGAAGGGGCCAGGCAGCGGATGCCGACCGAGATCCGGCCCCAGGGGCGGACGCCGCCGGGCAGGAAGGTCTCGAACTGGACGCATGGGACGAGCTGGTTGTCGGCGCGGAAGTCGCCGACCTGGATGCGGACCTCTCCCGGCAGGCTGCGGGTCTCGGCGTCGAGGAAGCGGGCGACTTCGGCGCGCACCGGAGCCGGGTCCTGGCGGGCTTCGGCAGTGGGTGGCAGTAGCAGGACACCCAGCAGGGCGATGGGGAAGATGCGGGACATGGGGGCTGAGACAAGCGGTTCAGCTGCCATTCGATCACGGTTGGCGCCGAGATGCCAGTCAAACCCTCGGAGAGGCAAGGGGCATCTGGATGTTGGCGGCAAAAACTGCCGGGCCGGCAGCGCGTGGCTGCCGCCCCGGTCAAATAGGGGTGCTAATTGCCGCCTGTTCAGGCCATGTCAGGGCCTGGCGGGGACGTAGCATGGCTGGCATGGAAGGTGCAAAGGTGAGGGCGAGCCCCGCGTCGTAGAACATCTCCAAGCTTTACGGCGCCAGAGGAAACGAACTTTAGAGGTGATCAGCATGACCAGCCGACTCGACGCGACGATGCGTTTTCACCAGACCGCGCTGAATCTCCGCGCCTATCGGCAACAGGTCATTGCGTCCAACATCGCCAACGCCGACACGCCGAACTTCAAGGCCCGCGATCTGGATTTCCAGCAGGCCCTGAAGGGGGCTCTGGGCGGCGAGCCTGCCAACCTGCCCCTCGCGACCACCTCGGGTCGCCACCTCCCCGGCGTCAATGGCAATCCGGTCGAGGCCAGTTTGAAGTTCCGCAAGGAGGAGCAGGGGGCGGTGGATGGCAATACCGTCAACATGGATGTGGAGCGCAGCGCCTTTGCCGAGAACTCGGTCCAGTACCAGGCCAGCGTGACCTTCATCAACGGCCTGCTCAGCTCCATGCAGCGGGCCATCCAGGGGCAGTAAGGAAACATCATGAGCATGCTCAACGTTTTTCATGTGGCCGGCAGTGCGCTGCATGCCCAGTCCACCCGGCTGAATGCGACCGCCAGCAATCTGGCCAATGCAGACAGCGTCACCTCCAGCAACGGTCAGCCCTACAAGGCCAAGCAGGTGGTGTTTGCGGCCACCCCTATGGGGTCCCCTGCTGCGCAGGGCGTGCAGGTCAAGCAGGTGGTCGAGAGCGCCGCGCCGATGCGCATGGTGTACGACCCCAAGAGCCCGGCGGCCAACGGAGAGGGGTATGTGACCATGCCCAATGTGAATGTGGTCGAGGAGATGACCAACATGATCTCCGCTTCCCGCGCCTATCAGACCAACGCGGAAGTGATGGGTACGGCCAAGACCCTGATGGAAAAAACCCTGACCATCGGTCAGTAAGCACTGGAAAGCGATCATGAGCACCGTCAATTCCACCACCTCCGCCGACGTCATTGCGGCCCTGCAAAAGTCCTCCGCCTCGTCCACCTCGAAGACCGACGAAGCCCAGAGCCGTTTCCTGAAGCTGCTCACCGAGCAGCTCAAGAACCAGGATCCGCTCAATCCGATGGACAACGCCCAGATGACCTCCCAGCTGGCCCAGATCAGCACGGTGGATGGCATCGCCAAGCTCAACACCACCCTGACGGCGCTCCTTCAGGACTCCCAGTCCAGCGAGGCCATGCAGGCCGCGGCGCTGGTGGGCAAGGGCGTGATGGTCGAAGGCAAATCCCTGACCCTCTCCGGCAGCAAGGCTTATGGTGGCTTCGAGCTGACCAGCGCGGCCGACAAAGTGACGGTCACCATCAAGGATTCCGCGGGGACAGAAGTCCGCAAGATGGAACTTGGCTCCTTCGATGCCGGCGTCTTCAATTTTGCCTGGGACGGCAAGAGCACCAACGGCACCCAGGCGGTCGATGGCAAATACACCATGTCGGTCACCGCCACCCGTGGATCGGACGATGTGAAGCCCATCGCGCTGACGCTCACCACGGTCAACAGCGTGCTGCGCACCAGCAAGGGCGAGGTGTCCCTCGATGTGGGTTCTGGCAATCTGGTCAGCCTGACCGATATCAAGCAAATTCTGTAAGCGGAGGAAAAAATGGCATTCCAACAAGGTTTGAGCGGTCTTTCCATCGCTTCCAAAGCGCTCGACGCGATCAGCAACAACGTCTCCAACTCGAACACCGTCGGCTTCAAGCAGTCCACGGCCCAGTTCTCCGACGTGTTCGCCGCATCCCTGGCGGGCGGGGGGACCCAGGTCGGTATCGGTGCCTCCATCGACAAGGTGTCCCAGCAGTTCACCCAGGGCAACATCTCGACCACCAGCAATGCGCTGGACCTGGCGATCAACGGCCAGGGCTTCTTCCGGATGAGCAATAACGGCGCGATCTCCTACAGCCGTAACGGCCAGTTCCAGACCGACAAGAACGGCTACGTCGTCAATGCCCAGGGCCTGCGCCTTACCGGCAAGCTGGCCGACTCGAACGGCGTGCTGACCGGGACCACGGGCGACATCAAGCTCAATTTCAGCGATGCCAAGCCGGCGGCCACCACCAGTGCCGGCTACAACGTGAACCTGGACTCCCGCTCCAACACGCCGGCGGCGATGAGCAAGGCCGCGGTGTTCGGCACCGCTGCCCCGTCGCTGACCGTGGCCGCCGCGCCGGCCAACGTGCTGACCATCGCGGTGGATGGCGCCACCACGCCCGTGACGGTTACGGTGGCCCCGGGCACCTACGCCGACGTGGGTTCCCTGGTCACCGCGGTCCAGACTGCGGTCGACCAGACTACCCTCAAGGGGCGGGTCAAGGTCAGCAGCGACAGTACGGGGGTGATCAATTTCGCCTCTGCCCGCAGCGGCCGTCTCTCCGATATCACCGTCACCGGCTCGGCCGCAGGCGCGCTCAACGTTCCGGGCACCACCGCCACGTCGGACAACAATGCGTTCAGCATCACCGATCCGACCAGCTACACCAGCACCACCTCCCAGACGGTCTACGACTCCTTGGGCAATGCCCATACCCAGTCCCTGTATTTCGTGAAGACTGCCCAGTCCAACGTTTGGGATGTCTACACCAGCCTGGATGGCGGCTTTCCGCCGGAGATCGACCCCCTGACCGGCACACACACCCCGGTCACCATCAGCTTCGACTCCAATGGCGTGCTGCAGACCCCGACGTCCTTCGCCTCGTCCTATACGGTGTCCACCGGTGCGGTGCAGCCCCTCAACTTCACCGTCGATCTGGCGGGTACTACCCAGTTCGGCAACAGCTACGGGGTCAACCAGCTGACCCAGGACGGCTACACCACGGGCAAGCTCTCCGGTCTCACGGTGGATGCCGATGGCACCATCCAGGGCAACTTCAGCAACGGCCAGTCCCGCGTGATGGGCCAGGTCTGGCTGGCCACCTTCCAGAACCCGAACGGCCTCCAGTCCCTGGGCGGCAACCAGTGGGCGGTGACCAATGCCTCCGGTCCTGAGCAGCCCAATGCGCCGGGCACTGGCAGCCTCGGGGTGGTGCAGTCGGCGGCGGTGGAAGATTCCAACGTGGATCTCACTGCCGAGCTGGTGAACATGATCACCCAGCAGCGCTCCTACCAGGCCAATGCCCAATCCATCAAGACCCAGGACCAGATCCTGCAGACCCTGGTCAACCTGCGCTGATACCTGAGGATTCTCCGCCATGGACCGCCTGATCTACACCGCGATGACCGGCGCCTCCGCCACGATGGGGCAGGAGGCGGCCGTGGCGCACAACCTCGCCAACGCCACCAGCACCGGTTTCAAGGCCGAGCTGCACCGCCTGCGCGCCGTACCGCTGCAGAACACCGAGCTGAAGACCCGCGCCTTCGTCGCCGATGCCAGCGTGGCGGATGACTTCACGCCGGGTCCGCTGCAGCATACCAACCGCAGTCTGGACATGAGCGTGCAAGGCAAGGGCTGGTTCGCCGTGCAACTGCCGGATGGCACTGAGGCTTACACCCGCAACGGCAGCTTCGAAGTCAGCGCCAATGGCGTGTTGCAGACGGGCTCCGCCTCGTCGGCGTGCACGTCGATGACGCCGGCGAAGAATTCGATCGCCGTGTCG
>JAFLDU010000116.1 GCA_017309145.1 Zoogloea sp. | reverse complement strand
CGCCTGCAGGCGTTGCACCGCCTCGACGGCCAGCGCCCCCATCGCCAGCAGGAGCAACAAACCGTTGCCCAGCGCCGCCAGGATGGACGCCCGCAGCCAGCCGTAACTGCGGGTCAGGGTCGGTTGCAGGCGGCCCGCCAGGGCGGCGCCCCAGGCCAGCACCAGCCCCGCCACATCCGACAGGTTGTGCCCCGCATCGGCCAGCAGGGCCAGGGAGTCCGCCTGCCAGCCATACAGGGCCTCCACCACCACGAAGGCCAGGTTCAGCGCGATACCGATGGCGAAGGCACGGTTCCAGTCGGCGGGCGGTGCGGGGTGGTGATGGTCGTGGCCATGATGGGCATGGGGAGGATGACCATGCCCGTGGTCGTCATGGGCGTGCTTGCAGGCCGGACCGTGAGCGTGATGCATGTCGGCTCAGCGCCCCGCGCGCATCGCGCGCAGCTGGCGACGCGCGATGGCGAGGCCGATCTGCTGGATGGGGTTGCGGTTGCCCCACGGCCGCCAGGTCTTCACGTAGCGGTTGCGGTAGGCATCGAACTGGTAGCCGTGCGGCGCGCAGATGACCTCGCCCCGCCCGAGCAGGATCTTCAGGGATTCGGTGGTCATCACCCCGGCGCACAGCTGGCACGCGGCGATGGTGCTGGGCCCGCGCCGAGCCACGAAATCGACCCGCGAAGGGTCTGCCAGGTAAGCCCGCTGCAGCATGGCGGGCGACAGCCCAAGCAGGAAGCGCACCGCCATCTCGTCCTCGTCGCAGCCATCCAGGCGGAAATACTCCTCGAAGCTCATCCGGCCGGGCAGGAAGCTGAGCACCGCAGTCCCCATGCCGAGAGGAGCGGCCGTGACGGCCGGGATGCCGCGCTCCCAGCAGGCCTTGAAGGTATCCCGGCGGGCCTGGAAGGCGAAGAAGTCGAGGCCATCCACATAGAGATCCACCCCTTCGAGGAAAGCACCGAGATTGGCCGCATCGACCCCGCTGCCGAAAACCTTGATGTCCATCCCGGGGTTGATGTCCCGGGCCATCTCGGCCATCACATCGGCCTTGGGACGGTCCAGGGTGGACATCATGGCGCCGGCCTGGCGGTTGAAATTGACCAGGTCGAAGGTGTCCATGTCGGCGATATGGAAGGCCCCGATGCCGAGCCGCGACAGGCTCAGCAGGTGCACGCCGCCGACTCCGCCGACGCCGGCGATGGCGACACGCTTGCCGCGCAGGACAGCCTGCTCCGCCTCGGTCACCCAGCCGATGTTCCGGGCAAAGGCCTCTTCGTAACGAAAGCGTCCGTCAGACATAGGCGATGTCATCCCAGCGATAGATATTTTCTTATGATACGTCAGATCGGCACGCCAGCAGCCAGCCTGCGCGGACCTGACGCCCATCCCATTTTCATGCAATTGCTTCGCTGCAGGATGCAGACTCCCCCAACTTGGCGCACACTGAGGGGTGTTGCGAACCTCCGCCCAACCGGGGGCCTTCAAGATTTGAGGCCGGGCTGCCGTTAACGCCCATCGCCAGCCTTGTTGTCCCATAGGGGAATGACCCGCCATGTCCTTACTTGATCGATTCAGCCTCGGCGAAGGCTTCAAGAAATACTTCGAAATCGCTCCAGCCTTCGACACGGACAGGCGCAACGATGTCTTTGGTATCCGCCACGAGGTCTACTGCGAGGAGCTCGGCTTCGAGCCCGTGCGTCCCGACCGGATGGAGACGGACGAATACGACCGCCACAGCCTGCACTGCCTGATGCGGACCGTGAACACGCCGCAGACCCTGGTCGGCTGCAACCGCCTGGTGATGACCCGTCCCGAGGAGCCCGACTACCCGCTGCCCTTCGAGCGTACCTGCGCCGCCACCCTGGACCGCAGCATCATCGACCCTGCCCGCCAGCCCCGGGGGGCCATCGCGGAGGTGTCCCGACTGGCGGTGCGCGCCCATTACCGGCGCCGGCGCGGCGAAACCAAGGCGGCGGTGGCCCTCAGCGACGAGGATTTCGGCACCAGCAACCAGCCCCGCTTCCCGTACATCCCGATCGGCCTCTACCTGGCCGTGGTGGCGATGGCCAAGCGGGAGGGCGTCGAGACCCTGTTCGTGCTGACGGAGCCCCGCCTGGCCGACCACTTTGCCAAGCTGGGGGTCAAGATCACCCAGATCGGCGGCCCGGTGGAGCACCGGGGCATCCGGATTCCCTCCATGATGGATGTGAACGCCATCATCAAGGGCCTGCGCTTCTTCGTCCGCCCGATCTGGCGCGTCATCGAGGCCCAGGTGGACGAGGGCTACCGCAACCCCGGCCGGCCGCGCTTCTGACCCGGCGGCCCCGCAGTACCCGACATTCTTGAACGATCCCGGTGGCAGCACGGTCCCAGACAGGGCAGTACGCCTGTCACTCGACTGCAATGGCCACAGCCTAGGCTTGCGGCCACTCATCACCGCAAGGCAATCTTCAAGGAGTCTTTCATGTACCTGTCCCCCACCGATCTTCAGAACGCTCGCAACGCCGCCCTGGACCACCTGCAGACCGCCTCCGTGGTGCTCATCGAGACAACCGGCAAACTGGCCGGCCTGAGCCTGGAAGCATCCCGCCGGGTGCTCGACGAGGGGCAGCAGCAACTCGACGGACTGATCGCCGGTGGCGCATCCGGTCTCGAGCCGCCCCCGCTGTCACGCCTGGTGGCGTGGCGCAGTGAATCCGCCGAGCAGCTTCGTGAAGCCATCGGCATCATCGGCGACGCCCACCAGCGCATGCTCGAGGCCACCCGCGAGCAGGTGGCCAGCTTCGACCAGATCCTGATGCGCCAGATGGACCGCGCCGCGCTGAGCGCCGACCCCGCCGGCGAGGTCGCCATCGGCCACGTCCGCAACACCATCCGGCAGGCTGAAGCGGGCTTCAACGAACTCACCGACGCCGCCGCCCGCGGCGCCGATCTGCTCGAGGAGCAGGTCCGCCAGGTCTCCGAGGTCTTGTCCTCCGACCGCACTGCAGCGGACTGAGCCGGCCCCCACGGGTGCACGAGCGGGCTTCCGCACCCTAAAATGATGGGCTACTCCGATGGTGCCGACGGGCGCCATCGGCTCATCAATCGCAAGGACCCCCATGAACGCCCGCGCCTCCCTCTACCAGGCCCGCTACGGCACTGCCGACACACCGCAGCCCGTCGCCGGCTCCACGATCATCGACCATCTGCTGGCCCACCGTTCGGTGCGCGCCTACCTGCCTGACCCGGTCAGTGACGACAGCCTGGCCGCCATCATCGCGGCCGCCCAATCTGCTGCCAGCTCCTCCAACCTGCACGCCTGGAGCGTCGTGGCCGTCCGGGATCCGGCCCGCAAGGCACGGCTGGCGGAATACGCCGGCAATCAGCAACACATCGTCGAAGCCCCCCTGCTGCTCGTCTGGCTGGCCGACCTGGCCCGCCTCGAGAGCGTCGCCGAGCGGGTTGGCGAGCGCCACGACGCGCTCGACTATCTGGAGATGTTCGAGGTCGGCGTGATCGACGCCGCCCTGGCGGCCCAGAACGCCGTCGCGGCGGCCGAATCCCTGGGGCTCGGCACCGTGTACATCGGCGGCATGCGCAACCGCCCGCTGGACGTCGCCACCGAGCTGGCCCTGCCCCCCCGGGTGGTGGCAGTCTTCGGCCTGTGCGTGGGCACCCCCGATCCGGCCAAGCCGGCGAGCGTCAAGCCGCGCCCACCCCGGGAGGTGGTGCTGCACCAGGAGCAATATTCGCTGGAAGCCCAGCAGACCGGCCTGCTCGACTACGACGCGGCGATGAGCGCGTTCTACGCCGCCCAGGGCATGAAGGTACGCGGGACCTGGTCCAACCACTCCGCCAAGCGGGTGCGCGACACCGACGCCCTGTCCGGCCGCGACCAGCTGGTGGACGCACTGCATCGCCTGGGCTTTCCGCTCAAGTGACCGATTGGGCGCCAGCGCGCCCCAGCAGTACGCAACGGCCCGAGCCGGCATGGCCGGCCCGGGCCGTTTGCATGTGGCGGAGCCTGCCGCTCAGGCGGCCTTCTTCATCTGCTTCTGATACAGGAACTCCAGGATCGCCCCACGGCATTCGGCAAAATGGGGGTCGTGGGCCAGCGCCAGGCGGTCGCGCGGCTTGTCCAGCTTCACCTCCAGAATCTCGCCGATGGTCGCCGCCGGGCCGTTGGTCATCATCACCACCCGGTCGGACAGCAGAACCGCCTCGTCCACATCGTGGGTCACCATCACCACCGTGGCGCCGGTCTTGTCCATCACACCGATCAGCTCGTCCTGCAGGGAGGCCCGAGTCAGCGCATCCAGGGCACCGAAGGGCTCATCCATCAGCAGGATCCTGGGCTCCATGGCGAAGGCCCGGGCGATCCCGATACGCTGCTTCATGCCGCCGGAGATCTCATGGGGCATCTTCTGCGCCGCGTGGGTCATATGCACCATCTCCAGGGCCGCCGCAGTACGCTCCTTGAGCCGGGCCTTGCCTTCCTTGGCGCCGAAGACCCGCTCCACGGCCAGATAGACGTTCTCGAAGCAGCTCAGCCAGGGCAGCAGGGAGTGGTTCTGGAACACCACCGCCCGCTCCGGGCCGGGGCCGGCGATCTCGCGGCCATTGCACAGCATGACACCGGAGGTGGGCAGGGTCAGGCCGGCGATCAGGTTGAGCAGGGTGGATTTGCCGCAGCCCGAGTGGCCGATCAGCGACACCACTTCGCCACTGCGGATCTGCAGATTGACATCCTTCAGGGCGACGAAGCGGCCCTTCTTGGTCTCGAAGGCCATGCCGACGTTTTCGACCTTGACGATTGCGTTCATGGTGTAACTCCTCAGGTGTTGCCGTAGCTGAAGCGACGGGCGATCAGCAGCAGCAGTTGTTCGAGCAGCAGGCCGACGATGCCGATCACGAAGATGGCGATGATGATGTGCTCGACCTTGAGGTTGTTCCACTCGTCCCACACCCAGAAGCCGATGCCGACGCCGCCGGTGAGCATCTCGGCCGCCACGATGACCAGCCAGGCGGTGCCGATGGACAGGCGGATACCGGTGAGCATGTAGGGCAACACCGACGGGAAGAGGATCTTGGTGATGATCTTGAACTCGGACAGGTTGAGCACCCGCGCCACGTTCAGGTAGTCCTGCGGCACCCGCTGCACGCCCTGGGCGGTGTTGAGGATCATCGGCCAGATGGAGCATATGAAGATGGTCCAGGTGGAGGCGGGGTCGGCAGACTTGAAGACCATCAGGCCGATGGGCAGCCAGGCCAGCGGTGACACCGGACGCAGGATGCTGATGATCGGTTCGAGCATGCTGTTCATGAAGGCGAAGCGACCGATGATGAAGCCCATCGGGATGCCCACCAGGGCTGCCACGCCGAAACCGACGGCGACCCGCTTGAGGGAGGACAGGATGTTCCAGCCTATGCCCTGATCGTTCGGGCCATTGCGGTAGAAGGGGTCGGAGAACAGCGCGACGGCGGCATCGAAGGTCTTTGCCGGACCGGGAAAGTCAGACGAGCCCATGGCAACCAAGGCCCACAGCCCGATCACAAGGGCAAACCCCAGGACAGGCGGGATGACCGTCCGGAAGAACTGGCCGATCCGCTCACCGAGGGGCGTGCCGGGTTCCACGGCAGGTGCCGGCACAGTGTTCTGGATGGGCGTCGGGTTGGCCATGTCGGACTCCTTGGCAGGGCTGGCGTCACTGCGGGCCACCATGGCCGGGTGAGCCGGAACGGCCTCGGGCACCGTAGCGCCGAGCGCGGACGTGAGGGTTGCGGTGTTCATGATGATCTCCGTGAGTCACCGGCAGGCCCAGGCCTGCCTTTTCACATTGGGGGGCACAGTGGCGCAGGGGGCAGCAAGGCCCCCGCCGGATCAGGCCGCCTTGATCTTGAAGGAGGTGGCGTACTTCTTCGGGTCCTTGCCGTCCCACACCATGCCGTCGAAGAACTTCGAGCTGCGGAAGTCGGACTTGGGCACCGGCGTACCGACGATGGAGGCGGCCTGCTTGTACAGCTCGGTCTTGTTGATGGCCTTGGCCACCGCCAGGTAGTCCACGTCCTGCTTGAGCAGGCCCCAGCGGCGATGCTGGGTGAGGAACCACATGCCGTCGGACAGGTAGGGGTAGTTCACCAGGCCGTCGTTGTAGAACTTCATATAGTTCTTGTCCGACCAGCTCTTGCCCAGGCCGTTTTCATACTGGCCGATCATGCGGCTGCGGATCACATCCACATCGGTATTCACATAGCTCTTGGCGGCCACCGTCTCGGCCGTCTTGGAGCGGTTGGCGGCGCTGGCGTCGATCCACTTGGAGGCCTCGAGGATCGCGCAGATCATGGCGCGGGCGGTGTTCGGGTACTTGGCGGCGAACTCGGCGGTGGCACCCAGCACTTTTTCCGGGTGGTCGGTCCAGATGTCCTGGGTGGTTGTGGCAGTGAAGCCGATCTTGTCCACGATGGCGCGCTGATTCCAGGGCTCGCCCACACAAAACCCATCCATGTTGCCGACGCGCATGTTGGCCACCATCTGCGGAGGCGGCACGACGATGTTCTTGACGTCCTTGAAGGGGTCGATGTCGTGGGCGGCCAGCCAGTAGTAGAGCCACATGGCGTGGGTGCCGGTAGGGAAGGTCTGGGCGAAGGTGTATTCCTTCTCCTTTTTCGCCACCAGCTTCGACAAGGACGCACCGTCCACCGCGCCCTTGTCCTTGAGCGCGTTCGACAAGGTGATGGCCTGGCCGTTGTTGTTGAGGGTCATCAGCACGGCCATGTCCTTCTTGGGGCCGCCGATGCCCAGGTGCAGGCCATACACCAGGCCGTACAGCACATGGGCCGCGTGCAACTCGCCATTGGCCAGCTTGTCGCGCACACCGGCCCAGGAGGCCTCCTTGCTGGGGGTGATCTTGATGCCGTACTTCTTGTCGAAGCCCATGACCGAAGCCATCACCACCGACGAGCAGTCGGTCAGCGGGATGAAGCCGATCCTGACCTCTTCCAGTTCCGGTTTGTCCGATCCGGCCGCCCATGCGCCGGCAGAGGGGAGCATCGTGCCCATTGCAGCCATACCTCCAAGGGTTGCCCCAGCCTTGAGAAAGCCGCGGCGGGATAGATTCTTGTCGTCGAAACGCTCGCTCATTGCTCGCCCCTGATCCGAAAATGCAAAAAAAAGAGGGCGTCTCACCCCTCCGCGAAAGCTTCGCTGAGGAATGGACGCCCTTGTCCAAGTCTGATCGCCTGATCAAGCCGGGCCGCCGTTGGACCGACTTCGAGTCCTACTTAGCGAGCCGCGTGCCAGGAAAAACAACCAATTGATTTAATTGAAAATTTTTAAAATCGCGCGATGCCTACCCCCTTTGGGGTAACAAGAACACCGTATATTCATGCACTGCGGCAGTGCAGCATGCACTGCTTTGGCGTCAGCCAGCCTCGGCGCCCGGAAAGCCAGGCTCAGCTCCCTGACAAACAAGAAAAAAGGGCGGAGGCCGCGTCCCGGCCCTCCGCCCCATGTTGCGCCACGCGGCGCAAACACCTACCTCTTTCAGAGTAGAAGGCTCGCCATGTCGATCACGTCGCGGGCCACCTCCGCCAGCTTGCGGCCCCGCTCCATGGCCAGCTTGCGCAGCGCGTGATAGGCCGCATCCTCGTCCAGCCCGCGGGCCTTCATGAGCAGTCCCTTGGCCCGGTCCACCAGGATCCGCTCGGACAGCTTGCGGTTGGCGTCATCCCGCTCCGCGCGCAAGTGCTGGAACGCCTCGAACTGGGCCACGGCCACCTCGACCAGCGAATCCAGGCGCTCAGGTGTAACGGAATCAACCACATACGAAGAGACGCCAGCCTTCACCGCACGCCGGATCATCTCGGAATCGGTATCCTGGGAGCACAGCAGGACAGGCCTGGGGCAATCCCGGTTCATGGTAGCCAGATGTTCCAGGGTGTCCCGGCTCGGGGAATCGGCCTGGATGAAGATCACATCGGGCTTGGTGGCCAGTACCTGATCGGACAGATCGAGGGCGCTGGAGAGGGCCGCCACCACCTGATGGCCAGCCAGGGCGAGGGCTGCGCAGACGTCGGCAGCGCGCTCGCGGGAAGAATCGACAACCAGTACTCGCAGCATGGCGGGACACACCGTAAGGAGAATGGCTTCGGTGTAGCAGGAAGCACGCCATGTTTCCGCCCCCGGCCGCCGCACGGCCCCGGGGACAGCCTGCCAGGCTCAGCCGGGACCGGCCGGCGCCGCGCAGTCGAGAAGAAGCACGGAGACGTCGTCCCCGGCCGGCTGCCCTGCCAGGTGGCGGGTCAGTGCCTGGCGCAGGATGCCCAGACGGGCGGCCCTCCCCCCCTGGGCCAGGGCCAGCTCCAACCCCTCATGGCCGAAGGCCTCTCCAGCGGGATTGGACGCTTCGGTCAGGCCGTCCGAACAGAGCACGATCTGCCCGGGCCCATCCCAGCTGAAGGCCTCGCAGACCACTCCGGCCTCGGCCGAGGGCAGAATACCGAGCGGCAGCTGACGGGATGGAAAGCGTTGCCTCACCTGCCCTTCGTCGGTGATCTGCAGCACATCCGGCACCCCGCCGACCCAGATTTCACCCGCAGGACGGGAGGCTTCGAGGCGCACCAGCGCGGAGGCGACAAAATGCCCCGGGGGCAGCAGGCCGCAGAGCAGGTCGTTGAGTTCGGTCACCAGCCCCGCGAGGGGCAGGTTGCGGGCGGCGCCGCGGTAAAAGGCGCCCAGGGCCGGCAGCACACTGACCGCCGCCGCAAGCCCGTGGCCGGTGGCATCGGCCAGCATCGCGTATAAGGCCCCGTCATGGGAGCGGGCCACCGCCACCACGTCGCCCGAGAAGTTGCGGGCCGGCATGACCGCATACTGCACCGCCTTGTCATGCAGCCAATCGGAGCGGATCTGCCGCTCCATGATGTTCATGGCCAGTTCCTGCTCGCGCTCCGACTCGTCATGGTAACGCTGCAGCCGGGCCGCATCCTCAGCCAGCTGACGCTGGATGCGGCGGGCCTCCGACACGTCGCGCACGATGCCGATGAACATGCGCCGGTTGGGCAACTGCAGGTCGGACACGCCGATCTCCATCGGAAAGAGGGTGCCATCCTTGCGGCGGCCCGTCATTTCGCGGATCTGCCCCACCACCCGCTTCTCACCGCCCATCACGTGGCGCTGCAGGTAACTCTTGCCCCCCTCCGTGGCGTCCGGCGGCAACAGCATGGAGAACGGCTTGCCGATCATCTCGGGGGCGCCGTAACCGAAGATCTGGCTGGCCGCCCGATTGACCGACAGGATCATGCCCTGGTCGTCCGCCGAGATGATGCCGTCGATCACGCCGTTGGCCACGGCCCGCACCTGCTCGAGAGAGCCGGACAGCCGTCGCTGCATGTCGAGAAGGCGGCGCAGGGCCTTGAAGCGCGCCGAAAAGACCGGAAAGGACAGGGGCTTGGCCAGGTAGTCGTCCGCCCCGATCTCCAGCCCATGGACGATGTCGCCCTCGCCGCTCAGCGCGGACAGGATGATGATGGGCACCCAGCGGTCTTCCGACAGGGCCCGGATCTGCTTGATCGCCTCAAAGCCGTCCATGCGCGGCATCATCAGGTCCATCAGCACGATGTCCGGCGACTCCCGACGGAATATCTCTACGGCATCCATGCCGTCCGCGGCATACAGGGGCGTGCAGTTGAGGTGGCCCAGGAAGGCGCCCACGATCGTCCTGTTCGAGGCGATATCGTCGGCAACGAGGACTCTCAATGTATTTTCAGACATCCACTGCTCTCTGCTTCTCGGCAGGACGGATCACGGTTCCGACCTGCGGCAATCCATTGAACAGGATGGCACGAGGGCCATCCAGGGCGGGTCAAGCAGGCGTCTCTGCCTTGGGCACGGTCACAACGACCTGATTACCGGGTGGCAGGTAGGTCAGGCTGGTGAAGGATAACTGCCTGGACAGGGCAATACCCCGCCCATTGGGCGCAAAGGCCCGCTCGGGATCGAAGTCCAGGAAGCGCCGCCAGTCGAAACCCGGTCCATCATCACGGATCTCGAAGACCCAGCGGGAATCATCCCCCCAGACCCTCAAGCGGACCGATTTGTTCCGGTTCTCCGCCAGGGCCAGGCGATGCGCCACTTCATCCTCCCAGCGGTCTTCCTCGCGCAGACGGCTCTTCTCGGCAAAATCGATCCCCAGGTTGCCATGTTCGACGCCATTCACCAGCAACTCGCACAAGCCCATCGCCAACGTTTCCGGCTGCGGCCCCAGCAGGGCAACGAAGGACGCCAGATTGCGCGCCTCCTCCAGGGTACGGATGGTGAACGAGCCTTCGGTCATGCAGTTCATCGCCTTGGCATGGTCGTTGAGGCTGGCTCGCAACTCGCGGCGCACCCTCATGTCGTCCAGGGCCGAACGGATGATGGTCTGCAGGGCCTCGCCCTCGAAAGGCTTGGTGAGGTAGTAGAACGCCCCCGCCGCCAGCCCCTCGCGCACCTGCTCCGGCGACGTCGCGGCAGTCTGCATGATCACCGGAATGCTGCTGAGGCGCTCGTCGGCCTTGATCTTGCGCAGCAGCATGATGCCATCCATGCCCGGCATCATGCGATCCAGCAGGACCAGGTCGAAGTACACCTCCGTATCACTCAGCGCGTCCCAGGCCGCGTCGCCGGACTCCACCATGACCAGGTCGAAATCCATCTCGTCCAGGTACTCCGCGACGATGTCCAGGTTGAAGGGCTCGTCGTCGACCACCAGTATGCGTGCCTTGCTCATCTATTCTTCCTTCTCCGTCACATCCCCGCCCAGGGATACGGACTGGGCGCCCAGAGGCAGGACGACCGAGAAGTCGGCCCCGCCAGCGGCATTGTTGCTGGCACTGATCCGGCCGCCATGGGCAACCACGATCTCCTTGCAGATTGCCAGCCCGAGACCGGTGCCACCGGCCCCGGTGCGCGTACGGCTGCTCTGCACGAACTTGTCGAATACCGTGTTCAGCTCGGCCAGGGGAATGCCGACCCCTTCATCCGATACCAGTATCTCCGCGGCCGGCGCACCGTCAAGGGAGGTCATCGCCAGGCGGACCCAGATCACCTGCCCTTCCGGGGTGAACTTGCCGGCGTTGGACAGCAGGTTGCGTATCACCTGGCCCATCTTCGCAGAGTCGACCATGACTTCCGGCAGCGGGCCCGCCCGCTCCACCCGCACCGTCTGCCGCCGCGACTGGAACAGCGCGGCGAACTCATTCACGGCATCCCGCACAAGCAGTTCGAGATCGGCCGGCGCCCTCGAGAGGGTCATGCGGCCCGCCTCGAACTTGGACAGATCGAGCAGATCGTTGAGCAGCATCAGCAGCCGCTCGCCGCTGACCCGGATACGGTGGAAATAACCGCGCAACTTCTCGTGGCCGACCTGGGTGACCCGGGTTTCGCCCAGACGCGCATAGCTCAGCACACCGTGCATCGGTGTCCTCAACTCATGGGACATGTTGGCCAGGAACACCGACTTGGCCTCGTTGGCGGCCTCTGCGGCCTCCTTGGCAAGCTGCAGGTCGTGTGTCCGGGCCGCCACCAAGGAGGCCAGATTCTGATTGTGATCGAGGATCTGGCTTTCCCAGGTCTTCGCGTCGTCGATGTCGGTGTGGGTCCCGATCATGCGCAGGGCCTGGCCATCCGGCGCACGCTCCACCACCAGACCGCGGATCAGGATCCATTTGTAGCGGCCATCCTTGCAGCGCATCCGTACTTCCTGCGTGAACACTGGGATCTCGCCCCTGAGATGGGCGTCCTGGGCGGCCAGCGCCGGCGCCAGATCTTCCGGGTGCACCCGCTCGGTCCAAGCCCCGATCTCGTCACCGATCTCCTCGGGCGCGTAACCCAGCATCGCCATCCAGCGCTGCGAGCGGAACACCCGGCCGCTCACCAGGTTCCAGTCCCATACGCCATCACCCGCGCCGTCGAGGGCAAACTGCCAGCGCGCCTCGCTCTCCCGCAGGGCCAGCTCGGCCAGCTTAAGCTCGGTCACATCACGGATCACCGCCAGACTGCCCCCCGTACGGATGGCCCGGAAGCGCGCCTCGAAATGGCGCTCCTTGCCTCCCCGCCGCGACGCGTACTCGAGCCGCTGCAGCTTACCGGTGCGGCATGCCTGCACCGCCGCCTGGCTGAAGCGCCGAGCCATGTCCGGCGACAGGGCATCCTCCAGACGATGCCCGAGGAAGGACTCGGGGGGCATCGACAAGGCATCCCCGCTCGGAGAGTGGTAGCGCACGATACGCATGTCATCATCGAGCTGAAACAACATGTCGGGGATCGCGGCGATCAGGGACTCGTTGGTGGCGTGGGCTTCGCGGATGGTCTGCTGCTCCTGCCTGCGCACGGTCACGTCCTCGACGATGACCCAGCGCCCCGCATCGCCCCCTCCCACCCGGGTACTCGTGAGCAGCACCGGCACCCGATGGCCATTCTTGTGCACCAACTCGGTCTCGTAAGCCTGCGCAGGTGCCACCAAGCAGGCGTCACCGTCGACCTGGATGAAACCGTCGGGGTGCTCGGGCGGCGGCGGCAAAGGCCCTCCGACGCGGCACAGCTCGTCTTCGGCATAGCCGGTGATCCGGCAGAACGCACTGTTGGCCTGCCGATAACGCCCTTGCCCATCCACCAGCGCCATGCCCAGCGAGGCATGGCGGTAAAGAGCGTCCAACTTCGCGTGGGAGTCCACCACGGCCTGCTGGGCACGGCGCAGTTCGGTCACATCCGACACCGCACCCGCACTGCGCAGGGGCCTGCCGCTCCGGTCGAATTCGGTCTTGCCGGCCAGATGGAACCAGCCCGCGCTCCCATCGATGCGGCGGATCGGGATGACGCACTCCAGCAAGGCCCGATTCTTCACGTGCTGCCGGAAGGCCCTCAGAAAGGAACGGCGGGCCGGGTGGGTCATCAGCCGCAGGACGCCCCGCACACTCCGGGGCAGTCCGCCCGCCGGGTAACCGAACAGGCGGTCGCAGCGCAAGGATAGGAACAGCCCGGGATGACCGGCCTGCCACTCCCAGATCCCCTCATCCGTGGCCGACACGGCCAGCTCGAAGCGCTTCTCGCTGTTCCTCAGCTCACTGGTCATCTGCTCGGCGATGGCCACCGCCCGCTTCTGATGCCCGGCCAGGGCTGCCAGCAGAAAGGCCAGCAGCACGCTGGTGAACGCCCCGCCAACAGCGAGCAGGGTGGATGAGGCAAAGTCTTCGTCGGCACCCGGCAGCGTCACGCGGATCCGCCAGATCCGCTCGCCGAAGCGGACCTCCCGCTCGATGGTTGCGCCCTCCACCCCGGCGGCGGCCTTCGCCGGATAAAGCCGCTGCACGTCGCCGCCGGTGACATCCTCGACCCTCAGGCCGGCGCCGGGCGCCGAGGCCTGGAGCACCCCGTCGAACAAGGCCATCGCATCGAGGCCCAGCATGACGATGCCTTCGGGCCCCAGGCTGGGCGCCAGCTCATCGACGGGACGGGCGACCCGATACACCACCACCCCATTAACCTGGGACGCGCTGCCCAGCACCACGAGGGACAGAGGCGGACTCATGGCGATACCCTTGCTGCGGATCGCCGACTCCATGGTGCTGCGCCGCTGGGACTCCGCAAAGCTGTCATAGCCGATGGCGGCTTCGGTCTGCGGCGTCAGGGGCCAGAAATAGGTCAGGGGAAAGGCATTCGGCCCCTGCGCCGGATCGGGCGCCGGGCGGATCCGGATGTCGCGGCCGTAGCTCGCCGACAACACGGCTTCGACGGCGGCGGCCCGCTCCACCTCGACTCTTCGGGCCAGGCCGATACCGACCACCTCGGGCAGGGCTTCGGTGGGACGCAGGCCCGCTACGTAGCCCTCGAACTCCCGGCGCTCCACCAGATGCTGCGCATCAAAAAGGCCCGCCACCCCACGCAGGATGAAATCGACCTTGCCCAGGCGCTCCTCGAACTGGTGTTGCAGCCGGTCCGCCACCGCCTCATTGCGGGCCTCCCGGATCTCCAGCTCGTGGCTGTACAGGGCGTGCCAGCCCAAAGCCGTAAGGAGCCCGCCAAGCACCAGGGCCGTGACGAACCAGTGGCCCCGCCCTCCGGGCAGGCTGCCGGGACGGATCCGGCCACCGGGCAGCCTGAAACGGGAAAAAAACGGGTGTTGGCTCATCACCGGAGGTGAACGGCCTCGACCTGGCAAGCTTGAGTGGCCACCCACCGCCGGACTGCCCATAATGGGCTTCGAGTAAGCTCAGCGGCAGGCGTCTCCGTCCTTCACACCACAACGACGCAGCACGATCTCCAGCGGACAGAAGCGGGTGAAGCCGCTCTGCAAAAGGTTGGCCCCGACGAAGGCGGTAAACCACAGGAACTTGCCACTCACGAACAGCGGGCTCCCCTCCACCCCCAGGGCCAGGGAGATCAGCACAAACGATCCGGCGAAAACCCGGACGAACTGATTGACGGTCAGGCTCACAGGACAGCCTCCTCGCTTGCGGGCCGCCCGGCGCGCCCCTGTAACCAACGGGCGAAGTTCATCATGCTTCCTCCTGCGTGAGTGCCGGGCGCCCCTGCGCCACGGCGAAGTAGAGCACCGGGATCACCACCAGCGTGAGCAGGGTGGACACCAGCACACCGAAGATCAGGCTGATCGCCAGCCCATTGAAGATCGGGTCATCCAGGATGAAGAAGGCGCCGATCATCGCCGCCAGCCCGGTCAGGCCGATGGGCTTGGCACGCACCGCAGCGGCATGCAGGGTGGCCCGAGCCCGGTCCACCCCGGCCGCCACCTGCTGGTCGATGAAGTCCACCAGCAGGATGGAGTTGCGCACGATGATGCCCGCCAGGGCAATCATGCCGATCATGCTGGTGGCCGTGAACTGGCTGCCCAGCAAGGCGTGGCCGGGCATCACCCCGATGACGGTGAGCGGGATCGGGGCCATGATCACCAGGGGCACCACATAACTGCGGAACTGGGCCACCACCAGCAGGTAGATCAGCACCAACCCCACCGCATAGGCCGCGCCCATGTCGCGGAAGGTCTCGTAGGTGATCTGCCACTCACCGTCCCACTTGACGGCATAGCCGGCGTAGGGATCTTCCGGCTGATGGATGAACCACTCGCCGAGCACGCCCCCCAGACGCTCGCCAACCAGGGGCAGGTCCTTGATCCGGCTGCGGATGTCGAACATGCCGTAGAGGGGCGAGTCGAGCCGGCCGCCCATGTCGCCGGTCACATATACGACCGGCAGCAGATCCTTGTGATAGATCACCTGCTCGCGGCGGGCCGGCTGCACCTGGACCAGTTCGGACACCGGCACCAGCGCCCCGCCCGCCTCCGCGGCACGGGCCCGTACCTTCATCTGCAGCAGGCTGTCGATGCTGCCCAGGCGCTCCGGCGGCAGGCTCAGGCGCACCGGAATCTCGTACTTGTTGTCACCGCCATGCAGCGGTGTGACGTTCTCGCCGCCCAGGCCGAGGCGCACCACCTCGACGATGTCGGCCTGGGCCACCCCGAGCTGCGCGGCCTTGGCCTGATTGACCCGTAGCACCAGCTTGGGCGCCTCCTCGTCCACCGTGTCATCCACCCCGACGATGTCCGGCGTCGCCTCGAAAGCCGCGCGGACCTTCGCCGCCACCGCGGCCTGCCCGGCATAGTCCGGGCCGTACACCTCGGCGACGATCGGCGCCAAGACCGGCGGCCCCGGCGGCACCTCGACGACCTTGGCGTTGCCGCCGTGGCGACGGGCGATGGCCTCGAGGTCGGCCCGCACCGACACGGCGATCTCATGGCTCTTGCGCTCACGATGGTGCTTGTCCACCAGATTGACCTGGATATCGCCCATCTCGGGCTGGCCCCTCAGGTAATACTGGCGCACCAGACCGTTGAAGTTGATCGGCGCGGCCGTGCCCGCATAGGCCTGGAAGTCGGTCACCTCCTCGACCCGGGCGACCCGCTCGCCCATCTCGCGCAAGACCTCGGCGGTCTGCTCCACCGGCGTGCCCACCGGCATGTCGAGCACCACCTGGAACTCGCTCTTGTTGTCGAA
>JAFLDU010000115.1 GCA_017309145.1 Zoogloea sp. | reverse complement strand
CGGTGAGGGCCACCAGGGCCTTGATCTGGCGGTCGAGGCCGGCCTTGAGTTCGGTCAGGGTGGCGGCGCTATCGGCGGCACTGGCGCTGGCCAGGGCGACCTGGGCCGGGGGGCTCAGCCCGGCCCGTCCGAGGGTGTCGAGCAGGCGCGCGGTCTCGGCGCGGGAGGCGGCGTCGGATTCGGCCTGGGCAACCCGGCGTTCCTGGTAGCGCAACTGCAGGTAGGCGTCGGCGGTCTCGGCGGCCACCGAGACGCGTGCGTCGTGCCAGCGTGCTTCGCTGGCAGTGAGACGGGCATCGGCTTCCTCCTGTTGCCGGCTGATGCCACCGAACAGGTCGATCTCCCAGTTGGCCATCAGGGACGCCTGCCGGGTGGTCTGGAAGGTGGTGGGTGCGCCAAAGGTGAAGGCGGCACGCTTGGCTGCAAGGCTCGCATCCAGGGTCGGCATGCCGGCCACGCCGGCGGCCACCGCCGAAGCGCGGGCCTGGGCGATGCGGGCGCGGGCCTGGGCAAGGGTGGCGCTCTCCCGCTGGGCGGCCGTGATCAATACCGGCAGCAGCGGGTCGTCGAGGCGGTTCCACCAGGTGCCCAGCTCGGCGACCTGGCCTGCATGGGGCATCGGCGCCTGCCAGGCCGTCGGGGCGGTGGCGGTGGGGCCTGCGTAGTCGGGGCCGACCTTGGGCAGCAGGCCGCAGGCCGAAAGGCTGCCCAGCAGGGCCATGGCCACCGCGAGGGGGAGCACCCGGGGGCGGGACGATGAGAGGGCGGCAAGGAGGGGGGCGGGGTGCTTCATCTGGAACTCCCGGTCTGGGCGCGGCGGCGGATCTCCGTCGCAATCATGCCGTCCGCGTAGAGAGCCAGGCGGTCGGCGAGGGTGTCGATGTCGTCCGGCTGGGCAACCAGTCCGGGGCTGGCCTGCTCGACCAGGTCCTGGGCCACGAAGAAGTGGATGGCCATGCCCAGCACGGCATGGGTCAGGCGGAGGCTGTCCGGGTCGGGCGCCGCCAGGTACAGGGCGTCCGAGATGAGCCGGGCGAGGGCCTGGAAGAGTGCAGCCATGTCGTCCTCCATCTCGGTGCCGAGGACGCCGCTGGGCTCGACCAGCTCCCGGAAATGCAGGCGCATGAAGAGCCGCACCTGGTCACCCTGCTTGAGAGGCTGCAGGAAGCTGCGGAAGAACACTGTCAGCGCCTCGGCCGGGGACAGCCCGGCCGCCCGGTGGTCTGGCACGCAGTCGCAGGCCAGCTGGATGTCAGGGGCATTGGTGGTGTCGCAGCAGGATTCGCAGAAAGCGGCCCGGTAGAGCCCTGGCTTGTCGCCGAAGTAGTAGCTGATGGCCCCGAGATTGACCCCTGCCTGGTCGGCGATCTCGCGGGTGGAGGTCTTCTGGTAGCCCTTCTCGGCAAAGAGGCGCAGCGCCGCGTCGAGCAGGCGCTTGCGCGCCAGTGTGCCGTCGGCGCGCACGGGAGTATGGGTGGAACCGCTGTGTGCCTGGGTGCTCATGAATCCGGGAGGTCCCTGCTATGCGCAGGGGATCTAAGTCAACTGACTGAATTAAGTTAGTCGGTTGACTGAATATGGTCAAGTGCTTTCAACCCGTGCTTGACAGGCACCCACTTGGCCGAGGGGAGGGCGGCTTGCAAAATTATGTTTAATGAATATTCATAAAGAATATATCGGGCTATCTTTGACGGGTTGCCGATTCCATCGGTGCGGGGGCATCTGACCCGCTCCAGCTCGAGAGATACGTCATGCGCCCAGCCAGCCCCGCGACCGTTCTGCCCGATTGCTCCACCTGGCGTCGTCTCACTGCCCGCGTCATGGTGGCGGTGTTCGGTTCGGGCTGTCTCCTGCCGGGAGGTGCCCACGGTGCGCCCATTGCGGATCCCGGCGGGCCCATCGCCTTCCGCCCCGGAGTGGGGCAGACCAGCGCGGGTGTGCCTTCCATCGACATCACCCGGCCCAATGCAGCCGGTACGTCCTACAACCGCTACCAGCGCTTCGATGTGCAGGCCGAAGGGGTGGTCCTCAACAACAGCACCCGCGCCGGCACGACCCTGCTCGGTGGCAGCGTGGAGGCCAATCCCAATCTGGCGGGCGGCTCGCCGGCCAGTGTGATCGTCAATGAGGTCGTGGCTCCGGGAGCCCCTTCCCGCCTGGCGGGCACGCTGGAGGTCTTCGGGGCACCGGCCACCGTCATCGTGGCCAATCCTTACGGGGTGAGCTGTTCCGGCTGCGGCACCTTGAACAGCCAGCGTTTCATGCTCTCAACCGGTACGCCGGTCTGGTTGGGTTCGGCCGGCAGCGTGGTGCCCTTTGCCGAAGCCTCGGGGCTGGCCTTCGACGTGGCAGGCGGTGAACTCAGCATCGAGGGCCGGGGGCTGGAAGGCACGGTCGGCAAGGTCGATCTGATCTCCGTGGGCATTCATCTGGATGGCCCGGTGCGCGCCCACTATCTCAACCCTGAGCTGGCCGGTATCACCTTGCTGGCCGGGGCAGGCCGGGTAGGGGAGCGGGACGGTCAGCTCGACAACATCGCCCCGGTGCCGGCCACCCCGGCCCCGGGGCGTGCCTATGCCATCGATGGCTCCGTCTTCGGCGCCATGAGCAGCAGCCAGATCCGCATCGTGTCCACCGAGCAAGGGGCCGGTGTGCGGCTCGCCGGCCCCTTGCTGGCGGACAGCCGGGGGCTGGTGGCCAGGAGTGCCGGCGATCTGAGCCTGGCCGACCTGCATGCCCGCCAGTCCATCACCCTGGATGCCGCGGGCAATCTGAGCATCCAGGGCGCGACCGAGGCCGGTGGAGATCTGGTTGCGCAGGCGGGGGGCAATCTGGCCGTGCAGGGGCCGGCAACCGTTGTGGGCAAGGTCGGTCTCGCCGCGGGCGGGTCCCTGGATGTCGCCGCACCGGTGGCGGCCGGTGCGAGCGTGACGCTCGATGGGGACCGGGTCCGCTTGTCGGCGGGCGTGGTGGCCACGGAGACGCAGATTCGCGCGCGGGAGCTGACGCTTGGGGATGGTCGGGGAGACTTCCAGGTCCAGGGCGATCTGGGGCTTGCGATTGCAGGGGATCTGATCGCCCCGGGCGCCGTGACGGTCAGCGGCAATACCCGGCTTTCCAGCGGCGCCTCTGTCGGCTTTCTGGGGGATGTGACCGTGGGCGGCGACCTGAGCGTCGACGCTGGTTTCGACATCCGGGCCGGCGGCCGTGTCACTGCAGGAGGCCGGGCGAGCCTGCGGGCGGGCCAGTCGGTGGACATCGCCGGAGAGGTCTCGGCGGGGGCCCTCGATCTCGCGGCAGGCCGCGCCGTGCTGGGCGGTGATGTACTGGTGGTGGGTGATGCCCGCATCGGGGCGGGCCACATCGTCCTGCCCCGGAAGATCGAGGCTGGGGGCAGCCTGCGTCTGGAAACCGCCGGAGACCTGCTCAGCGACGGGCGTCTGGCGGCGAATGGCGATCTGAGTCTGAGTGCGGGCGGCAGCCTGAGTCTCGCCGAGAGCGCGGCGGGGGGGCAAGTCAGCCTGGAGGCGCGCGGTGGCACGCTACGGGTGGTGAGTCCCCTCGTGGCCGGCGGTGGGGTATCCCTGATCGCCCGGGACAGCATCACGACCGATGCGGTGCATGCCGGTGGCCCGATGCGTTTCGTCAGCAGCCAGGGGGCGATCGACATCGGCGGCCCCCTGACTGGGACCAGTGGGCTCAGCCTGGTGGCGCCGGGCGCCATCCGGCTTGGGGGGGCGACGAGCCTGGCGGGTGATCTCGAGGTCCAATCCACCGAGGCCGCCGTCCGCTTCGACGGCAGCCTGGCGGTTGGGGGGAGCGCGACCTTGAGCGGTGCCCGGGGTCTTGTGCTGGGCGGGGATACCTTCTTCAACGGTCCGCTGACCCTCGGAAGTTCAGAGGGGTTGATCACGCACAGAGGGCTGCTGCACACCAACTCCGACTTCATTCTGGACACCGCGGGAGCCTTTGTCAGCGAAGGGCGCCTGGAGAGTGGCGGCCGGGTCTCCATCCGGGCGGCCAGCCTGGCCCTGGAGGAAGCCGGTGCCGGCGGCGTGTTCGCCAATGGCGACATCCGCCTGGGGGCCCGCGAGTCCATCCGGTTGGGTGCTCGGGGCCAGATCGTCAGCGGAGCGGGCGTTCGGATCGAAAGCCCTCGCTTTGAGACGGAGGGCGCAGTCCTTGCCACAGGAGGGGGGCTCGATTTCAAGGGCGAGCTCCTGGCCAACGCTGGCGTACTGGCGGGGCAGACAGTACGCGTGGAGGGCCGCCTGGACAACGCGGCGGCAGGGCTGGTCTCGGCCGACAGGGTCGAGGTGCAGGGTGCAAGCTCGAACCAGGGTGAGATCGGCGGCAAGGCCATCATCCTGTCGGGTGGCCTCGACAACACCGGCAGGGTGGTCGGTGAGCGGGTCGAGGTGGCGGGAGGCGACCTCCTCAATCGGGGCAGTCTCGGTGGGGGCGTGTTGCAGATCGACGCCGGGCGGATCAGCAACAGTGGCCTGATCGCTGCGGACTCGACCGAGATCCGCGGCGCGAGCCTGGCCAACAGCAGCGTGTTGTACGGGGGGCGTGTCGATCTGGCGCTCGGTGGCAGTGTTGCCAATATCGGTGTCATTGATTCTGCAGGCACGCTGACCCTGAGCGCCAGCACCTTCGACAACCGCGGCTCGCTGCGTACCGGCAGCACGGCCAGCCTGGATCTGGTTCAGGGATTGCGCAATGAGCAGGGCACGCTCTCCGCGGCCGACGGACTCTCCATCCGCAGTGGCGCATCGGTGATCAACCGCGGCGGCCTGATCGTGGCCGGAGGCGATCTGGATATCTTGAGCGTCGACAGTCTGGACAGCGATGGCCTCATCGCGACCAATGGGCGGCTGCGCCTGGAGGCGGGGCAGGCGCTCACGCTCGCCAAGGGCGGGGCCGGGGCGGATGCGCGGCTGACTTCACGAGAGGGGCGCGTCGAACTCGGTAGTGAGTTCGTCGCGGGCGGCAACCTTGTCCTGGATGGGCAGGATGGAGTCTCTGCCGCTGCGCTGGCGGCCGCAGGCAGTCTGACCCTGCGCAGCACAAGGGGTGAGGTCTCGTCGGGCGCGCTGGTGGCGAAGGGGCCCGTCAGCGTGGAGGCGGCGGCGAGGGCCTCGCTGGCTGGGGCGGTGTTCAGCGATGCGGATGTGAGCCTGGTCGGTCAGGGCGTGACCGTGGATGGAAAGGTCGGATCCGCGGGGCGGCTGAGTGCAGATGCGGGGAGTGGGCCGCTGGTCCTGACGGCGGAGGCGCGCGCCGATGGCGACATCCTCCTCAAGGGGCAGCAGGTTTCGGCCGCCGGTGTGCAGGGGGCGTCCAGGGTCGAGGTCCGGGCCGGCGCCGGGGGCTTTGACAACAGCGGCATGCTGATCGGCAACGCCGGGGTGGATGTCGTGTCGGCGGGGCGACTGAGGCAGGACGGACTCACCGCCAGCCTGGGCAACATCGCGTTGACCTCCGGCCAGGACGCCCATCTTGGCGCGGACCTGGAGTCCGGGGGGCAACTGGCTCTGCGCGCCGGCGGGGCGTTGGTGGGGGACGGTGCCTGGCGTGCGGCGGGGGCCGCAGAGGCCCGGGCGGGCTCTTCCCTCACGGCAGCCAGGGAGGTGATGGCAGGCTCGGCGGTCACCCTCATCGCGGAGGCGGGAGACCTGATTGTTGGTGGAGCCCTGGCATCCAACGGCGCGGTGACCCTCAAGTCGGGCGCCGATCTGTCGGTTGCGGGGCTGCAGGGGGGCTTGAACACAGGCGCCGATGTGGCTGTCGAGGCCGCTGGCAATGTCTCCGCGGGCGCCGTCCTGAGCGGCGGCGATTACCGGGCGCGCGCCGGCCGGGACTACCGGGCTTCCGGCGACACGCTGGTGCTGGGGCGTCTTGATCTGGTGGCCGGGCGGGATGTCACCCAGGCCGGCACGGTAACCATCGGACGGGAGGGGACGATCCAGGCCGGTGGGTCTCTGAGCCAGGGTGACACCCGCATCTTCGGTGCGGCAACCCTGACCAGCGGCGGCAGCCAGCGTTATGCCGGAGGTCTGGCAGCGGAGGGGGCGCTGGCGCTCAAGGCGGGGGCCGGCGTGGAGGTGGCTGGTGCCCTGCTGTCGCCGGAGCGGGTGAGCATCGAGGCCGGTACCGGCTCCCTCGTCATTGCCACCGACCTGCGTTCCGGCGGTCCGCTGCAGGTGTCCGCCGACCGGACGGTCAGCGTGGGTGGCGAAACCCTCGGCCTGGGCGACGCCCGACTCGTGAGTCGTCAGGCAGATGTCACTCTGGCCGGGCCGGTCGCCGTGGTCGGAAACCTCTCTCTGGCGGCTGCCGGCGATGCGCGCCTTGCGGGGGATGTGCAGGTGGGGGGCGCACTTGAGGCAGGTGCCGACAAGGGCTCCATCATCTTCTCCAAGGCTCTGGAAGTGCAGGGGCCGGCGAGCTTCTCTGCCGGACAGGACCTTGTCTTCCAGGGCGATGCCCGCTTCCATGGCCCTTTGTCGGCAGACACCGTAGGCCGTCGTCTGGAAAGCCACGGCGGCCTGATGGTGGATGAGGCGTTGCACCTGGATATTGCGGGGGACTTCATCAGCGAGGGGCTCCTGCAGAGCGTCGGGGGCATCCGCATCCGGGCGGCCAACATCCAGGCCAACCTGACAGGCAGCGGTGGCGTGGTCGCCAATGGCGATATCGAACTGTCCGCCCGCGAGCAGGGCCGCCTTGGTGCAGGGGGAACCGTGTTGAGCAGCACCGGTTCCGTGCTGCTGTCCGGCCGCAACTTCGAGAATGCCGGCGACGTGCTCTCCGGTGGAAGACGCTTCGCCTTCTCGGGGGGGAGTCTCACCAACCTGGGGCGCATCGCCGCTGGCCAGGGAGAGGTGGCGGGAGGCCTCGATAACCGGGGTACGCTCTACATCGACTCACTCACAGTGAGCGGCTACACCGTCAATGGCGGTACGGTGGCCGGGAGCGGGCTGGCCTTTGGAGGTGGGCTCCTCAATACCGGCAGGATCGCCGGCGCTGATGTGACCGCCAGCGGCCTCGTCAGCAACGCCGGAGAGATGACGGGCGACCGGGTCAGCCTGTTTGGCCCCGATGTTCAGAACTATGGCCTGGTCTCTGCCGGGCGTCTCGGCATCCAGACCGTCCAGCTGGGTAACCTGGGAACCCTGAGTGCCGACAGCCTGGATGCTTATGTCGCGGGGACGTTCACCAACGCCGGCCGCGTGGCGGTGAGCGGCGATGCCCGCATCACCGCCCTTGGCGGCGTCGCCAATCAGCTGACCGAAGCGTCCCGATGTGTGACCCCCGCGGTCTGCAATCCGCCACCAGGCAATACCCCGCCCCGCGCCCCTGACCCCGACAAGGATTTCCGTTTCGTGCAGAGCCCTGCCGTGCTGGCCGTGGGCGGCAGCCTGAGCCTGAGCGGCGGCGACGTGGACAACCGGGGACTCATCCAGGCGGGGCGCATTGACATCAACATCGGCAGTGCGGCCTTCAACAACACCCGCAGCGAGAACGACGTCCTGACCGACGCTAACTTTGGTTCGAAGACTCCCACAGTCAATACGGGTGTCATTGCGGCAGAGGACGGTATCGTGATCAGTGCGGGGTCCTTTACCAACACGGGAGGACGTGTCGCCGCTGGCGGTAGCCTGGACGTGAGTGTCACGGGCCGCCTTGCCTCCGTGGCGGGCGCGCGGGACGGACTGGCCCCGGTGATGCAGGCTCTGGATGTGACCCTGGGAGGAACCGAGGTGGTCACTGAAGGCCTGGTGCAGGCCCGCCGGAATCTCAATGTCACCGCCCGGGCGGGCAGCGTGAGCAATCGGGCCACCCTCGTCGCCGATGACAACCTCACCGTCAAGGCCGCCACATTACTGGACAACGCCGAGGGCGGCGCCCTGCTGGCGACGCGCGAGGTGAGCCTCCAGGCTGGCAAAGGCATCAATAATGCGGGCCTCATCTATGGCAATGGCGCGGCGGCCCAGCGGATCACCCTCGATGCCGGCTCCGGCGCCTTCAGCAACGCGGTCAGCGGTACCGTGCTGGCGGAGTCTGCGCTGGAGATCAGGGCTGCGGGCTACTCCAATAGCGGCATGGTCGCGTCCCGGGGCGATGCCAGCCTCGATGTGCCATCCCTCGTCCTGCGGCCTGCCAGCAACCCGCTGGTAGCCCTCGGCACCCTGCGACTCAATGTGGCCGGGATTGCCGTGGGGGTGGGGGAGACCTGGGTCAGTCCGGCCCTCAGTACGATCTGGAGTGGTGCGCTGGTCAATACCGGCAATGTGCTTCTCGGCGGCAATGCCTACGGCACTGTCGAGAACCTCGCCACTGGCAGTCGGACCCGCACGGATGAGCCGAATGTACTGGATGGCAGCTACCTCCTGCTAGGCCTGCCGACCCTGACCGACCCGTACCTGGTGAGTTACTCCGATGTGGGCCAGCGCGCAAACTTCGTGGTCAATGGTTACTTCCAAGGCAGCCTCCACAACTTCGCGTCCGATGCCCGGGTGGCGGGTCAGTTTGCCTACATTGCCGAGAATGCGCCCCAGACGCTGGTCTGGGCGAATGCTTCCGGTGATATCGAGGTCACCCATGCTCTGAGCCTGCCGCGCCTCGATGCGACGGGTGGGGCCTCCTCGATCACCCTGAAGAGCCCTGACGCAGGCACCATCAAGGCCGATGTGCTGAGCCTGTCCGGTGTCGACCTGACGGTCGGGGCGGGTGTCGACAGCTCGGCGGCCCGTGAGGCACTGGCAGCCTCCCGGGAAAACCGGGTACAGGCCGCTATGACGGCGGGCGTCACCGCGCTGGTACGGGGGCTGGGCCAAGGCCCACTGGATGCTCCCGGCCTCCACATCATGACGCCGTCTGCCACGGCGGGAAGCGGGGGCGCATTCGCCACGCCGGGGCGCCCCTTGGAGGCGATCGCCGAGAGCATCACCCGCAGCGTGGTCAGCGGGGCCGGGCCGGCCGACCTTGCGCACACTGATGTGAGCGCCCTTGAGCCGCCGTCTGGCGAGAGCGGTGCGTCCGTTCCCCTGCCGTGGGTCAATGTGGGGTCAGCCTTGCTCCTGGGGGCGATGGGCGGCGGAAGTGCTTCCGTCATCTCGCCCGACCCCACTCCCAGCCAAGCCCTCCCGGCCACCGAGGCCGCCCGCTATGGCCTGACCTTCCCGGATTGGGGCAGCTTCAGCGCGTCGGCTGGTAGCCTGACCGCCAACAACCTCGAGCTCGTACTCTCTGGAAACTTCACCAATCGAGGGCGCGTCGAGGCCAGCGATCAACTGCTGATCAAGGCAGAAGGTCGCATCGACAACTTTGGTGCCTCCATCAAGGCCGGCGGGGCGCTGGGGCTCTTCGGTGCCAGTATCGACAACCGCAATGGCCTGATCGAGGCCGATCGCCTTGCGCTGTCGGTGGATGGAAAGCTGGACAACACCCGGGGCCGCATCCTCATCGACAAGGATGCGGCGATCTACGCCGGAGGCGACCTGATCAACGATTCCGGTCGCATCGAAGCCGGCAGCCTGTCCCTGAGCGTGGCGGGTGATCTCTTCAACCGCACGCTGTACGCCGTCGACCGGAACGAGACGACCACCCGCAGCCACACGGACTACGATGGTGTCTTCGGCGCCACCACCACCACACACAGCGACACCCTGGTCGCCCAGTACGCCGACCAGCGGGCCGGCATCATCGCCCGCAGCGGCGATCTGGATCTCAACGTCGGAAAGAACCTCACCTCTACCGGCGCCGACCTCACTGCAGCAGGAAATCTTACGGGCCGTGTCGGCGGCAAGATCGACATTCAGGCCCTCAGAATTGAGAACAGCCGCACCCAGGTCCATACCGTCACCAACGAACGCAGCTACACCCTCAACAACGGAGAGACGGAGATCACCGGCCTCACCGCCAGCGGCAGCCAGGTCTCCACGCGGATCGAGCGTGACATCCAGCACCAGGGGGCATTGCTCCAGGCCGGTGGCCGACTCGATCTGGAGAGTGGCGGCGACACCGTCATCCTGGGTGCAGACATCAAGTCCGGCACGGACACGCGCCTCGTTGCCGGTGGGCACCTGATCATCGGTGCCGTCCAGAACAGCACGCATACCGAGTCCAGTGTCGTCACCCGGATCGATGGTGCCGCCATCCTCCCGGGCCTGGTCAATCGGAGCGGTGAGCAACTTACGCTGACGCATGCTGAGAGTGCGGTGGGAGGGCGTCTGGATTCCGGGGGCGAAACCACGCTCCATGCGGGTGGCAGTCTCATCCTCAGCGGTCAGAGGATCCAGAGCAAGGGGGATACCCGGCTCGTTGGTGACAGCGTCGTCCTCGATGGGCTCAGCCTCAACCAGAGCAAGACTACCCAGGACAGCTTCCGCAACACCACCGATCTGCAATCCAGCAGTGTCCATCTGGCTACGCACATCACGAGCGGTGGTCGGCTCGACATCGTATCCACCGGCACGCCGCCCGAAGTCCGGCCGTCGAAGGAGTCCGAGCCCAAGCCGGACGCACCGCCCTCACCACCCGCGTCAGGCAGCATTTCAGGTACAGGGGTGATCCTCGAGGCCAAGGGCCCTCTCACCCTCGCAGCCACCGGGGACGTAACCCTCAAGGCCGGCTATGACAGCCAACAGTTTGCCCAGCGCAACAAATCCGGCTCTTCCGTCGTCGAGCGGTGGAGCGAGCGCACGGTGGGCAACACCCTCGGCGGCAGCGAGGTTGCCGTCACCGGTCGCAACCTCAACCTCGAGGCGATCAAGGTCAACGCGATCGATTCGGCGGGCACCAAAGGCAACGTCAATATCGTCGCCCAGGAGAACCTCGCCCTTACGGCAGGCACAGACAAGAGCTTTGAGCACACTGTCAGCGTCAAGAAGAGCGGCGGCCTACTGAGGAAGAAGGTCACCACCACCGAGCACACTGAGTACAGCGCTGATGCAGCGGCCTCCGCCCTGACCGGCCATGACATCAATCTCAAGGCCGGCGGCAACATCGCCCTCCACGGTAGTCTGTTCGATGCCCAGGGCGGTACCGTGCTCAACGCTGGCGGAGAGCTTTCGGCTTATGCGCTGCAGAACGTGCACACCGTGCAGGACACCCGAAAGGTCAGCCGCGACCTGTTCGGGCTGGGAAATCTGGTCTTTGGCGCCAACTTCAGTCTGATCGGTGGAAGCAGCAAGCGTACCGATAGCACTAGCACCGAGACCGCCGTCGTCACTCACTTGCAAAGCCTGGACAGCCTTACCCTGAAAAGTGGTGGCAACACACTGCTGCAGGGCACCCAGATCCAGGCCTCCGATACGCATATCAGCGTTGGTCAGGGTGACAAGGCCAGTGCTGAGGCCGAGTTGATCATCCAAGGAGCAAGAAACCGAGTCGAAACGGTTCATACCTCAAGCAGGAAGTCCGCCGTTTGGCGAAGCATGTCAGGCCACGGCGAGACCACCGAGACCCTGACCCTGGTGAACATTCAGAGCCCGGTCACGATTCAGGCCCCGAAGATCGTCGCCCAACTTCCCGAAGGCGAGTTCAAGACCCAACTCGAAAAGCTTTCCAGCCAGCCTGGCCAGGAATGGCTCCTGCAACTGGCCGATCGCCCTGATGTGGACTGGCAGCAGGTCGCCCTGGCCCACGAGAAATGGGATTACCAGCATTCAGGGCTCACGGCAGAGGCGGCATTGGCGATCGCTATCGTGGTGGCTGTCATGATGCCAGCGGGCGCTGGAGCCAACCTGCTTAATGCCAGCGGCGTTGCAGCCGGCACGGTGACCGCGGGTACTGTCACTACCACCACCATCTTGGGTGCCGCAGCGAATGCGGGGCTCGTTGCCCTGACGTCTCAGGCGGTCGTCTCCGCAATCAACAACAAGGGCGATCTGGGTAAGATCCTGAGTGACCTGGGCAGCGAGGAATCAGTCCGTAGCCTTGCCACAACCATGATTACCGCCGGCATGCTCAATGAGCTGGCTGGGCGTATTAGCTTCACCAACGCCGACGGCACACTCACCAAGCTCTCCGAGATCAGCGCCAAGTCCGACTTCGTCGCACAGTTTGGCAAGAACGCCATCAACAACACCGTCAGCGCGCTGATTGATACCTCGATCAACGGTGGTGATCTGGCGGACAAGATCGGCCGGGGCCTGTTCCTTGGTGCGGTCGACGCTGCCGGCGCCAGCGCCGCGAACTGGGTGGGCGACCTGGATGGCTTCAGTAACAAGGTTGGCCACCTGATGGTCGGATGCGCCATGGGCGCAGCCAAGAGCGGCGACTGCGCCTCCGGCGCCGTAGGCGGGCTGGTGGGCGAACTGGTGGCCGAATGGTATGGGGGCAGCCGGGATCCGCTGAATGCCACCGAAGCGAGCAAGACGGTGAACATCGCCCGGCTTTCGGTGCCCTGGTCAATACGGTGACCGGCGGTGACGCCCAAGTTGGAGCGGATGCGGCGGGGAATGCGGCACAGAATAATTTCCTGAATCACGCTCAAGTCAAACAACTCAACGCGCAGCTGGCTCAATGCCAAGGTCAGGCCAGCTGCATCAGCCAGACGATTGACGACGCCCGAGCCCTGGACAAGCGGCAACACGACCTGATCGGCCAGACCGAAACCATCCAGGGAAGCCGGGCACTGGTGGAAGGTATTCAGCGCCCTGGGGCAACGATCGACACCAGTTTGTGTGCAGGGGTTTCCGTTTGCGTTCAATACGCCGCAGAACTCCCGCTGATCAACAGCAGGGACTATATCTACGGGACGCAGGACCGCGTTGGTGAGCTCGCGCAGATCAAGAGGATCCATGCCTTTGAGACTCAAATCCGACAGGCGAACCCGGCGCTTAGCGATGAGGAAGTGACACGCCAGGCAGGCGCGCGGGCGGGGGTCTATAATGCAGGGCGCTTGGGGCAGTTGCTGGGGGCGGGGGTTAGTGGCGGCAAAGCTGCGGAGGTAGTGGCGGCTGCAGATAGGGGTGGCGGTGGTGCAAGCAGCATACCGCGTGCAGTTTCTACTCCTTACGGCGAAGCGTTTCAGAGCTTAGATTCTGCTGCAATTGCCGCTAGAGCGAAGGTTGAACAGGGAGCTACCCTGTATCGCATTGGGACTCTGGAAAGAAGTCAAGCGGCTGAGGCGCAGTTTTGGTCTTTAGAAAACCCCGCTACTCCAGGTTATGCTGCTCGTTATGGGATACCAGAGGAGAACGTTTTGAATGCGAATTTTGTCGAAAAAGCAACTGTGAAGCCAGGCGCGATATTTGTGACTCGGCCGGCTCCGGGCGTGGGGGGAAACCCGGGGGGCGGGGTAGAGGTTGTTGTCTCTCCTGGTGGGGTGAATATGAAGTGGTTTGGTACGCATTGAGGAAGTCATGAGTTCATATGATTACTATGGTGAAGCTAAGAGACTTGCTGTTGAATTAGAAAGTGCGGGGTTTTCTAGCTTCGCTACTGCTATATTGAACACGATGCTTGAGGGGGGGACAGGGACTGAGATACTCATGATGATGCGTCTTGAGTTGTCTTGCATGATAGATGTCGGCAATTTGCCAGTGGGTCTGAAGGAGCGTGCAATAGTCTTGCATGAAAAGATAGATGATGCACTTTCATGAGCGTTGTTGATAGTTGATTTAAAGCAAGGATTTCCGATGGGGGAGTCTATCAACTATCGTTGCCTTGTATGCGGAGAGGTTTTGCGTTCTGTGCCGCCATATGCAGTTGCGTGTAAATGTCGAAATGTCATTGTAGATGTTGATGCTAGTTGTGTAACAGTCAAAGATGCTTTAAGGCTTGAAGCCTATATTTATTTTTCGGAATGAATGAGTCGGTCCTGAACAATCAACCCGCCCCTGTTCCGACGCGGGCTGAACGCCCCTGGGGCCTTGCCGAATCCTCCTGTTTTCAGTGCAATGGCATTCACTTTCTGGAAGATTTGGAGCGCAGGTTTGCGATGATCATCCTGGACTTTGTCCGCGCCCGGCTCGAGCGATGATCGATCTGCGTCACTCGCTGGCGGTATTGGCGACCCGCATGCCGTGGGCCGAGATCGAATCGGCGCTGGCGTCATGCTTTGCCTGCAAGGATTACCAAGGGCGTGTGCTCGAAGGCCTGGATCTGTTCGGCCCGACCTTGCAGGTAGCGGGTGTAGGCAAAAGCGCAGCGGGCCGCCTGTTCTCAAGCAAGCCTTCGGGGAGAGCGACGAGAGCGTGGTTCAGAAGTGGGCGGAGAATCCTTATTGGCAGTTCTTTTGCGGCGGTGAGTACTTCGAGACCCGGCTGCCCTGCGACCCGAGCGGATTGACGCGCTTCCGTCGCGCGCTGGGGGATGCGGGCGGTAGCTCGTTTGGGGCTGAAAGCCCTTCTTGCGCTCTGGCTTCTGGTTGGAGTGCTTGGGCGGGTGGTCAGCGACAATGCGGCCCGGCCGTCAGGCTGGCGGCGGCGAATTGAATATTTCAGGACCAGCTAAATAGCTTTCATTATTGCGGGCTGTGGATGGAGATATATCTAATGCGCAGGGGTTCTGGGGGAGTGAGGCTTGGAATATGATCGATGTGGGCTTGGCAGCGCCATTTGGGATCAGTACGTTGTGCTTGAAAATTCCAGGGGGGCGGTTTAGTTCAGGATGTACTAAGAAATGCAAATAGGTGGAAGGGGAGGGCTCCTAAAGTCTCAGGTGATGCGAGCACTCATCCATAGTTACGTATTGCTGCTCTTGGCTTTGTCTGGATGCGCCGACATGTTCCGTGTGCCAAGCATGGATGAGTTGGATTGGGATCCTGCATCGATTTCTACGAGCAGTTGCCCCGATTTCTCAGGGCGCTATTTAGTCGAGGCCAAGTATGGGTCAAATTACCGATGGCTTTTTTTTGGCGACTTCAAGAGTTTGTATCCTAGCCGAGAGGTATACCTGAAGGAAAAAGATCTCGATGTTCTTGTCGCTGTCGAAAGTCGAAAAGGTGGCGTTTATGTCAAAGCGGAAAATGGGATGCGCAGTCTGGAGTCAGACGTTTTTTATGATGGCGTTAGAGTTGGGTGCTCTCGGGGATATGTGATCTATCGATATATGGGGCCCCCTATTCGTCATGTTGAGTCGTCCGGCGGTGTGTCTCTCAGTTACGGTGAGTATAGGTTGTTTCTGGATGAGAACAGGGATGTCCGGGTCGTCGCGAATCACCGGGTTCGGTGCGCGCGCTTCGGTAGCTTGACCGAGGTAGTGCCAGGCGAAGAGAGCTCTCGTCAGGAGTGTCGGTCGAGAAAAGGCGTTGAGGTTTATCGATATAGGCGGATCTCTGATTGATTTTTATTTGTCTGCTCATATAAGGAGCTAAGGGTTCATGTTTGGTTTGGTCAGCCAATCATGCTGGATTTTAGATTTAGGGCTGAGCGCGTAGTTCGGGATAGAATGGAAGAGGGATCTGTTGAGCTGGAATACTCAGTCCTGAACAACTCGCCCGCCGCTTCCCCCGCGCGGGCTGAGGGACAGGGAGGTTAATGGGATTGGCTGACGCAGTTCTCGTCAGCTATGGCTTTCCATGTTTCGACCGGTATTCTAGTTCCATCTTCTCCAATTTCATTCATCGAGTATATGCAAAGCCCCCTCGTTTTTATAAGCTCTAATTCATAGTTGTGATTTTCCTGTGCTTTCATCATGAAGTGTTTGGTAGGGCAGAAGAAGCTCCTATATCCTGCAGGGCAATCGCACCTTCATGTCATGAACCCGAGCAATTCAGCACGAAACGCGTCTGAGGTGGCGGCCAGCATTCGCTTGGTCTTGATGCTGCCTTTACGCGAGGTGTTCAGACGAAGCAGGTTCATCACGATGTGGCGAACGATGGCGAGGTTGTTGCCGGCGAATCCGGTGCGCACGGTGGACTGGTCCTCATTGAACTGGACGTCGAGGCACCAGTGAAGCCGGTTTTCGACCTCCCAGTGGCTACGCACCGCATGGGCAATCCGTGTGGCATCGGCCGGCAGGGAACTGATGTAGTAGCGGCGCTCACAACTGGTCTTGGTGCCGACGGTTCGCTCGCGCTCGACGATCGCGAAGCTTTTCAGAGCCGACC
>JAFLDU010000114.1 GCA_017309145.1 Zoogloea sp. | reverse complement strand
GACCCCGGTGGCGGTGGCGGCCGGCGGCGCGGTGCTGGGGGTGCTCGGCATCGCCGATCCCCTGCGTGCCACCTCGCAGGCGGCGGTGGCACGCCTGAAGGCCCTGGGGCTGCGGGTGGTGATGCTGACCGGCGACCACCCGGCGGCGGCGGCGCGCATCGCCGCCGAGGCCGGGATCGACGAATTCCGCGCCCGTGTGATGCCGGAGGGCAAGGCCGCTGCGGTGGAAGAACTGCGTCGCGAGGGCCGGGTGGCGATGGTGGGAGACGGCATCAACGATGCCCCGGCCCTGGCCGCCGCCGACGTGTCCTTTGCCATTGGTGCCGGGTCTGATGTGGCCATCGAGGCGGCCGACCTGACCCTGGTGCGCAACGATCTGGCCAGCGTGGCCGACGCCATCTCCCTGTCCCGGGCGACCCTCGGCAAGATCCGCCAGAACCTGTTCTTCGCCTTCATCTACAACATCCTGGGCATTCCGGCGGCGGCCCTCGGCCTGCTCAATCCGGTCATCGCCGGGGCGGCGATGGCCATGAGCTCGGTGTCGGTGGTCAGCAATTCCCTGCTGCTCAGGCGCTGGCGCGCTGGCGGCGATTGAGTTTTTCAGACGAAAGGAAACACGATGGACGAGGTTGTCATCAAGGTGGGTGGCATGAGCTGCCAGGGCTGCGTGAAGAACGTCACCGGCGCCCTGTCCGCCACTCCGGGCGTGGGCGCGGTGCAGGTGTCCCTGGAGCAGGGCGAGGCGCGGGTCAGCTACGATCCGGCCAGGGTGTCGGCCAATGCCCTGCGTGCGGTGATCGAGGAAGCCGGTTTCGATGCGGCCTGAGTGCGTCCGGGCTTGCGGGTTTTATCCGGTAGTCACGCAGCTCCACTATAATGGCGAGCTGTCTTATATCTAATAACGGGAGGTAGTGATATGGGTTTCGATCAGGTCAAGGCCGGCAAGGACGTTCCGAACGACATCAACGTGATCATCGAGATCTCCGCTCAGGGCGATCCGATCAAGTTCGAAGTGGACAAGGACAGCGGCGCTGTCTTCGTTGACCGCTTCATGGGCACCTCCATGCGCTACCCGCTGAACTACGGCTACGTGCCCCACACCATCGCCGGCGACGGTGACCCGGTGGACGTGCTGGTCGTAACCCCCTTCCCGCTGCAGCCGGGTGTGGTGATCCGCTGCCGTCCGGTGGGCGTGCTGAAGATGGAAGACGACGGTGGCGTGGATGCCAAGGTCGTGGCCGTGCCGGTGTCCAAGCTGACCCCGCTGTATGACAAGGTGCAGACCACCGACGACCTGCCCGAGCTGCTGATGAAGCAGACCGTGCATTTCTTCGAGCACTACAAGGATCTCGAGCCCGGTAAGTGGGTCAAGGTCCTGGGCTGGGGCACCGTTGAAGATGCCAAGCAGGAAATCCTGAACGGTCTGGCTGCTGCTGCCGGCAAGTAATCTGCCGCCACGCAGGACCTCAAAGGCCCGCTTTATGCGGGCCTTTGTCTTGATGGCGGCTGGCGGGCCGCGTCAGACCGCCTGGCCGGCGGCGTGGCCGGAGGCCCAGGCCCACTGGAAATTGAAGCCGCCCAGGTGGCCGGTCACGTCCATCACCTCGCCGACGAAGAACAGCCCGGGCTGTCTGCGTGCCTCCATGGTCTTGGAGGACAGCTCCCGGGTGTCCACCCCGCCCAGGGTCACCTCGGCCTTGGCGTAGCCGAGCGTGCCGTTGGGCGTGATGGCCCAGCCCGACAAGGCTTCGGCGATGGCGTCCAGCTCCTTGCCGTTGAACTGGTGGGTGGGCTTGTTCCAGCCCCGCTGGTCGCAAAAGGCCTGGGCGAAGCGCTTGGGCAGGCGCTCGGTGAGCAGGTTGGCGAGCAGGCTCTTGCTGCGCGCCCGCTCCCCCAGCCAGGCGCGCACGTCTTCGGCCGGGAAGAGATTGACCGTGACCTGGCTGCCGCCGTCATCGCCCCCATAGTCGCGGGCCTGCCAGTAGGACGAAACCTGCAGGATCACCGGGCCGGACAGGCCCCGGTGGGTGAACAGCAGGTTCTCGCGGAAGCGCCCGGCGCCGCATTCGGCCACTGCATCGAAGGCCATGCCGGCGAGTTCCTTGTAGATCGCCAGCTCCTCCGGTGGCAGGGTCAGCGGCACCAGGGCCGGCTTGGGCGCCACCATGGCCAGGCCGAACTGTTCGGCGATCTTGTAACCCAGGGGGGAGGCGCCGATCTTGGGGATCGACAGGCCGCCGGTGGCCACCACCAGGCTGGCGCATTCGAAGCGGCCCCGGCTGGTGTCGAGCACGAAGCGCGCCGCCGGATCATCGCCCGCGGCCACCGCCTGCAGGGTGCACGGCATCGCCCAGTCCACCCGGCCCTCCTCGCATTCGGCGCGCAGCATGTCGATGATGTCCTGGGCCGAGTCGTCGCAGAACAGCTGGCCGTGCTCCCGCTCATGCCAGGCGATGCCGTGGCGGTTGATCAGTTCCAGGAAGTGTCCCGGGGTGTAGCGCGCCAGGGCCGAGCGACAGAACTGGGGGTTGCGGGACAGGTAGTTGCCCATGCCCACATCCAGGTTGGTGAAGTTGCAGCGCCCACCGCCCGAGATACGGATCTTCTCGGCCAGCTTGTCGGCGTGGTCGAGAAGGAGCACCCGGCGACCCCGTTGGCCGGCCTGGGCGGCACACATCATGCCGGCGGCGCCGGCGCCGATCACGATGACGTCGTAACGGGTGGTGCGGGGTGCTTGATTCATGGGGGGCGGGGAAGGGCAGAGCGAGGGGCCGGAGGATAGACCGATGCGCGGGCCAGGGCAAACCTGGCACATCCTGTTGCAACCCGTCATTTCCAGGTCACGTCTGCCCTGCTAGGCTTCCGGGATACAGGGAATGCTCGCCCGCGCAGCCTGCGCGGAGAAAAAGGGACACGAACAACATGGGTCAGAATACGCGCGTCACCCGCCGTGCCGCCAGATGGGCCATCGGGGGCGCAGTGGCCTTCGGGGTGCTCGGGGTGGTGGGCTTCCTGGTGGCGCCTCCCCTCGTCAAGTCGCTGGCAGAGCGCCAGCTCGGTGAGATGTTCCACCGTCCGGTCAGTATCGACGGCATCTCCATCAACCCCTATGCCCTGTCCGCCGAGGTGCGTGGCTTCCGCATGCAGGAGCGGGAAGGCGGACAGACGGCGCTCGGCTTCAGTTCGCTGTACGCCAACGTCCAGCTGGAGTCCGTGTTCCGGGGGGGCGCGGTGGTCTCCGAAGTGCGACTGGTGGAGCCGGTGGTCCGGGTGGTGCGCGAGGAAGGGCGGCGTTTCAACTGGTCCGATGTGATCGACGAGATGCTGGCCAAGCCTGATGACGGCGGCCAGAGCTACTTTGCGGTGCATAACATCCGCATCGAGCGGGGCCGGATCGACTTCGATGACAAGCCCGCCGGCCAGCAGCACGTCATTGCCGACCTGGAACTGGGCATCCCCTTCGTGTCGAACCTCCCGGCTCAGGTGGAGACCTTCGTCGAGCCCCTGCTGTCGATGAAGGTGAACGATGCGCCCTTCGAGATCCGTGGCAAGTCGAAGCCCTTCGCGCCGGACCGGGAGTCAGTGGTCGACCTCAAGTTCAGCGGCTTTGATCTCGGCCGTTACGCGGACTACCTGCCGGGGGACAAGCCCTTCCGGCTGGCGTCGGCCCGTCTGTCCTCCGATCTTCAGCTGTCCTTCGCCCAGCCCCCGGGTGGTACGCCCGACGTGGTGGTGAAGGGGGAACTCGGCCTGGATGACGTGGATCTGCGCCATGCCGATGACCGCCCGGCCCTGCGTCTGGGCAGTCTCAAGCTGGGGGTCGAGCGGCTCGCACCGCTGGCCCGGGAGGTCGCCCTCGGTACCCTGGCCATCGACAAGCCCGAGCTTGTTGTGGCGCGGGACAGCAAGGGCCGTCTGAGCCTGCTCGACCTGGTGCCGGCCGGGCAGGGGACGGCGGTCGCCGACAAGCCGGCTGCTGCACCGGCCCAGCCCCTGGCCCTGAGCCTGGGCGAACTGCGGCTGACCGGTGGCCAGGTGGACTTCACCGATGCGCTGGCCGGCGGCCCCTTTCGCCGCCGCCTGCAGGACATCCACCTGACCCTGCGCAAGTTCACCCTGGCGGGCAAGACGCCGGCCGAACTGGAGGCCGGGCTGGTCACCGATGCGGGCGAGAAGCTGAGCCACACGGGTAGCCTGGCCCTGGCTCCGCTCAAGCTGGAGGGGAAGGTGCGCCTGGAGGGGCTCGATCTGGTGAGCCCCAGGCCCTATTACGCTCCCTTCCTGCCCCAGGGGGAGATCCAATCGGGGCGGGCAGACGTGGGCCTGAGCTATGCCTTCGAGCAGGGGGCAGCCGGGGAGCCTCTGCTGCGCGTCGAGGGGGCCTCCCTGACCCTGCGTGATCTGGGCGTGCTGCTCAAGGGGGACAAGACTCCCCTGGCGCGTGTCGGGCTGCTCGAGGTCAAGGATGCCGGGCTCGATCTGGCGGCCCGCCGGGTGGTGGTGGGCAGCGTGGCCGGCAAGGCGACCCGCTTTGCCCTGGTACGTGACAAGGACGGCAGTCTCAATGCGATGAGACTGGCGGCTGCGTCCGACACACCGGCCAGGCCCGTCGCCGTGAAGCCTGCGCCTCGGCCGACCAGTGCATCCCGCCCGGCATCGCCTGGCCCGGACTGGCAGGTGGAGGTGAAGCGCCTCGCGCTGGATGACTGGGGCTTGCGCCTGGAGGATCGCACTCTGGCGCCCGCGGTCGTGCTCAATGTGGAACCCCTCGGCCTGACCGTCGATGGCCTGTCCACGGCCCGTGGCAGCAAGGCCACCCTCAAGCTGCAGGCCGCGGTCAACAAGCGTGGCCGCGTCGGTGTGGCAGGTAGCGTCGGCCTCGCGCCGCTGGCGGCGGCCCTCGACCTGGACCTGAAAACGGTCGATCTGGGCATGCTGCAGCCCTATGTCACCGAGCAGGTGAACATTGCCATCACCCGCGGCAATGCCAGCGCCCGGGGCCGCCTCGTGTTCGAGCAGCCTCCGGTGGGAGGGGCGAAGGCGGCGTATCGGGGAAGCTTCACGGTCGCCGACTTCGCCTCGGTGGACAAGCTCAATGCGGCGGACTTCCTCAAGTGGAAATCCCTCAACTTCGCCGGCATGGACCTGCGCCTGTCGCCGCTATCGATCAGCATCGACGAGATTGCTCTGGCGGATTTCTACACCCGCCTGATCCTCAACGCCCAGGGGGGGCTGAACCTGCGGGAGATCACTGCGCAGCAGGCCAGGGAGGCCAAGGACAAGCAGCTCGCCGAGGCCCGCAGCCCGGGCAGCAAGCCGCCGTCGCCTCAGGCCCCGGGTGCAGCAAGGGCTGACCCGTCGGCACCGCTTCCGCCGATTCTGGTCAAGCGGGTTACCGTGCAGGGCGGCAACATCGCCTTCAGCGACCGCTTCGTGCGGCCGAACTACGACGTCAACCTGACCGGCATGGGGGGCAGCCTCACCGGCCTGTCCTCCGACCCCTCGACCATCGCCAGCCTGGACCTGCGGGGCAAGGTGGACGATTCTGCGCCGGTCACGGTGGCGGGCAGCTTCAATCCCTTCCGCCAGGACCGGGCCCTCGACATCCGAGCCGCGATCACGGATTTCGAACTCTCCGGGGTGTCCACCTACTCGGCCAAGTACGTGGGCTATGGCATCGAGAAGGGCAAGCTGTCGGCCGAGTTGAACTACAAGGTGGTGGATCGGCGGCTCACTGCGAGCAACCAGGTCTTCCTGGATCAACTGACCTTCGGCGAGGCCGTCGACAGCCCGGATGCGCTCAAGCTGCCGGTGACCCTGGCCGTTGCACTGCTCAAGAACAGCCGTGGCGAGATCGACCTGAGCCTTCCCATAGGCGGCTCTCTGGATGATCCGGAGTTCAGTGTCGGAGGGCTGGTCTTCAAGGTCGTCGTCAATCTCGTGACCAAGGCGATCACTTCGCCCTTTGCCCTGGTGGGGTCGCTGCTAGGCGGAAACGCCGAAGAACTGTCCTGGCTGGATTTCGAGCCGGGTTCCGGCCGCTTGTCCGAAGGCGCCGAGACCAAGCTTGCAGCCATTGCCAAGACCCTCAAGGAGAAGACGGCCCTCAAGCTCGAGATCACGGGCCGGGCCGATCCTGTCCATGACCTGGAAGGGCTCAAGCGGTCGGTGCTGGAGGGCAAGGTGGAAGCACTGAAGGTCAAGGACATGGCCCGCAAGGGCGAGTCTGCGGATGAGGATGGGGAGATCAGGGTTACGCCGGCTGAGTATCCGTCTCTGCTGGCGCGGGTTTACAAGAACGAGGATTTCCCCAAGCCGCGCAATCTGGTGGGGCTCGTCAAAGACCTGCCCGTGGCCGAGATGGAAAAGCTGATCCTTGCCAACACCACGGTGGGGCCGGATGACATACGTCTGCTGGCCCAGCAGCGCGCGCAGTCGGTGAAGCGCTGGCTCAGGGACAAGGGCCAGGTGCAAGCCGAACGCATCTTCATTCTGGCACCCAAGAATGAAACCGGCAGCATCCATGCCAAGGCCCGCCCCAGCCGGGTGGATTTCTCTCTGCGCTGATCTCAAAGGAGCCCCCTCATGCGTCCCCGCAAGTTGGATGAAGCCGCCCGTCATGCTGCCTTGGCCAGCCTGGAGGGATGGCAGGAGACCCTTGGCCGGGAGGCCATCACCAAGACCTTCCGCTTCAAGGACTTCAACGCTGCTTTCGCCTGGATGACCCGTGTAGCCCTGATGGCCGAGCGGTGTGATCATCACCCGGAGTGGTTCAATGTCTATAACCGGGTCGAGGTGACTCTGAGCACCCATGATGCCGGTGGCGTGACCGCGCTCGACCTGGATCTGGCCCGTTTCATGGATCTTGCCGCGGGCAGCTAGCGAGGGGCTTTGCCGCATTGCGGAATGCTTGTCCGCGGCGACGGTGCTAATCTTCCCCGGGCGGAGACGCAGCCTTTGCCGGCCCCCGTCGGGCGGGGACAAGACAACGGCCGGATGGATTGCCAGAGGGAGAATAAAGCTTATGCATCTGACGTTTGACTGGGGAGCCGCTTTTCGCCGCTCACGCCAGTCCGGAGGGCCTGCGGAGAGCGATCAGGCGAGCCGGAGGCGCAGCTGGAAGCGTTTTCCTTACGGTGACCGGATTTACCGGTATGGCGGTACGGCCCTCAAGAGCAACTGGGCACGTCTGCACCGGGGGGACAAGGAGTCCTACCCCAGCGCGGAAAGCCTGGAAGCGTTAATCGATGGCAATCCGGCGCTTGGCCCCAGTCTGCCGCCGGTGTCGGTCGTTGTGCCACGCCTCGAAGAGGCTTGGCGGGCCTATCACGCCGGAGATTTTGCGGACGCGGTGGATCACGGACTGGCGGCGGGGCCGGTGGGGCTGGTGGTATCGGCCCGGGCTGCAGCAGTGTATGCGGCTCACCTCGAGGAGGACGAGTCGCGGCGCGTGGAGATCCTGCGGGACGTGGTGGAGTCCTGCGCGTCCCTGGTCAAGCTGGCGCCCAACTGGGCCAATGCCTGGTATGTATATGGGCTGGCCCTGGGGCGTTTCAGCCAGAATATCTCGGTGGTCCACGCGCTGGCGCGGGGCTTGGGCGGGCGCGTGCGGGAAGTCCTCCAGCGTGCCATCGAGCTGGAGCCTGCCCATGCGGATGCCCATGTAGGCCTTGGCGTGTATCACGCTGAGGTCATCGACAAGGTGGGCGTGATGATGGCGGCGCTGACCTATGGCGCCCGCCGGGATGCCGTCACTGAGCACTTCGAGGCCGCCCGGGCGCTGCATCCCCAGTCGCCGGTGGTGCTGGCCGAATATGCCCGATCCACCCTGCTGGCCTTCGGTGTGTCCGAATTGGGCAAGGCCCACCGCATCTTCGACGAGGCCGCCGCCTGCCAGCCGGCGGACGCGCTGGAGCGGCTCGATGTCGAGTGGGCCCTGGGCGAGACCGAATAGCCGCAGGCACGAGCCCAGCGGCAGTCAGTTCTTGACGCGGACCAGGCGTGCCTTCTCGCGCTCCCAGTCCCGTTCCTTCTCGGTTTCCCGCTTGTCGTATTGTTTCTTGCCCTTGGCCAGGCCGATGGTCGCCTTCACGCGGCCCTTAGTGTAGTGCAGGTCCAGCGTGACGAGCGCGTAGCCTGCCCGTTCCACCTTGCCGATCAGTTTGGCGATCTCTTCCGAGTGCAGCAGCAGCTTGCGCGTGCGGGTCGGATCCGGGTGGATGTGGGTGGACGCGGATTCCAGCGGGGTGATGTGCATGCCGACGATGAAGATCTCGGCGCCGCGGATCACCACGTAGCTTTCCTTGATGTTGGCGCGCCCTTCGCGGATGGCCTTGACCTCCCATCCCTGCAGCACCAGGCCGGCTTCGTACTTGTCCTCGATGAAGTAATCGTGGAAGGCCTTGCGGTTGTCGATGATGCTCATTGGCGTAGGTTTGATACGGCGCGTAAAATCGCTCATTTTAACAGCTCGGTAGTCCGCCCGCGCCCCGATGGCAACCGTCAAGAAAATTGTCCTGATCGAGTTCACTCCGGCCCAGATGTTCGATCTGGTGGACCGCTGCGAGGATTACCCCAAGTTCCTGCCCTGGTGTGGCGGCAGCGAGGTGCATGGCCGCGATGAAAAGGTCACCAAGGCCACGCTGCACATCAACTACCACGGCATCAAATCGCATTTCAGCACCGAGAATGACAAGGACTACCCCCGGCACATGCACATCCGCCTGACCGACGGACCCTTCACCCACCTCGATGGCAGCTGGGATTTCATCGCCCTCGGGGATGCCGCCTGCAAGGTCGAGTTCAACCTGCATTACGAGTTCTCCAGCCGCATCATCGAGAAGGCTGTCGGGCCGGTGTTCAGCCATATCGCCAACACCTTCGTGGATTCCTTCGTGAAGCGTGCCGGCCAGGTCTACGGGAAAGCCTGAGATGTCCGACTCCATCCATGTCGAGGTGTGCTACGCGCTGCGCGACCGTCAGGAGGTCGTGCAGCTGCGCCTGCCCGTGGGCAGCACCGTGCAGCGGGCGGTGGAGGCATCAGGCCTGCTTCAGAAGCATCCCGAGATCGATCTCGCCAAGACCAACAAGCTGGGTGTGTTCGCCAAGCTGGTGAAGGCCGACACCGTGCTGCGGGACAAGGACAGGGTGGAGATCTACCGGCCCCTCATCGCCGACCCCAAGGAGGTCCGCCGCAAGAGGGCCGAGGAGGGCAAGGTCATGAAGAAGGGTGGTGGCCCGGCGGAGGACGCCGCCGGTTGAGTCCGCGGTGCCCTACTTGCAGTTCTTGTCGATGTAGCCGCGGGTCTTCTCGATTTCTGCCGCGCGCTCGTTGTCGTCCATGAACACACGTTCGCCGTTGTCGGCGAAGCGGGCGATCCGCTGACCGCTTTCGAGCCCGGCCAACTGTTGGCGCAGGCCGTTGCACATCTGCTGGCGGTTCTGTTCCTGCACTTCTTCGCGGCGGGCCTTCTCTTCGGCCTCGGCGGCTTCCGCCCGGCGCTTGCGGAAGGCCTGCTCCTTTTCCACGTAGGTTTCCTGGGCCGGAGCCTGGCCGCGCGTTGCGGTGCTGGGCGGCGTGATCGGCATGTCGCGCAGCTTGCGGGTCTGCGCGTCGGGGGGCGGGCTGTCCGAGTAATGCACCCGGCCGTTGGCGTCCTTCCAACTGTAGATGCTCTGGGCCGAAGCCATCGGTACGGCGCAGATCAGGAGCAGGGCAAGCAGTCTGGGTTGCATCAGGGAACTCCACTGGGACAAAGCTTTTGCCGGGAGCCGGCAAGCTGCGTATAATACGGATTTGGTTCTAGGGATTAAAGCCATGCGAGTGATCCAGAAGGCGCTGACGTTCGATGACGTCCTTCTCATCCCCGCCCATTCGAGCGTTCTCCCGCGCGACGTCAGCCTCCAGACGAAGCTCACGCGCAACATTACCCTGAATATTCCGTTGGTGTCCGCCGCAATGGACACCGTCACCGAAGCACGCCTTGCCATTGCGCTTGCGCAGGAAGGCGGGATCGGGATCGTTCACAAGAACCTGACCCCCAAGCAGCAGGCGGCCGAAGTAGCCAAGGTAAAGCGTTTCGAATCGGGCATCCTCAAGGATCCCATCACCATCCCGCCGACCATGACGGTCCGCGAGGTGCTGACCCTCACCCGCACCCACAAGTTCTCCGGGCTGCCGGTGGTCGAGGGCGGCAAGGTGATCGGTATCGTCACCAACCGCGATACCCGCTTCGAGACCAATCTCGATCAGCCCGTCTCCGCCATCATGACCCCCCAGGCCCGCCTGGTGACGGTGCGTGAAGGCGCCAGCCTCGACGAGGCGCGTACCCTGATGCACAAGCACCGCCTCGAGCGCGTGCTGGTCCTCAACGATGCGGGCGGCCTGGCCGGCCTGATCACCGTCAAGGACATGATGAAGTCCACCGAGCACCCGCTCGCTGCCAAGGATGGCCTCGGCCGCCTGCGCGTCGGTGCCGCCATCGGCGTCGGTGCCGGCACCGAAGAGCGTGCCGAGCTGCTGGCCGAGGCCGGTGTGGACGTGATCGTGGTCGATACCGCCCACGGACATTCCCAGGGTGTGCTGGACCGGGTCAACTGGGTCAAGAAGACCTTCCCGCAGGTTGAGGTCATCGGCGGCAACATCGCCACCGCCGCGGCAGCCAAGGCACTGGTCGAAGCCGGCGCAGACGGCGTCAAGGTCGGCATCGGCCCGGGCTCCATCTGCACCACCCGCATCGTGGCCGGCGTGGGCGTGCCCCAGATCACCGCGGTGGACAACGTCGCCACGGCGCTGGCCGGGTCCGGTGTGCCCCTCATCGCCGACGGCGGCATCCGCTACTCCGGTGACATCTCCAAGGCCATCGCGGCCGGGGCCAATGTCGTGATGCTGGGCGGCCTGTTCGCCGGCACCGAGGAAGCGCCGGGCGAGACCGTGCTGTTCCAGGGCCGTTCCTACAAGTCCTACCGGGGCATGGGTTCCCTCGGTGCCATGCAGCAGGGCGCCGCGGACCGTTACTTCCAGGACAACGAAGGCAACGTGGACAAGCTGGTGCCGGAAGGCATCGAAGGCCGGGTGCCCTACAAGGGCGCGGTGACCGCGGTGATCCACCAGCTGATGGGCGGCCTGCGTGCCTCCATGGGCTACGTGGGCTGCGCCACCATCGACGACATGCGCTCCCGCGCCGAGTTCGTCGAGATCACCTCGGCCGGCATCCGTGAATCCCACGTCCACGACGTGCAGATCACCAAGGAAGCACCGAACTACCACGTGGATTGATTCATCGTCCCGGTAGTGTGCAAGGGCAGCCCGCCAGGCTGCCCTTGTTCGTTTACGCCGCCGGTTCGCTTCCGTCTTCATCGAGCAGGCTTCACCTTTGGCGAGGAAAATCGGAGATGGAACGGCCGTCCGCTGAACCTATCCCGGCAAATCGACTCCACTCTCCCATGCTGACCCGAACCCATACCGATTCCAGTTCCGCCGCCGCCGTCCTCGATCCGGTGGTGGAGGTGCAAGGCCTGTCCCGGGCCGTATCTGTCGATGGTGGCACTGAGCTGCGCATCCTCGATGACGTCTCCTTCCGCATCCTGGCCGGCGAGGCGGTGGCCATTGTCGGGGCCTCCGGTTCCGGCAAGTCCACGCTGCTCGGTTTGCTGGCCGGGCTGGATGCGCCCAGCACTGGCACGGTGCGCATCCGCGGACAGGATCTGTTCGCCCTGGATGAAGATGGCCGGGCGGCCCTGCGTGGGGCGTGTGTCGGCTTCGTGTTCCAGTCCTTCCAGCTTTTGCCGGCGCTGACCGCGCTGGAGAACGTGATGCTGCCCCTCGAGCTGGCCGGTCGGGCCGATGCCCGCAAGGAGGCCGAGGCCTGGCTCGGCCGGGTGGGGTTGGCCAGCCGCCTCGGCCATTACCCGCGCCAGCTGTCCGGTGGCGAGCAGCAGCGGGTGGCGGTGGCCCGTGCCTTCGCGCCGCGTCCGGCCCTGGTGCTGGCCGACGAACCGACCGGCAACCTGGACGTGGCCACCGGCGAGGCGGTCATCGAGCTGATGTTCTCCCTGAACGTGGAGTCCGGGACCACCCTGGTGCTGGTGACCCACGACAACGCCCTGGCCGCCCGCTGCGGGCGCAGTCTGCGGCTCGCCGCGGGGCGGCTGGTGTAGGGGCGGCTTCAGCCGCCCGCGGACTCCGGATCCGGCACCTGAGGGCGGCTGAAGCCGCCCCTGCAGCCCCTACAGTCACAGGTCCAGGAAGCTGCCTTCCTTCAGGCCGCAGCGCTTGAGGATCGTGCGCCCGGCTGCTACACCGCTGCGCACCGCCGATTCCAGGGTGGCGGGGTAGTCCGAGGCGACGTAGTCGCCGGCCAGCCACACGCCCGGCTCGGCGGTGGCGATGCCGGGGCGGGCGAGGCCTGGCGTGCACGCAAAGGTGGCCCGCTTCTCGGTGATGATCTGTGACCACTTGAGGGCCGGCAGGCGCCCGAGGGCGTCCTGCAATTCCTCCAGCAGCGCGATCTCGAGGGCTTCGCGGCTGATCTCCTGGTGGGCGCCGCGGGCGCTGATGACCACGCTGACCAGTCCCTGCGGCCCACCCAGGGCGGCGCGGTCGAAGGCCCATTGCCCGTAGCCGCCGCTGAGGCCGATCATCGGCTCGGGGAAATGCACGGGGCCCTCGAAGGCCAGCCAGGCGGTGACGATGGGCTCGTGCTTGAGTGCGGCGATCTGCTCGGCCAGGGGGGCGAGGGTCGGCACCGACTGGAGCAGCGGAACGGCGTGATAGGGGGCGGTGGCGATCACCACGTGATCGTGCAGGTTCTGCCAGGGGTCGCCGTCCAGGCGGTAGCCCTTGCCGTCCTCGTCCCAGCGGATCGAAGCGATGGCCTCGGTGGTGCGTACCTGGTGCCCGCGCATGGCCAGCCAGCGGGAGGCTGGCACGGGGAACAGCTCCGACAGGTCCACCTTGGGGATCAGCAGGTCGGAGGCCGAGGCGGAGGCTGCCAGGCTGTCGCGCAGCACATTGGCAAAGACCTGGGCCGAGGCGCTGGCCACCGGGGTGTTGAGGGCGGCGACGCACAGCGGCTCCCAGATCAGTCTTGACAGCCTGTCGGTCTGGCCGCTCTCGGCCAGCAGGTCGGCCACGCTGCGGTCGGGGTCGACCCGGAAGCGCTGCTTCTTGAGCCGGCTCATCAGCCGCATCATGGCCCGCTTGTCGGACCAGTCCAGGCCCTTGGCGGTGAGCAGCCCCATCGCCAGGTGCAGTGGCGCGGGCAGGGCGGCGGCCTTGAGGCTGCACAGGCCCGGATACACCAGCGCCAGCCGGCGGCTTTCCAGAACGCTGGGCTTCACCCCCACCAGACGCAGCAGGCGCAGGGTTTCCTCATAGGCGCCGAGCAGGATGTGCTGCCCGTTGTCGATGCGCTGCTCGTCCTTCTCCACGACCCGCGCCCGGCCGCCGAGGGTACGTGAGCTTTCGTACAGGAACACCCGGGCGCCCCCGCGGGCGAGGGTCACGGCGGCGGCAAAGCCGGCGTAGCCGCCACCGATGATGCCGACCTGGACAGGCAGGCTCACCGCGACGTCCTCCCCATGCGCCAGGCGCGGCTGCGCTGCGTGATGGTGTTCATCCCAGGAACCAGGTGCGGCCCGCGATCCAGATCTTGCGCAGCGGCGTCAGCGAGGTGCGGCGGTCGAGCACCTGGAAGCCATCCGCCTCGATCTCGTCGAGTAGGGTGCGGTAGATGGCGGCCATGATCAGGCCCGGGCGCTGCGCCTTGCGGTCCTCGGCGGGCAGCTGGGCGAAGGCCTGGTCGTACATCTGGCGCGCGCGGGAGGCCTGGAAGGCCATCAGCTGGCGGAAATTGTCGTCATGCTTGCCGTCGAGGATCTGGCGAGCCGGCACGTTGAACTTCTGCAGCTCCTCGATGGGCAGGTAGATGCGGCCACGGCGGGCGTCCTCGCCCACGTCGCGGATGATGTTGGTGAGCTGGAAGGCCAGCCCCAGGTCGTGGGCGTACTTGAGGGTCTGGCGGTTGGTGTAGCCGAAGATCTCGGCCGACAGCAGGCCGACCACGCTGGCCACCCGGTAGCAATACAGGTGCAGGGCCTTCCAGTCCAGGTAGCGGGTCTGCTGCAGGTCCATCTGCATGCCGTCGATGATCTCCAGCAGCTGTTCGCGGGGCAGGTTGAAGCGCGTCGACACGTCCTTCAGGGCCTGGCCGACCGGGTGGGTCGGGCTGCCCTCGTGGATCTGCCGCACTTCGTTGCGCCACCAGTCGAGCTTGGTCTGGGCGATCTGCATGTCGTGGCATTCGTCCACCACGTCATCTACTTCGCGGCAGAAGGCATACAGCGCGGTGATGGCCTGGCGCCGCTCCGGCGGCAGGAACATGAAGCTGTAATAGAAGCTGGAGCCGCTGCTGGCGGCCTTTTCCTGGCAGTAGGCGTGGGGGTCGGTCATGGGGGCTACCGGGTCGCGGCGCGCCAGGCGAGGCGCAGCCAGTCTGTCTTGCCGAGGCTCGGACGGCGCTGGAACACGTCGTAGCCGTTGGCCTCGATCTTGTCGAGCACGGCCAGCCCGCCCTGCACCACCAGGCGCAGCTCCCAGCCGATGCGGCCGGGCAGGCGACGGGCCAGGGGGGCGCCGTGCAGCATGATGCAGCGGGCCCGCTGGATCTGGAAGTCCATCAGGGCCGTGAATTCGTGGGTGACCTGACCGCGGGCGATGCAGGCTTCGTCCACCCCGAAGCGGGTCATGTCGGCCAGGGGCAGGTAGATGCGTTGCTTCTGCCAGTCCACCGCCACGTCCTGCCAGAAGTTGATCAGCTGCAGGCTGGTGCAGATCTGGTCGGACATGGCCAGGTTGTCCGGGGTGTCGGCCTTGTACAGGTGCAGCAGCAGGCGGCCCACCGGGTTGGCCGAGCGCCGGCAGTAATCGAGCAACTCGTCGAAGTCCGCATAGCGGGTCTTGCCCACATCCTGGCTGAAGGCGTCGAGCAGGTCGCGGAACAGGCCCAGGGGCAGCTTGTGGGCGTGGATGTTGCGGCCCAGCCGCTCGAAGATCGGCACCAGGCTCGGGTCGTCGAAGGGGCGGCCCTGTTCGATGGCGATCAGCGCCCGCCGGTAATCATTGAGGCGGGCCAGGCGCATCACCGGCACGGCGTCGCCCTCGTCGGCGATGTCGTCGGCGCTGCGCGCAAAGGCATAGATGGCCTCCACCGGCTCGCGCAGGTGCGCGGGCAGCAGGAAGGAGGCCACCGGGAAGTTTTCGTAATGGTCGACGGGCATGGGCGCGCGGAGTATACCCTGCGCACGCTACGGAACCGACGCTGTAAAGCCTGCTCTGACTGCCCATGCTAGAAATACAAAACCTGTCCCGCCATTTCAATGGTCGTCCGGTGCTGGATGGCCTGTCCCTGCGCCTCTCACCCGGTGAATACGTGGCCATCGTCGGCGAGTCCGGCGTCGGCAAGTCCACCCTGCTCAACCTGATCGCCGGCCTCGACCGGCCCGATGGGGGCCACCTGTGTCTGGATGGTACCGACTACGCCGCCCTCGACGAGGATGCCCTGACCGCGCTGCGCCGTGACCGCCTCGGCTTCGTGTTCCAGGCCTTCCATGTGCTGCCCCACCTGACCGTCGCCCAGAATGTGGCCCTGCCCCTGTGGCTGCAGGGGCAGGACACGCGGGCTGCCGAGGTGCCGGCCCTGCGCCTGCTCGAGGCGGTCGGCCTGGGTGCGCGGGCGGCCAGTTGGCCGCGGGAACTGTCCGGTGGCGAGATGCAGCGGGTGGCCATCGCCCGTGCCCTGGTGCACCAGCCCCGCCTGGTGCTGGCCGACGAGCCCACCGGCAACCTCGACCCGGCCAATGCCCGGCGGGTGCTGGAGCTGCTGGCCGGGCGCATCCGCGAGGCCGGCGCCATCGGCATCCTGGTGACCCACTCGCTGGAGGCGGCGGCCACCGCCGACCGGGTGCTGCGCCTTACCGCGCGAGGCCTGGAGGCATGAGCGGACACGCCCGGCCTCCCGTGCATCAAGCCCGCCGCCTGGCCCTGGCCCCGGTGTTCCTGGGCTCCCTGGCGCGCCGGCGCATGGCGACCCTGTTCTCGTTGGCCGCCATCGTGCTCGGGGTGGCGCT